>JBFLVQ010000258.1:0-11854 GCA_040758525.1 Acidobacteriota bacterium
TTTTGACTGTTGCCATTCTGGCACGATAACTCGTGATATTTTTGGTATGCGACAGCGTTTGATAGAGCCTGATCTACGACCCATTAGTGAACTACCTCCATCACCAATTAATCCTATACTTATAAGCGAATTATCTAGAGAAGTGGGAAAAAGCGGCTGGCTACCACTGAGCGAAAAATATGTGTTGATCGCTGCTTGTCGCGATAAAGAATGTGCATTTGAATATAATGACAATGGTAATATTTATGGAGCCTTAAGCTATTTTTTAAGTAAAGAACTTAATGGTAGCTGCGCTGGCACAACCTATCGTGATATCTTTGAACAAGTAAGCCTACAACTTAATAGAGAGTTTCATAGACAGCACCCACAAATGGAAGGACATTTGGATCGTGAATTATTAGGGATAAACGATATTAATCCAATGAAATTTGTCTTGGTAAAACAGCGATATGGTAATGAAGTAGTACTAGCAGCAGGAGCTGCCCATGGCCTGACAATTAATTCACAGTGGGCAATCTATCCTTCACAGACCAAACAGATCAACGAAGTGACTAAATTAGGATTAATAAAGATCACCCAGGTCCAGCCAACTATCTCTAAAGCTAGGATAATATCAGAAGTCCAGCCTAATTCAGTAGCTAAAAATAGTCGTGCAGTAGCAGAAATGCACGCTTATGGTGAGATGCATCTAAGTGTTGATATAAATGTTCCCCAAAATTATCAAGAAAATAGTATAGAGCTGTTAAATATTATTGAGAAATCCCCGTCACTATCTGCTACTAAAGAAGCAGCCAAAGCAATAATCTATCTGCTTACTCCTCGTAAAGAGGTAAGTGCTCAAGATTATGTACCACAATTAAAAAAGATTACGGAACCGATTTGGGCCGTAGTTGGGCAAGATGGTCAATTGCTAATGCCTATCCAACCGATAGCTAAACATAATGCCATTGCTCAAATAAGAGATAACTTGGAAAAAATTGCTCGCTATCAATATACCCTCGCACTAAGAAATGAAAATAGTAAGTTAAAAAGCAGTATAGAGTTTGCTATTAAACGACAGACAAAGGATAAGCAATGGGTATTAGCAGCAGCCAACAACAATGGAGGACAAATAGTTTTTCAAGATGGTGAATATATTGCGCTAAAACTTACTAATAATTATACAGACCCGGTCTATATTGCTATTCTTGATTTTGGTATTACCGGCTCAGTAAATATACTTTATCCTCCACTAGGAGCAAATGAAGAGCTTAAACCAGGAATAAGTGTTGAAATAGGTGTGCGTGAAGATGAAAAGATACTGTTATACATACCAGAGCATTTTTGGCAGCGCCTAGATAGTGATGAGAACTGTATAGGAGGAACAGAAACCTTTAAACTTATTGCTACTACACATCCAACAGATTTTCGACTATTAATACAAGATAGTATCAGCGGCACACTAAGATCGATTGATGAATATACTTTTCCATTAGAGCAATTACTTAGTCTGGCATTAGGCGGTATCGGTACACGTGAGATACGCCCTGTTAATCTACCAACAAATGAGGAATGGATTACGATAGAACGCTCATTTTTCTTGCAATCTAACGCGAGATCTATGGGCAGCTTTAATACCAAATAGGACAAACCTACAAAGCCGACTGGGAATTGCTCTGTGTGGCGGCGCTTACTTGACAGGTATTGGCTATAGGTATAGCATCTCTATTTGCTTTGGCTGCTCCAATCAATAACTTATCGGAACACGATGTTCTTTTTATGCGCCTAGCACTAGAAATGGCGCAGACTGCTTACTTGCTTGATGAAGTACCTATTGGAGCAGTATTGGTTTTTGAACAACGCGTGATCGCTACCGGTTATAATCGTACCCGCTTAGATCTAGATCCTACCGCACATGCGGAGATTGTTGCTTTACGGGCAGGCGCGCAGGTGCGTAACAATTACCGGCTGCTTGGTAGCACACTCTACTCTACTATTGAACCCTGTGCAATGTGTGCAGGCGCGCTAGTATGGGCAAGAGTAGAGCGACTAGTCTACGGTGCTTCAGATCTACGTGCTGGCGCTGTCGATTCGGTCTTTCAGATCTGCACCAATACACAGCTCAATCACCGCTTGACGGTACAAGGTGGACTACTCGCCGATGAATGCCGAGCGCTCATGCAGGATTTTTTTCAGCGCAGGAGGACGCTTCCCACGGAGGGGTAGTCTAATGGTAAGGCACCGGTTTCGAAAACCGGCGCGCAGTAATGCGCTTGGGGGTTCGAGTCCCCCTCCCTCCGTCAAGTCTTTTTCTGGTCGCCTGCCCAATGTTAGAATCGGAGAGGTGGGTGAGTGGTTAAAACCACACGCTTGGAAGGCGTGCATACGGGAAACCGTATCGCGGGTTCGAATCCCGCCCTCTCCGTTACAATCGATATTTGATTACTCAGGTTAGAGCTGCTTGATCAGGTCCCGGCGCGGTACAACCGTGAAACATGAACCCGCCAGGGGGGGAACCCAGCAACGGTAGTGCGTAGCGGTGTGTTGCCGCATCCCCGGGGCCTGATCAAGCAGCTTTCTACATTGAGCGCCCAATTGGGTTGTGTAAATTACCCTCTGGCTTATTATTCATCACTTTCCTTATGTCCTACCAGGTTATCGCACGTAAATGGCGGCCACAGCGTTTTGAAGATGTCACTGGTCAGCAATCGATCACACGTACTTTACAGAACGCTATTAAATCAGGCCGGCTACATCATGCTTATCTCTTTTCTGGCCCACGTGGTTGTGGCAAGACTACCACTGCGCGTATCCTTGCTAAAGCTCTCAACTGTCTACAAGGTACAACTGCCGAACCTTGTGGAGAATGCCCTTCCTGTCAGGAGATTGCTCAAGGTGGCTCACTTGATGTCCTAGAACTTGATGCTGCCTCTAACACCGGTGTTGATAACATACGTGATGCAATCATCAATACGATTGCCATCAATCCGGCTCGTGACCGTTATAAGATCTTCATTATAGATGAAGTTCATATGCTCTCAATGAGCGCATTTAATGCCCTGCTCAAGACATTAGAAGAGCCGCCTCCACATGCTGTCTTTATCCTTGCAACAACAGAGCTACACAAAGTCCCACAGACGATCCTATCGCGTTGTCAACAGTTTGAATTTCGTACCATTGTGGCAGAAGAGATTGCCAAGCGACTACGTTTAATTGCAAATGCAGAAAATATTACTGTGAGCGACAGCGCATTGTTAGAAGTAGCACTAGCTGGCCAAGGGAGTATGCGTGATGCACAATCTGCCTTTGATCAGGTGATCAGTTTCGCTGGCGCAACAATCGAGGATGATCAAGTACGTGAGGCACTAGGTATTATCAATCAACAGACCCTAGTCGATTTCACAACTGCAATCGCAGAGCGTAATGAACGCCGCCTTATCGAATTGGTAGCAGCACTAGCTGCTACCGGTTATGATTTACGTCAATTCTGCCGCGATCTAATGGTGCATTTTCGTAACCTGCTGGTATTAAAGACGGCTGGTTATGAACGCGAACTATTACCAATTGTTGAGAGTGAACTACCAAGATATCGTGCCCAGGCAGAGAAGTTCTCAAGCGAAGACCTGGTACGTTTCTTCCAGCTATTGACAACGCTAGAGCAGGAACTAAAACAGACCACACAGCCACGTTTCCAGCTTGAAATAGGAGTTATCAAACTGGCACAGATGAGCCGCCTGCAGAGTCTTGACGAGATTTTGCAACGCCTACAGGCACTTGAAGCACGCTTCTCTTCCCCATTGCCTTCTCTTCCACCACCACACACCCCTTCAGCGATATTGCCTAGCAGTTCATCGCCTACCTCTAAACGTGAACTGGTAGCTGAGATTCGTGAGGAACGTGAAGAGAAACTTATTCCCAAGATAGTAACACCAGCAAAGTTGGCTAACTCTCCCCCACCAGAACCACCTCGAGAAGATGTTGAACCAGAGATTGAAATTGCTACTCCTCCTGCTGCCTCTGTAGCCGCCAGCGGTAATCCGATTGAGCGCTTAAAGACTGAATTGGAGAACCGCCGTCGTATGATGCTATTAACTGCGCTTGATCAAGCCACACGTATGGAATTACAGGGTGATCGTCTAATAGTCCAGTTCGGCAATAAGGCAACCGAGTTCTATAAAAAGGCTGCCTCTAAGGAGAGCCGACAGTTTATTGTAGAAGCAGCGCAGAGTGTCTTTGGCAAAGAGATCAAAGTAGAAGTAAGTTTAGCTGGTGCTGATACAACGATAGAAGAAGATAAAGAGACGCTTTTACAGGATCAAATGCTTAAGAAGGCAGAGAACGATCCGATTGTGCAGTCATTTGTCAAAAAATTCAAAGGAGAGCTATCGGTTCGACGGCGGGAGGACTAATTTTTCCAAAACTGTTATGTTAATTGTCCAGCCGCTACCACGCGACGTTGCTGCGGCCGGCGTGTTATGATCAAATAAAGTTTTCACTTTAAGGAGAAAAACCATGAAATTACCAGGCGGGTTTGATCCGAAGCAGCTAAAGCAGATGTTGGGCGGATTTGATCCCAGACAGATGCAACAGATGATGAAAGACATGCAGAGCCAGCAAGAGGAGATGCAGCGCAAACTAGGCGAGATTCGTGTAGATGCAGCAGCAGGCGGTGGCATGGTGAGTGTAGTGATGTCTGGCACAAAAGAGATGATCTCTATCAAGATTGAGCCAGATGCAGTAAAAGAGGGTGATATAGATATGCTACAGGATCTGATTGTAGCTGCCGTCAATGAAGCAACCCGTAAAGCTGATGAGAAGGCACAAGAAGCAATGCGCTCTCAATTTGGCGGTCTGCTAGGTGGCCTTGGGCTGGGATTTTAAGCAACTTCTTGCAGCCGTAGACAAGAACGATTAACTATTTTCGAAACGAGAGATAACGATGCTGGACTACGCGGAACCGGTCGCGCGACTGATCGATGAATTGAAGCGGTTGCCGGGCATAGGTCATAAATCGGCGCAACGTATCGCCTTCTACCTACTGCATATGGATAACGAAGGCGTGGATCGATTGGTTAATGCGATTAAAGAGGTGAAAGAGAAGATTATCTTCTGCTCGACCTGTAATAACACTACTGATATCGATCCTTGCCGCTACTGTACTAGTCCGACACGAGACCGACGTGTAGTCTGTGTAGTGGAAGAGCCACATAATCTTGTTACGGTAGAGAAGACACGTGAGTACCACGGCCTTTATCACGTATTGCATGGCGCACTTTCACCAATACGTGGTATTGGACCAGAAGAACTCAAGATCAAGAACCTCTTAGAGCGTATGCGCACAAGCGAGATCGAAGAGATTATTCTTGCTACCAATCCCACTACTGAAGGAGAGGCGACCGCCAACTATTTGGGTCGCCTGCTTAAGCCATTAGGAGTCAAGGTCACTCGTATTGCTATGGGGTTACCAGTAGGCAGTGATCTTGAATATGCTGATGAAGTGACAATGCATAAGGCGATGACCAATCGTCATGAAATCTGAGTTTTGACTAACGCTTATGAAAAAGAGTAGTGATGAAGATCGGCTTACCTCACAAGGTGCTATTGCCGAAGATCAACAGTTTGAACAGTCACTGCGTCCGCAACGCTTGGGCGAATATATCGGCCAGCAGCGTGTCACAGAGAATCTTGGTATCTTTATTAAAGCTGCGCGCCAGCGTAGTGAATCGCTGGATCATGTACTGCTACACGGTCCGCCAGGACTAGGAAAGACTACTCTAGCAACCATTATCGCCAATGAGATGGGAGCACAGATTAAATCTACGGCTGGCCCCGTGATCGAAAAATCTGGTGATCTTGCCGCCCTGCTGACCAATTTACAAGAAGGCGATGTGCTCTTTATTGATGAGATTCACCGTCTTAATCCTGCGATTGAAGAGATTCTCTATCCTGCTATGGAGGATTTCCAACTTGATATCATTATTGGACAGGGCACCTCTGCACGCTCGATCAAGATCGATCTACCAAAATTTACTCTGATCGGCGCCACCACTCGTGCTGGATTGGTAACCGCGCCACTACGTGGCCGTTTTGGCATCAATTTCCATTTGGATTTCTATGGCGAAGAGGATCTATGTACCATTGTCAAACGCTCTGCCACAATCATTAATGCACGTATTGACGATGCTGGGGCAAGAGAGATTGCACGACGTGCACGTGGTACACCCCGTATTGCCAATCGTTTGCTACGTCGTGTACGCGATATTGCCGAAGTGCTCTACGATGGAGTAATCACACTAGAAGTATCTAAAGATGCTCTTAATCGTATGGATGTAGATCGTTTCGGACTAGATGAAGTAGATCGCAAATATCTCTCTGTGATTATAGAGAAGTTTGGTGGTGGTCCTGTCGGTATCAGCACATTGGCAGCAGCAATTAATGAAGAGAAGGACGCCATTGAGGAGATCATTGAACCTTACTTAATGCAGATCGGCTTTATCAATCGCACCCTACGTGGCCGCACCGCAACCCGCGCTGCTTATAGCCATTTGGGTGTAGATATCTTTAAACCACAATCTCAGGGGGCGCTCTTTGACGAATGAGTGGCAGCCAACCATCCAGACAAGATGCACCGACCTACTCTAACACAAATAGTTGGAGAGATCGGTTCTCTACATCACAGCTAGGATTATGGCGGCTGATTGGTTTGCTGGCTGGGCCATTGGCTTTTCTGCTACTTATCACAATCGATACACCATTACAGCATTATGGTAGTTGGGGCGCGCGACCGGCTTATGCTGCTGGTGTGGCTGTTTTGATGGCGATCTGGTGGCTGACAGAAGCGCTCCCCATCTATGTCACTGCCTGTGTACCACTGATTCTCTTTCCTATTACACGTGTTTATGGCGCTAGTGTGATTGGCAATGTTACTGCTGTAGTGCTCCCTTATATTGACCCTTATATCTTCCTCTTTGCTGGAGGAATGTGTATTGCTGCAGCAATGCAACAGTGGAATCTACATAGACGTATTGCACTTAACATAATGCAGCAGATCGGTACTGATCCACGCCGGCTACTCTTTGGTTTTCTTGCTGCTACTGCTTTTATCTCGCTCTGGATCTCAAACACTGCTACAGCAACAATGATGATGCCAATCGGAATCGCGGTGATTGCACAACTTGAGAGTCGATTGGGTAATAAACGTCTGCAGCATTATGGCACCGCGATTATGCTGTCAATTGCCTATGCTTCTAATGTGGGTGGGATAGGCACAAAGATTGGCACTGCTCCCAATGCCCAGTTTGCTGGCTTTATGTATAACCTGGGCATAGAGATCACTTTCTTGAAATTTATGGCTGTGGGACTGCCTTTTGTTGTGCTCTTTCTCCCAGTAGTATGGCTGGCGCTCTGGCAAGTAGGACGCCGAGATACTATGTTGCAGGATGTTGGCTCAACCGCAGTAGCAGAAGAGATCGCAAAACTAGGCATTACCAAACGCGCAGAATGGATTGTGCTGATCATATTCTTATGCACGGCCAGCCTATGGATTGCCGGTAAACCGATCACCGATTTCCTACAACCACGTATCACTGCCTTTAAGCTCACTTCCGCGCAAGTCGAGGGAAGCGTAGCAATGCTTGCAGCACTGGTACTACTCAGCTTACGTACAGATGGCCAGCAAACACTACGACTGCGATCATTACGCACTGTCCCTTGGGAATCGCTACTGCTTTTGGGCGGAAGCTTTGCGATGGCTGATGGTATACAAAAGAGTGGCTTGTCCGATTGGTTAGGAAAACAGTTAGTAGTAATACGTGATCTACAACCTTATTGGCAGGTAACATTGGCCAGTGTCTCAACAGTAGCGATCTCTGCCGTCGCTTCGAATACTGCGACGATCGGGATAATGCTTAATGTGCTTAAGGATGGTGTCAGCAGTTCATATCTTACGACGGTATTATTTACCGCTACGATCGCAGCATCTTGTGACTTTGCCCTCCCAGCAGGGACACCGCCTAATGCAATTGTTTTTGGTAGTGGCTATATCACTATCCCACGTATGGCCAAAACTGGTGTGCTACTCGATCTTGCTGCCGCTTTGCTAGCAGCTAGTTGGTGCTGGTTGATTGTTCGTTGGGTTCTTTGACTTCACCAAGATGAATTATCAGCACTACCATAGCCAGCTATCGCAGTATGCCCACAAAACTATGTACTGATCTCCTCACCAAATGGGTAGTAATCGTGTCTTGAGATAACAGCACCATTGCTATCAGTGATAATTGCAGGTGTGCCAAGATGATTAGTAACGATGTACTTGATTGTTACTGTGGCAGCAAACTGTCCACTCTCGTTCGGTAGTGTTATCGAGGATGGTTCGCTGTAGTCAGACTCTCCAGCATCATTGTATGCCTTCACTCGATAGCTGTACTTGCTTGATGCCCTTACTCCATTGTCTGTGTAGCTAGTACTATTCTCTGCTAATGTGGCAATCACTTGATATGCTAAACCTGCTTCAGATCGCTCTACAATGTAACCATTCTCTTCATCTGAATTGTCTATCCAGTTAAGCTCTGTTTGAGTGGCACTGCTTGCTGTTACTGATAATGCTGTAGCGCGAATGGGTGGTCTGCCTAGCGGTGTCGTCAGTACAATGGTGTTGGAAAGAGCTTGTCCTGATGAGTTGACCGCTCTTACTCTATATTGATATGTAGTGTTAGCCTGTACAGCATTGCGGTCTGTGTAGCTGATAGCATTGGCTGCCATACTTGCTACTACACTGAAATTGATGTTGGGACCTGTTCCCAATGCTCGCTCCAGTTGATAGCTGGTCTCATTGGTAGCATCCAGCCAGCTCAATGCTACCTGATTGGCAGTTGCTGATGTTGCCTTGAGATTGGCTGAACCACTCCAGGATGGTGGGGGCAATTAAAAGTAGTTGAGCGTAAAGAACCATTGGGACAGTAGTTCGAACCACATCCCGTTGCCTGCCATCATTCGCAATGGAATATAGGAACTGACATGACACATCAATGCGCTCTGCCAGAATTAAATCACCTTTTCGTTTCCCTCCAGGGAAAACATCTGTGGGCGCGCACTTCGCTGCTACCTCAGCAGATGCTAATTGTTGAAAAGGATTTCAGTAGTAGCAAGCTAGCTCCCCTAAACACTCAAGCAAACGAAAAATCACAATTATGTGTAAAACTCTATATTAGATTTTACGGGCACCGTCGGAGAAATTAACACTTAACAGACAATCTCAGCAGCAGAAAACGACTAGGACTGATGATTGATAAAAACCTGACGGTGATGACTTTGATGACGATTTTTGTGATGATGATTTTTCCTCTTATCTGACAAATTATCACTTCTTTGGACACGATACTTTGTGGAAGCAAGTCTTAGCTATTGCAAATTATGTTAACCATGGAAAGTTTCCGCCAGTTCCTGGCCAATCTAGTACATATATTATTTGATTGCGGTTATCATACCGATCTACATTATCTTCTAGTCGAGCTTTCTCCCATCGATTTTTCATTTCTTGATCTGTAATTTGTTCAAAGGCATCTGTGCCATATTCAGGAAAAACTTCTTTCCAGTAATTTTCTGCTAAACTTTTTAAGACAGAAATCTTTTCATTTCTAGAAATATTCTGATCTGTGATTATTTCATCAATCTTTTTAACTATGTTTGATAATGACATATCTAGATCATCTCCTTGGAATAGCTGTTACAAAGTATCGAGAATTGATAAAGCGAAATTGTGCATTGAAACCAGCAGCTTCTAATGCTCTAATTAATGGAGTAACACTTTTTGGCCCTGTAGAAACAGCAATAAATTTAGCGTTCAACTGTAATGCTTGCTTAGCAAAAATAGTGGGGTCAACAAACGCACCAGAACGTACAGGTAGAAAAGGAACATTAGATGCTCTAAGAAATCTTACATTTCCACCAGCCAAGGTTCTCAGACTAACCTTATTAACATCCGCAACTATTGTATTCACTCCTGCCTCTAGGTCTACATTGATAAAATCAGGACGTAAACTTCGCGGTGATGTAACTCCATCAAGTGGCCCTCCGATATTTAATACTCTAAAACCACCTCCTGATCCACCTATGCCACTATCCTCTGCAATATTAGCAAATAAGCGCCCAGCAGCAAATTTACCAACATTCTTGGCAGTGCCACCCACACCGATGCCAAGCGTTAATAAGTTAAAGGTTCTTTCACCACTTTCTGAGTCTCCCGGTTCTATATCAATAAAGAAAGCATTGATTGTGTAAGTAAGACTGATATTATTATTTTCATCTTGCTTAAATACACCAGAATCTCCGCCAATAAGACTTAAATCCTCAACACCTCCAAATATATCTGAATTTGGATCAACTCGCTTTGGGTCTTCTCCTTCACCCTCACAGAGTATGCAATTATCTATAATTCCCTTTGGTTCAGTTCCACGAATAAAATTTTTACCACTTGGATCAATAAATTTAAGTGGATTATTTATTGTGTACGTATAGCGATTCAATGTTTGCGGATTAAGAATGGTACCCGCAAGTGGATCAGGGCTGTTAAACCTACCAACAAAGCTCATGAAATACCTTTCTTTTGCGTAATCAAGCCCTGTCTCACTATCTCTTTCATAACCAGTGTAACGTTGTCTAATACCATCGTTAACGTTATAACCAAGCGCAGCAGTTCTACCACTCAGGTTGAGTTCTATTTCTTCGCCGAAGGGGTAGTGGTCGTGACGGCTGATAGCTGCACCATTGCTATCAGTGATGATTGCCGGTGTGCCAAGATGATTAGTAACGATGTACTTGATTGTTACTGTGGCAGCAAATTGTCCACTCTCATTGGGTAGTGTTATCGAGGATGGATCACTATAGTCAGACTCTCCAGCATCATTGTAGGCTTTCACTCGATAGCTGTACTTGCTTGATGCTCTCACCCCATTGTCTGTGTAGCTAGTACTATTCTCTCCTAATGTGGCAATCACTTGATATGCTGAACCGGCTTCCGCTCTCTCTACAATGTAACCATTCTCTTCATCTGAATTGTCTATCCAGTTAAGCTCTGTTTGAGTGGCACTGCTTGCTGTTACTGATAATGCAGTAGCGCGAATCGGTGGTCTGCCCGGCGGTGTCGTCACTGTAATGGTATTGGAAAGAGCTTGTCCTGATGAGTTGACTGCTCTTACTCTATATTGATAGGTAGTGTTAGCCTGCACAGCATTGCGGTCTGTGTAGCTGATAGCATTGGCTGCCATACTCGCTACTACACTGAAATTGATGTTGGGACCTGTTCCCAGTGCTCTCTCCAATTGATAACTGGTCTCATTGCTAGCATCCAACCAACTGAGTGCTACCTGATTGGCAGTTGCTGATGTTGCCTTGAGATTGGCTGAACCACTCCAGGATGGTGGTGGCAGCACTGTCACACTCATCAATGGCGAATAGACATAACTGGGATTGGCAGAGTTCTTTACTCCTATCCGATAGCTATAAGTGTTCTGTCCACTCACTCCATTATCCCTATCAGTGAAAGTAGCGTTAACAGCATTATTACCACACACTGTCTTTACAGCAGTGAAGCTGGTAGGATTAGCTCCTATTCCTCGCTCAAACACTATTGTTGACTCATTGTTAGATTTGTCTTGCCATTGGATATCGATAGTCTGTTGGCTCACTACCGTAAGTTTGATGATGGCAGGAGCAATAGGGGCAGGACCAGGCTTGGTTGCTGCCATTATATTGGAATCAGGTGAACTGCTCAGTGTCACTGGTGCTAGTGCTCTTAGTTTGTAGGAGTAGCGTCTGCCTGCTGCTACAGCAGTATCAGAGTAGCTTCTAGCACTGGCTGGCAATGACCCTACGACAA
>JBFLVQ010000259.1:0-11807 GCA_040758525.1 Acidobacteriota bacterium
AGCCGGCAAAAAGCTCAAGCCCTCATTCTTGCTGGTCAGATACTAGTCAATAATCAGCGTGTTGATAAAGCTGGTCAGCAAGTAGATATCAATGCTGATGTGCGTATCAAAGGTGAACAGCTGCGTTATGTCTCTCGCGCTGGTCTAAAGTTGGAAGCCGCACTTAGCAGATTCAAAGTAGTTGTAGAAGGAAAGAATTGTCTGGATGTAGGCGCATCAACAGGCGGCTTTACCGATTGTTTATTACAACATGGTGCAGAGCATGTTGTAGCAATCGATGTTGGACATAATCAACTCGCCTGGCGCTTACGTCAGCATCCTTGTGTAGAGGTTCGTGAAGGTATTAATGCTCGCTTCCTTACACCTAATGACTTTACTCAACACTTTGACTTGATCACTGTTGATGTCTCTTTTATCTCCCTTACTAAGATCCTCCCTGCTCTCTCTCCTCTACTCACCAGTCCAGGTCAGCTTATTACTCTTATCAAGCCTCAGTTTGAAGTTGGTAAAGGCGAGGTCGGTAAAGGCGGTATTGTCTCCGATCCCAGTAAGCATGCCCGTGTCTTAAAAGAAATTTTAACTTACATAATCATTATCGGACTCATACCTAAAAATTTAATGGCTTCCCCGATATTGGGTGCAGATGGCAATAGGGAGTTTCTGGCTCTAATGACTAACTATCGGGCTGAGCGTACTTTCGATATTGATAAGGCCATTGCCACCGTGGTGCAGACTTGATTTTATAGTGGTAGTTGAATGTAGAGAGCACTCTACAAACAAGTGTTAAGCAGAATGGAGACATTGCTGGACCGATAGTTTGCAACAGCTAGGTCTGGCTTGCCATCTAGGTTAAAATCTCCTATGGCAACAGAGAAAGGGCTTATTCCAACACTGAAATTAATTGATGAGTCGAATCCACCTAGTCCGTTACCTAGTAAGACAGATATGTTGTTAGAAAGATCATTTGCAGTAACAAGATCTGGCTTGCCATCTAGATTAAAATCTCCTACGGTGACAGAAAAAGGGCTTGCCTCAACACTAAAGTTAGTTGAAGAGCCAAAGCTGCCTAGCCCATTGCCTAATAAGATTGATACATTATTAGTAAGATTAGCGACTGCTAGGTCGAGCCTGCCATCTAAATTAAAATCTCCTACAGCGACAGAAAAAGAAGGTCCCGCATTAAAGTAGGTTGGTGTACCAAAGCCACCTAGTCCATTGCCTAATAAGATTGCTACACTATCAGCGCTTGGATCACCAGGAGTAGTAAGATTGGTAACAGCTAAGTCTAGTTTGCTATCTCTGTTGAAATCTCCTACTGCCACAGAATAAGGACTCGCTCCAGCATTGAAGTTGGTTGCTACAGCAAAACCGCCTAACCCATTACCTAACAAGATTGATACATTGTGGGAGTTAAGATTTGCAACAGCCAAGTCCGGCTTATTATCTGCGTTGAAATCCCCTACTGCCACAGAAGCAGGATAAATCCCAACACCAATATTTAATGCTGCGCCAAAGCTACCCAGTCCATTACCCAGTAAAATAGAGACACTGTTGGATATACTGTTTGCAGTAACAAGATCCAGCTTATGGTCTCTATTGAAATCTCCTACTGTTATATAAACAGGTGCGGGCCCAACACTAAAGTTAGTTGCTGCGCTAAAACTACCTAGTCCGTTGCCCAACAGTATCGATATATTACCAAAACCATAATTTGCTACGGCTAAGTCAGGTATACCATCTAGATTGAAATCTCCTACTACTATGGAATCAGAATCACCTAAACTATTAAAGCTCACTGCCTCACTAAAACTGGCTGTACTGCATGGATTTGCTAAATTTAGCCTAACCACAAAGCCATCCATATTTCCAGCATTAGCAGATTGAAAAGGATTTGCTGTCGGAAAGTTAGTTGAGGTTGTATAACCGGTTACATATACTATTCCATTAGGAGTAACAGCAATACCACTACCAGATTCATCATTGCTGCCACCAAGGTAACTAGAGTAGAGCAATTCGCTGCCAGTTGGGGTCAATTCTATTATGAAGACATCACCTCCATAGATGTCAGCCATACCACCAAAAGTGGTTTGTAAAGGCATACCTGTGAGAGGAAAATTATTAGAAGAGGTATTGCCCGACACATAAGCATTGCCACTGGAATCTACGATAATATCTCTGCCAAAATCATAGCCATTGCCACCAAGGTATGTTGAGTAGGCCAACGTAGAACCTGATGGTACCAACTTGGTTACAAAAGCGTCATAACCGGCTGCTCTAGCCCCTTGTACAGCATTCTGAACAGGAAAATTATCTGATTTTGTATTACCGGTTACATAAGCATATCCTAAAGAATCTACCGCAATACTCATGCCATCTTCATCATCACTGCCACCAAGAAATGTTGAGTAGGATCGAGCGCCTAACGGACTCAACTTAAATACAAAGGCATCTTGGTTGCCGCCAAAATGCGGTTGAAACCAATAATCTGAAACATCGAAGTCGGCAGACATTGTAGAGCCTGTTATATAGGCATTTCCATCTGAGTCAATGGCAATACCGTAACACTCATCAAAAGCGCTACCGCCCATGTATGTGGAATAGATTAAAGCAGAGCCAGTCGGATGCAGTTTTGCTACAAAGCCATCCAGTACACCGCCGTAATCTGGTTGACGAGCATTTACTCTAGGAAAATCGTTTGATTTGGTGCCACCTGATATATAAGCACCATAGGCAGAGTCTACAGCTATGCTATAACCTCTATCATAATTACTTCCGCCAAGGTATGTGGAATAGATCAGTGCATTGCCTGCTGAACTCAACTTTGTAATAAAGATATCCATACTGCCAGCATTGGCGGGTTGTATGGCATCTTTTATAGGAAAGTTGGTAGAAATTGTTGCGCCTGTTATATAGATATTGCCGTTTGTATCTATTGCGATATCATTGCCATGATCGTCATTACTTCCTCCTAGAAATGTGGAAAATATCGGTCGGCCGGCTGGATTCAACTTTGTTATAAAAGCGTCGCCACCAAAGTTGCCCTCACCAGCGCCACTATAAGTTGAATATACGGCACTTGCGATCGGAAAATTGACTGAGAGAGTAGAGCCTGTTATGTAAGCGTTCCCTAAAGAGTCAACAGTTATCTCTCCTTGTGAGCCAGGAGCGTTTTCAGAATTGTTACCACCCAGATAGGTTGAGTAAATCAACACAGGATCGATTACTAATGGCAAGCTGGTATCATATGCAGCCACTTGAATTCCAACCTCTGTATCGCTCTTAAGCAAGTAATGACCTTCTATAATCTGTTTGCCACGGTTCGTTTTCTGGTAAAGTATTGGTTTGTGTTGGTGAATTTTTTCGCCCTCGGCATGTAATATAAGATCGCCCTGGATATCTACTTCAAGCTTATTAACACCTTGAAAACCAAGTTTGATCACTTCTGGATCAGCACCAGGACTAACAATAAAGTCGTATTCCAATTGGCGCTGATTGCCATAGTAGACCATATCAATTCCAGGATAGACATTCTCATAATGCACCTTCGAATAGTTAGTAATATTTGTATGCCATTTGTGTGGATCATTGCCAATTAAGTAGTTGCTCTTGACTGGCAATTCTTCTATCCCAGTGATGTGTGATGAAGAGTTGGCATTCAAAAGTTTCATCCTCAGGATAGTAGCCTTAGTTACCCGATTATCATTGGTGTTCTCAGTATCAGAAATAGTGGCTAAGCCTTTTTGTTCTTTGAACAGTGCTCTATGCTGGCTTAAAGCAAGAATAGCCTCAGTTGGAGTTAAAAACAGGTTATAGCCGTGACCTCGTGAAATGAAACTTACTTGATTAGTAATTTGGCCTTGGTTTGCCTCAAAGCTTAATGGCAAATTGTAATAGGTTTCACTTATTCGCGCTTTGATATCTGGATCAGGCTGAGTTAGGCTACCCGGCTGTAATCCATTTATACCACTTTTTATCATGACCGCACTGTCATGATTACTAGATAGTTGAAAGACAACTAGTAACAAAAAACCAAATATTGAAGCGGATATCAAAACAGTTTTCTTCATAAAGTTGTACCCCTTTCGTCAATTTGGTGTATTAACGCGATACTTTGTGCTTTATAAGATAAGGCGACAAAAAGATCTGGAAACTTCCATCGACCAGCAACTTTTTTATATTTCTTCGCAGAAATCACGCTTCATTGAAAAAGTGTATACTTTAACACTGGTCTGTATTGAGGTTTGGTGGAAAGTGTGGGTTAATATTTAACCCTTGTTCAGGCTTGCCGAAACTTTGCATTAATCTAAGCGCTGCCCCCAAAGTATCTTGTGGCGGGTGTAAAGGCGTACCGCTCGATCATTCTCACCACAAACTAATTGCCGTCCATCTGGTGAGAAAGCAATCGCTCGCACTGGCGCTATATGCGTACCAATCTGGGTTTGCAACTGTCGTTCTTCAACGTTCCAAAGGTTAATGGTTTTATCATCACTGGAGGAAGCAACCTGTTTACCATCGGGTGAGAAGGCTACCGATTTGATACGCGCTTTATGATAACCTAGCACTGCTATCTCTTTTAGCGGACTGATGGACCAAAGCCGTACTGCGCCATTATCATCGCCGGTTACCAACTTACTACTATCAGGAGAAAAACTGACGCTGATCAGTGGAATATTAGTCAATTCTAGTGAGTCGATCATTTGCCAATTGCTGGTTTCCCAAAGAGAGATTTTACTATTACCAGGTGACACACAGGCGAGCCAGCGACCATCTTTTGAGAATGCCAGTCCATACACCTGTCCAGGAGATGGTTGGCCTTCTAAAAAATTGACCACCTGGCGACCAGTTTCACTTTCAAATATTCCTAATGTAGTAACTATCCAGTGACCATCAGGCGAAATTGCTAAAGAGAAACTATCTGGTCCAGTGCCAGCGCCAATACTAAGTTTTGGTAAGTCTCGTTCAAGATCCCAGATAATAATTTTGCTAACTTTATCACAAGAGGCTAACCATTTACCATTCTGGGAAAATGCTATGCCGGTAACTCGGCTACTGTGCCCTAGCAGCACAGCTTCTTTATACCAAGTTGCTCCGTTCCAACTCCAAATTATAATCGAGCAATCATCGCTGCCAGAGGCGATATATTTACCATCAGGGGAAAATGCTACCGACTGCACGGCACTACTATGCTCGCCAAAACCGGCTATACGCTGGCGTTCAGAAACATCCCAGAGCAGAATGGCACCATCAGCATGACTGGAGACCAACCAACGACCATCTGGAGAGAAATTGAGACTCCAAGGGATGGCATCATACTCTAATCGGGCAATCCTTTTTTGTGTTGCCATATCCCATAGAATAATATTCTCGGCGGCGGTTGCTACTAAACTGTCATCTGGTGAGATAGCAACAGCTCTACCACTATCCTGATGTATGTTAATAAAAGCAGCGATCACTTGTGGTAACTCAAGATGCCACATTGGTGTCATATCAAAAAAGTAAACACTACCAGTATTTCTTACCAGACGAGTATTATCTTTTGAAAGACTACATACTCGGACTCCTAAGACTTCTTTTAACTTATTGCTTCCCACCTCTTTTCCAGTCTTGATATCCCAGGCTTCATTTGATATTAACAGCCAGCGGTTATCTGGTGAAAAGATCAGTGTAGTGGCCTCATCCTGGCCATCAGGCAATTGCTGAACTTTTTGCCAGTGGTCAGTTTCCCACAGCGTGGTGATTTTATTCGGTTCTTCACTTGAGCAAGCCAATAGCTTCCCATCTCTAGAAAAAGCTAGTGTTTGAACTCTACATGGATGCTCACGTAATATCAGCAGTTTTTGTAACTGCAAAGCATCCCAAACAATCACCGTCTTATCACGACTGCCAGTGGCAAACCATCTTCCGTCCGGCGAGAAAGCAAGTGCCACAACCCAATCGCTGTGATCTGTAAGAGTAGCTAAGCGTACCCTTCTGGCAAAATCCCAAACAATCACTTTGGAATCTTCTCCGCAAGAAACTAATAGCCTACCATCCGGAGAAAAGACTACTTTGCGCACTGCCGCAGTATGTCCTCCATTCAATCTAACCTCTTCCCACACCTCGCTCACTGCCGACACGATGGAATAATAAGATAACCCGGTCAAAACTATAATCACGAGAAAAACAGCGGTTGATAGTCCTACCAGTAACCTATGTTTTTGAGCTAATTTTTGGACTCGATAAAATAGACTGACTGGCTTTGCCTGTATAGGCTCTGCATTGAGATAGCGCTCAAGATCCTCAGCCAACTGTTTTGTGCTGGCATATCGCTGTTTGGGATCTTTCTCTAAACATTTCATTACAATTGTTTCTAAATCTACCGGTAAACTGCTATTCAATTTGCGAATAGGTGTTGGTTCTTGATCTACTACTTTGCGCAATATTTCCATTGCGTTAGTACCAAAAGGAGGTTTTCCTACCAATAGTTCATAAAACGTAGCTCCCAGGCTATAAACGTCAGATCTGCGGTCCAACTGGTTAATCTCACCTCTTACTTGTTCGGGTGACATATAAGCAGGTGTTCCCATTATCGTGCCAGTGATCGTTTGTCCTTTAATATCTGTCTGCTTGGCCAACCCGAAATCCATGATATATGGTCTTAATTCCCCTTCTTCACTCCATTCCACCATAATATTGTCAGGCTTTATGTCTCGATGAATTAGACCATTCTTATGCGCGGCATGAAGCGCCTCTGCCACTTGCTTTATCAATTTTACATTCTGTTCCAGAGTCACCTGCTGCATCATTTCCCGCAGTGATCTACCATTAATAAATTGCATTGCAATATAGCGGTGGCCTTCTACCTCACCTACTTCATAAACCTTGCAGATATGCTCATGCTCAACCTTGGCTTGTGCCTGAGCTTCATAGGTAAATCGCTGGCTCAACTCTCTATCAATATGTTTAAGAAATTTTATTGCTATCTGGCGCTTCAATCTTGGATCTCTAACAAGATAGACTTGCCCCATGCCACCTTCGCCAAGCTTTTTGATAAATTCGTAACGATCCCAATTAGCAACAGGATAGATATTCTGTTCTGCTGTAATTAATTTGAGCGCTGCATTTATTGGAGGAGTATTAAGAAAATTTTCTGCTTGATTATGATGGGCCAGGAGTGATTCCAACTCCTGCCGCAACAACGGATCACTGCCACAGACTTGATCAAAAAATACCGAACGCTCACTTTCTTGAAGTTCAAGAGCAGCCTGAAAGAGAGTATCAATTTTTTGCCACCAATCATTCATAGCAACAATTATAGGCTTTAATGATAGTGACTGCGGTTCAATTTTAGTTCATTAATCTATTGCTTTTTTACCGATTTCTCGATGTAGCCAGGCTTTAGCTAGAGTCCACTCTCTTATCACCGTACTAACAGAGATCTTCAGCACCTCAGCAATCTCTTCATTACTTAGCCCACCGAAGTAACGCAGTTCGACAACTCGGCATTTGCGAGGATAGCAAGCCTCTAAAGCTACCAGTGCATCTTCCAAAGCGACCAGTTGCCAACAGTGTTCTGTTGACAAAGTAGGCACTTCATCAAGCAAAATTTTATGTATATCACCACCACGCTTAATGCGATTATGACTGCGAGCATGTTCGACCAGGATACGGCGAATTGCTATCGCTGCTACAGCGAAGAAGTGTGCTCGTTCCTTGACCTGCAAGTTCTGGTAATTTACTAGCCGTAAATATGCTTCGTGAACAATGGCTGTTGTTTGCAGAGTGTGGCCATCACGTTCGCCACGCATATAGTAATGCGCCATTCGACGAAGCTCTTCATACACCATTGGCATTAATTTATCTAACGCCTCTTTATCCCCGTTGCTCCACTCAACGAGTAATGAGGTAATCTCCGGTTGAGATGCTGTTGACATAAAACGACTTCCCAATTGATTGTATTTAGTTAAAGAAAACATATCGTAACATCTGCAGATTATAATTTAACACAAAGATAGGTACAATCTTCGGGCTTTAGTCGGAGTCAAGCAAGCCATTGCCACCGTGGTGCAGGCTTGATCTCCCTCTCTTTATATAGTAGAGTCCTCTATCCTAACTACGATATTTTGTGTTTTGGAGGCTTAAGGGTATGAAGTTGAGCGCCAGCCGATTAGCTACCTTTCACCAATGCCGATTAAAATACCATTATGCCTACCATATTAAGCTACCTAGACCAAATGTCAATCCACGCACTCAGTTAGGAATAATTGTTCATAAAGCACTAGAGATCTTCTATCGAGAGTTTCATTATCAGCCGCTGGTATTGCCAACAATAGAATGGTTGCGTGAGGCTTATGAGCGAGCATGGCAAGAGCATGGCAAAGAGATTAGCGGGGAAGAATATGACAAGTTATGGCAGGCCGGCTGGCAGGGATTAAACTCATATTATCAACGACATATCTCTACAGATGGTGGCAAGACCGGCCGTTTCGAACCGCCTTTTCTAGTTGAGCAGAGATTTCGTGCTCGTGTGTTAGTAGCTGGTAATTGGATTACCCTAACTGGTCGGGTAGATCGACTCGACTGGCTCGATTATAGCCAGGCCACCTTACGATTAATCGAGTACAAAACTACTAAAAAGACTCCTAACGATAAGCAAGAGATCGGCTTCCCTATTCAATTAGGCTTTTATCAATGGGCAATACAAGAGGTATATGGTTATGGACTACGTGAGGTAAGCTATCACTATGTGTTAGCTGGCAAAGAGTACACTTATGAATGCAAGCCAGCACATAGACAGATGATTGAAAGGATTGCTGGATTGGTAGTAGAGAACGAGGAGCTTGATGAGGTGGAGGATAGCTGGCAGGCGCAGGTAGGCGCACACTGTACTAACTGTGAATTTCGTCGTTATTGTGCAGCCGCCAACCCTCAAGCAGAACGGCCACCACTTAGACGTATACCCAAACAGTTGAAGCTTTTTTAGCGAGTCTTCTGACCGCGACTGGCATTAAGCTTGTCTAGATTCTTTTTTATGTAAGACCGCAATTGCATAGGAACATTGGGATCAGCAGCAAGATCCCGCAAATCGGCAGGAGTAAGCATTGAGAGAAAATTGAGCGCTAGACCAAGAGAGATATGTCGTGTGCGTAGTAGTGCGTAACGTACATCATAACGACAAGACCATTTAGCATTGAGGGCAATCAATTCCACGGTATGTGGTTTAACAGTAGCTTTACGCAGGGTGGCGCAGATTGTCCCCTCACGTAAAAAAGAGTTGGTAAGAGCTGCGCCTACCACTTCCTTGTTATTATCATCAAGCAACATGGTAAGGACTCGATCACAATTGGTGCGGCGTGCTAATGTGAGTCGCTCACCCAATGAGAGCTGTGTCAATTTACGGCAAAGATACTCCTCTGCTGCTGTCTTCACTTCACGAGGAATTGCCGGCAGCAGCGTAACCGCCATAACATCAAAAGTGAAGAGTTGATTGATTAATTTGAGAGAGACTGAGGGTGGTGTTTTAGGATTAAAGAGCAGTGTACGTTTAATCTTATAACTGGCCTGTACACGTGTATCATTACCTAAACGACGCAACAACTCAACGCTAAGATCTTTTCGCTCTGCTAAGACAACTAATTCATCTTCGGTCAGGTTTTCATTATCAAGTAGCGCATTGAGCACCTCTTCAGCATTGTCAAAGAGCAGTTCCTTGCGCTCTTCTAGTGAAGCGCGTTTCGCGCGTAACGCGCGCAACTGCATCTGTCGGACCTGCTCATCAACTAAATCGGTCATTTTGCCTCTTTAATCGGCCACTAGCGGCGCACTAGGCTTGTTAGTATGAGATAACTTCAATTCTAGTGCATGGGCAACGGCGCTACGTGGATTAACGACTCCCCAACCTTGTCGGTCAACTGCCACATGCGGTATACGTTCAGCAGTCTTGATCAATATCTGCTTGACTTGCTGTGGTGTCAGGTATGGATTTGCCTCTAACATCTGCGCGACAATCGAAGAAACAATTGGTGCAGCAAAAGAAGTGCCATCGACATGTTTGTAATGGCTAGAGATCACATTGTTACTGCGAAGTTTGATCTCGACAAGGTGGCGAACTAAGTAAGGCTCAAGCGCTGCCGCCGCATCTAGATCGGCATCAATGCCAGGATTACTAGTAATTACACTACGTAATTGAGTATCTGGAGTCCTTTCCAATTCATCTAGTAGCTGGGCTTGGGCTGCGGTAGGGGTACCTGGTAGAATGGGAGCAGCTACCCAAATGCCTGGCGCCAGTAATTCTGGTTTCTGTAGACCATCAATAGTAGGCCCAAAACTGGAATGATACATATCATCATTAGCAGGATCTAGCGAGTTCTTATCATCAAGTCCACCTACAGTAATCACAGAAGGCGCGCTTGCTGGTGGGATAATAGCATGATTAGCCTGATGACCGGCATTACCGGCGGCAGCAATCACTACGAGTCCTGCTTTTACTGCCTCCTCGGCAGCCTGTGAGAGTGGATCATGTAGATAGGAGGCTTCAAAATCTCCTCCACAAGATATATTTACGATACGTATATTGTATTCGTGGCGATGACGAATTATCCAACGTAGTCCACGGGTAATATGGTTATGTTTAATTCGCTGCGCAGAGCCAACTTTAACCAGCACCAACCGTGCATTGGAGGCAATGCCACGATAGATTCCCCTAGAAAGGTAACCATTTCCTGCTGCCACTACTGAAGTCATCATACCGTGCCAGCTAGACACATCAGATTGCATTAGATCCTGGAAACTACTAGGAGATGAAAAGACATTTACGTAACCAACAATACGAACCTCAGGCCGTGTAAGATCAGGATGCCAATAGAAGCCTGAATCAAGAAAAGCGATAGTAATACCACGACCAGTAAAGCGTGGACTTGCTCCTAATCGTAACGCAGTAGGAAGAATTTTCAGATTATCGGCGCCTTTTGGTAAATAACTGTCAAGCTCGGCTTGTGCTGAAATAAAACGTTCAATACAGTGAATGCAAACAGCGTTACGAACATCCCAGCGCGGTATATTGGCTTTAATGATCCCTGACAAGAAGGGCTCAAGTTCTCTACCTAAGCGTGTATGTTCAACATCAACATCGTGAAAACAGATCGTACAAACCCGCTTGTCCATCGATAGTCACGTTACTCCTGACAATTTTCTCTACCAGAGCATATAACAAATAGAGTGCCAAAAATGGGCGTATTTTACTATACGCCTATTAGGCTAATTTGTCATTAAAGAGCTGATCGGGAGGAGCATCCGCTCCACCGCTAAATTATCCGTTCTGATGGCCAAATAGGCAATTTTATGGCAAACTTGTTAGGACTAACCTTAGCTGATTAAGCACTATAAGAAACATTTTAAGGCTGCTAGCAGTAAGCTAGACAGCTTAATATTAAGAGGATACTGTTTTAGGCGGGCAGTAAAATGCCTTCACCACAGTCAGAAGACTTAATAGATATATTGACGAGTGCCAGTAAAGGCGACCAGGAAGCATTAGCTAGACTGATGCCACTGGTTTATGATGAGCTTCATAGATTAGCCGAACAGTGTTTACGTTATGAACGTCCAGATCATACCCTACAAGCTACCGCACTAGTTCATGAAGCCTACCTGAAATTGATCGAGCAGCGTAATATCAGCTGGCAAAATCGCGCTCATCTACTCGCCATTGCTGCACAAATAATGCGTAGAATTTTAATAGACTATGCTCGCACACATGGCGCCGTTAAAAGAGGCGGTAGATGCCATAAACTCTCCCTTAATGAAGCGATTGAACTGCCTGATAGTAAAGA
>JBFLVQ010000260.1:0-11788 GCA_040758525.1 Acidobacteriota bacterium
TAACAATATGTCGGTAAGGCTCACTAAATTCTATTTCAAGAGTATAAGGTTGACCAAAGTTGCTAACCTGCACATGCTGGCCGCTAAGATCCAGGAATGCCCCATTAACTTCAGGAGCAGCATCGAAATTTATTATCGATTCGGCGGGTCGTTGCTGCCCAGAGATAAAATCATCAAATCTACTGGCTGGCAGCGATAAATTAACGGCATGCTTTTGCGGCGCTGCAAAATAAGGGTGGAAGCCAGCATAAAAAGGCATAGGTCGATTGCTACGATTATGGTAACGTTGTTCTATTGTCAAACCATGTCTAGTTAGTCGATAAGTGAAATCTACCGTGAATTCGAAAGGGTATTGTTGCTCTGTTGCGAGTCCATTCTCTAGCCGCAAAGTAACTGCTGCCGCATCTTCTTTCGTCTCTACATTGATCAACGACCAGGGCAGATTACGTGCAAAGCCATGCTGTTTCATTGTGTAGGTGTGGCCATCCAATTCATATTTACCCTCTGCCAAAGGGCCACAGATAGGGAAAAGAACAGGATTACCACCACGTACATTCTTACTTGCATCATTAAGGGTATCTCGATCCAAATAGAACACCAGTTGGCCAGCGACACTCAGTTGTGAAACAATTCCACCACGTTCAGGCATGATCTCTAGCCATGTGCCTTTATTATCACTTAAGGTATGCAGCTTGTAGTGATCGAAAGATTCCTGATGTGAAAACATTGTGACACCTCGCTTAATAATGGTCAAAGTAGACGTTATTTTTTCGGTGGGCGGGAAGAGAGTGGCAATCTTCTGGTGATTGGTTGTTTGGCCGCTGGAGTTTTCACTGTGATAGTATGTAAATCTTCACCCTGTCTATGCACGCCGGCACGCTCCTGCTCTGCACTAATCTCAGCTAATACCATTGGATCGATATGATCCATTATGTTAAAGCGTACTTGTGCTAGACCTAGATGTATGATATCGCCATGCTCAAGTACTGCTGGATGGCCTGGTT
This sequence comes from Acidobacteriota bacterium, assembly GCA_040758525.1. Lineage (GTDB taxonomy): Bacteria > Acidobacteriota > Blastocatellia > Chloracidobacteriales > JADJPF01 > JBFLVQ01. The sequence goes on from JBFLVQ010000260.1 coordinate 1,005, forward strand.
TGACATCAATCAGCTCTTTGTTGACGTTGTCCTTGGCACGTTCAATACGAGTAGAATTAGCGCTACCGCTATCTTCTATATAGTAGCTGCCATCTTCTTTGTAAGTAATCTTAGCATGTTGACGTGAGACACTATTGCAGACTGCCTCAGGATCGTCATTCTGAGCAAAAATAAAATCATTACGTCGTAAGAAAAGGCCAGTCTTATCATCTAGTACAACTCGTAAACGGCCTATATGAGTAATCTCACGTATAAGCAGGTAGTTATTTCGATAGACTTCTGCATTAAGAGCAGTAAGACGCGCAAGCACCGGCATTTTCGCATGCCGTACTCTGATTGCAACAATACGGCGCTGTGCTTGATCGATAATAACATCAGCTTCGGCGAGAGAATCATCCTGCTTTGGCCAAGTAAAAGTTACTGTACAGCGGCAACAGCCAGCGATCAGCGCAGGGTGATCGCGCTTAACCAACTCTACCTCAGCACGCATAGGCAAGATTGTTTCCAGGCCTGCTGCTTTAGCAGTGTCGAGCAATAGACGCGCTAGCTCTGGCGCACAGAAGATCATTTCTAATGGCTCAAGCTTATCGGCTTTCTCCTCAAGGACGTGAACAGTAAGAATATTGGGTAAGAATTTGCTATCCGCCCAGCGGTATTGTTGTAGACGTATCTGTTCGGCAATCTGCGCACAGAGTTCTTTTGCATCAATATCTTCTGTGCTCAATTTGGGTTGTGTTGCAATTGCCTGCTGGAGAAACTGTTCGATATTAGCTAACCCTTCATTAAATGAATTCACCATGTTCTTTCCTCACAACAGGCGGCAACCGCCGCTGACAGGGTTGAACCTTCACAACAACATCATTTAAGAGCCCATACCGCGACTAGCAGGATAATCACCAGTGCAATGGCGGCAACGATATAGAGCACGGTGTTGCTAGGGGCTTGTTGAGATGCCGACTGCATAGCAGGTTGCCCTAGTGGCTTGATCTGTCCACTGGCTGCTGAGGTAGCTGGAGGCGCAGCAACTGTGGGAGTGGTCACAGGAGGATTAGCAGCTTGTGGCTTCGTTACCGAAGGCGGTGCCATTGCCATTGGTTGTACTTTCGCAGCAGGGGCAGATACTGATTGTGGTGCCGTGGTAGCCGCAGGCCCTAGTACAGTCTTCTGCATTTGTTCGATCTTATCCAATACCTCATCAATACTACGTGGGCGCTGATCTTTCTCCTTGTTCAGCAGCTCATTAATAAAGTCCTCAACTACCTTAGGTACATTAGCAGCGAATTCCCGTATTGAAGGTAGTGGCTTGCTCATATGCATACGCAGGACGGAGAAGAAATTTCCTTCAAAGGGTGGTTTGCCGGCAAGCATCTCAAAAAGAATGATCCCTAGGGCATAGATATCAGTGCGTTCGTCAACGCCTGTGCCCAAGCACTGTTCTGGCGACATATAACAAGGTGTGCCCATTACTTCGCCAGCCGAAGTGAGGTTAGCCTTAGATTGCCCTACCCCTTCTTTAAGCTTTGCCAGTCCGAAATCGGTTACTTTCACATATCCTGTGGCACTAGCTGGCAACATAACATTTTCTGGCTTCAAGTCACGATGAATAACACCCACTTTATGGGCTGCCGATACGGCGCTGGCGATCTGTTTGGTTATACTGAGCGCTTGATCCAGAGGCAGCGTGCGGGAATTTTTTAGCAGGTCACGTAGTGACATGCCTTCAATAAATTCCATGGCAAAATAGCCACCACCAGTATTAAGTGAACCATATTCATGGATTGTCACCGCATTGGGATGTTGGATCTGAGCAACGACATTGGCCTCGCGATCAAAGCGGGTCTGTAATCCTTGCTCAGCCAGATCAAATTTGATGATCTTAAGGGCGACCTGACGCGAGTCGCGTACATCCGTAGCACGGTAAACAACGCCTACGTTACCTCGCCCTAGTAGGGCCTTGATGCGGAAGCGATCATTGATGAGCTGCCCAATCAATCCCTCTTCCGCTTTAAGATTGTCTCTTGTACTCATAGTAGTTCCATACTCCCAGCGGATCTGTTTCCTCAATTATGCGTACTTTCACAGGCAGAATGCAACCAGCAAGTGATACTGTTGACTAGATGACAGCTTGGACCGGTTAGCCGGGCGATCCGAATATAGTACAAAATAGTCTCAAATTCCAACAACTTCAGTATCAGCGTGAAATTTGTTTTAAGGGTAATACCCTTAGAAGCTAGCCAGACGACTTGTCACCAGCTCAGTAACGGCTCGCGCAGACTTGGCCGAATCCAGGATCTGGTTATAGCGCCTTTGTAAAAAAGGTTGGCTGGAACGCAATTCCCCAGTAGGCATGATTGACAAACAGTCTGCCTCCACCTCAGCTTTAACCAGCAATTCACGACGCAATTTCAAGCTGAGCAAACGTTTACAAAGTAATTTATCGAGTGCCGCGATATTGGTTGGGGTAGGTTGTAGCAACATCCGCAGCATAGCATCGAAACAAGCACGAGTGTAATGTTGGCGCTGCCGCCGTTGGTAAATAAAATAAGGGATTAGCACAGCGAACATACCAGCAGCGGTCAAGATCAGCAACCAAAAGTTCCCATACACAACCATATAAGCTCTTGAGCTCCTCTAACTACGTAAATCTATTAATTGTACCATTGATGTGGGTTCGGATGGCTATTGATATTATACTCAATCCGTACTGCAGGAAATCTTCTGCTTGCGAATGTGAATATGTTTCTCGCCAACGGGAATATGATAATATAAATGGGGAGGAACACCATGCAGTTTTCCGTTATCGTTGCACTATTCGGCATTATCTTTGGTTTAATAGGTTGGGGCCTCTATTTTTGGGAAAGGCGCCAACGGCGTGTGGCCCAGATCGCGGTGACACGTTGGCAAAAGATCTTTACCGAATGGAAACGGGCTGCTGAGGTTTGGCAAGAGTCAGCACAGGTTTGGCGCGAGGCTTCTAAGATCTGGCGTGAAACCGCAGAAAAGTATCAGACCTCTTCAGAGACTTGGCGGGAACTGTATCTACAACAAGAAGAGTCCAAAGAGGACGAAGAGCTGATCAACTGATAAACAGAATATCTGCCGCATCTGGTCGGGTGGCGGCAACAACCTATTATCTTATACAAGGCGAGAGACCATTATGAAGTGCTGTTTGGCAACCTTCATTTTCATTATGCTTTTTGCAGCCAGTAGTGGGCTTGCACAGAATTTAAGCCAGGTAGCGACCGTACCAGCACCAACACCACCACCAGCAACCGTACCTACATCAACAGAGACAATAGTTAATTTCGAATTACCATTGGTAACAGTAGAAGTTTTGGGTGTACGCGAGCGATTTTTTAAGTTTTCACCGCCACCCCCACCACCAAAAACATTTGCTGATCGTGCCGCCGAAATTACTAAGGATGCGTTCTTTCAGCGTCAACGGTTCGAGGAGACCGGCCAGGCGATAGAGATCGATCGCGATCATATATACTATCGCCGTGATGCCTACTCCTATACCAAAGGGATCATATTCTACAACTTCTTCAATCGGCGTATGGATATTGGTCTATATAAAAAATACTTTTCTCCTGCCAGTACGCCATTGATGGGTAATATGTCTACCGATTTCAACCAGCAGGAGTCTAGTAGTCTCTTACTGCGTAACAGTGGTAAAGTCTTCTTTAGTCTGCGTGTCAATTTAACTGGGCCAAGAGATTGATAACAAGGACTAAACCGTCTGAGTAATTTTAGTTAGTGAGCGTGGATTATCTGGATCAAGCCCACGTCTTTCTGCTAACAGGGCAGCAAACAGTTGTGCCGGGATCACATAAGGAATTGGTGAGAGTAGCTCATCAATACGCTTAGGAAGACGTATAGATTTACTAGCTAAGCGACAGATCGATGCTTCGCTTGATATTACTAGCGTTTCCGATTGTAGCTCTCGCAATCGCTTTATCAACTTACCCATATCTGCCAACGTACGCCCTCGCGGAGCAAATACAAAAGCAGGAAAATCACGTTCAATTACAGCAACTGGGCCATGTAAGAAATCCGCAGATGAATAAGGTTTAGCCACTAGGTAAGAGGTTTCCATCAATTTGATGGCAAATTCACAGGCATTGGCATAATTAAGCCCACGCGCAACCACTACACAGTGGCGCATAAAGCGATAACGTTCTACCAGACTATCAATCTCTGGCTCTAACTTTAGTGCCGCTGCGGTCAATTCAGGAATATCTTCAATAGGGATCTGAGTTGTTGTTGGCGAGAGCACTCGTGCCAATATATAGAAAGCCATCAATTGCGCTGTATATGTCTTAGTAGCAGCAACTGAACGTTCTCTTCCTACTCCAGTCCAGAAGAGTGCATCAACTAAAGAGGCCATTGTAGAATTTCGCTCATTAGTAATTCCTAGTGTACATGCGCCACTACGCCGACAGCTCTCTAAAACTATGTTGATGTCTTTGCCTTCACCTGATTGTGATACTCCTATCACCAAGGTATTCTGCAGTCGTAGTCGTTTACGATAGAGTGTATGTATAGAAGGCGCTGCTAATGAGACTGGGATTCCTGTGCTCAGCTCTAGCAGATAACGACCGAAAAGCGCGGCATTATCCGAACTTCCTCTTGCTACCAAGATGATCAGTTGAGGATTGGAAGGTAGGATTGCACGCCAATTTTTAAGCTCGGTCTGCCCACGTTGTAGAATACGTGCCAGCGCGGCGGGTTGCTCTTTAATCTCTTGTAACATCCAGCTCACCGTTAATCACCTCCTAGCGCACGCTTTTTCAACGCTAAAATAAGGATGCCAATCTTACGCCAAGCAGGCAAGCCTGGCTGCAGGAAAGCGGTAGCTAGATCGGCAAAACCCTAGTTGGGAGGGTTGACAAAGACCTATTCGTCCCCTAATATGAGTTTTCTCTAAAAGAGAGAATTTGACGCGGGGTGGAGCAGTCTGGTAGCTCGTTGGGCTCGATTTCGCAAGGTTGACAATTGAACACAAAACTCAAAGGGGATTTGGCAGAACAGGCAGCTATTCTTTAAGCTATGAAGCGTAGCTGGGGAGTTCTAAAACCCATTGGAGACCGGCTTCCTTATGATCTAGTCTTCTATGTGCAAGGAACTCTAATTAAAGTTCAAGTCAAATACGGCTGGCTTGATAAGCGGACGGGCAATTACGTTGCGGATAATCGTCGCACCAAGACGAACCGGCGTAAGATGATTCGGGATGTTTACACGCCAACAGATTTTGACTTTGCTTTAATCTACCTGGAAGATTTAGATCTTTTCTACATTTTCCCTGTGAGGGTGTTTATTGGTTACGGCAGTGGTATACACCTTGTCGAAGCCAACAGGCGTCAGCGAAAACCGGTTTCCGCTGACTATCGCAACGCCTGGGAGTTAATCTTGCAATGGGCTGCGCGTGAAGAAATTCACGCGTGATAACCTGTCAAACTCGGGGAAGCCGCTAGCGGGGTAATCCCGAGCCAAGCCCGAATTGCTTTTTGGCAATTTGGGAAGGTGTAGAGACTTTAAGATAGGCACCCTAGCAGGTAAAGCTGAGGGTGAAGAGAAAGTCCAGACCACAAACTGACAAATTCAGGCAGCGAAAGCTGTAGTGGTAAGCATAACCCAAAGGTCGGTGGTTCAAATCCACCCCCCGCAACCAATCAAGTTTCAAAAGCAGGCCATTGAGCCTGCTTTTTTCTTTATAATAGCTTTTACATCGCTACAAAAATACCACCAGTTGTTTGAGAAAATATATAATGCTAGCTCTATACTAAATTTTTAGGAGAGTAATAGACGTGAATCTGGTTGAGTATGTTTTTAAAACCGTAAAAGCGCAGGATCTATGGGAAAAACCGGCTATCCTCTGTGAAAACGGTCAACTTACCTATCAAGAATTATTAAATTCTCTAAAAAGACATGGCCGACTAGTGCAATCATTAGGCGTCAAAGCTGGTGAATGTGTTGCTATCGTAGCACAAGACTGTCGAGAATTTATTATCTCTTTTCTGGGAACAGTAGCAGTTGGCTCGGTGGTTGTGCCAATTAGCACCATGCTTAGTGCTACAGAGCTTGAATATATTCTTAACCATTGTGCTGCTAAAGTGCTCATTCTTACTTATGACCAAGTAGAGAAGATACAGAATATAAAAAATAGGCTACCCAATTTAGAAACAATATTACTAATAGATGGCAATTCTGATGGAATGAGAAGCTACCACACCGCTCTCTCAGAGGTAGAGGAGGGAGAAATTAAAGCAGTTGAAGATACTGCGCTAGCCTTTATCCTATACACATCGGGAAGTACTGGACAGCCCAAAGGGGCGATGCATATACATCGTAATCTGCCTTATACGGTGGAGACCTATTGTAAGCAGGTGCTACAAGTAAGTCCGCTAGATAGATTGTTCTCGTCTTCGAGACTCTTCTTTGCTTATGGACTTGGCAATAGTCTCTCTTTCCCACTCAGCTCTGCTGCTACTGTAATTCTATGCCAACAAAGACCTACTCCAGCGCTTATAGTTGATCTTATCAAGAAATATCGTCCTACAATCTTTTTTGCTGTACCGGCAGTCTACCGGGCATTGATCGAGTATGCTAATCAAACAGAGAGTCTTGATACAACATCCATTAGATTATGTATCTCAGCCGGTGAGAAGTTACCAGAACGTATCTTTTATGAATGGCAGCAGCTCACAGAATTAGATATTTTGGATGGTATAGGCTCAACGGAAATGCTGCAGATGTTTATCTCCAATCGTAAAGCGCAGATTAAACCCGGTAGTAGTGGATTAGTTGTGCCAGGTTATCAAGCCAAGATAGTGGATCCAGAGGGAAATGAAGTGCTCGGACCTGGTAGTGGTAATCTACTAATTAAAGGTTTAAGCGCCAGTCCTGGTTATTGGCAAAATCCTGCCAAGACTGCTAGCACTATGCTGGGAGAATGGATGTTTACAGGCGATATCTACTATCGTGACGAGAATGAATACTATTGGTTTAGTGGCCGTAGTGATGATATGTTCAAGGTCAAAGGGCTATGGGTCTCTCCTGTTGAAGTAGAAGATGTCTTGTTATCTTATCCGGATATTTTGGAGGTTGCCGTCGTTCCAGAAAAAGATCCTGATGGGATGAATAGAATAGCAGCATATCTAGTGCTTAAATCCAAGCAGCCACCCGAAGATAATTTTGTCGAGAAATTAAAGGCACATCTAAGCACGATGCTGCCCGTATACAAGTTTCCTACAGAGATCTATTTTATTGATCAATTGCCACGTACTGCGACCGGCAAGATACAGCGGTTTAAGCTAAAAGATAAGGCGTGATTTATTCAATAGCGCCAGCCTCTTGTAACAATAAGAGAATACCCATATTAGACTTCTCTTTGGCATAGTCCCAGGCAGTCTTGGCATCATCATCTCTAATATTTACATCTGCATCTGCTTCGATCAGTAATCTGATAATGCTACTATGACCATTACGTGTGGCAAGTATTAGTGCCGTTCTACCATCATCATCGCGTATGTTTACCTGTGCACCAAATCTGAGCAAGACTTGTAGAATGGCAGCCTGGTCATTCTGTGCTGCTAACATAAGAGCAGTTTTACCATTATCTGCTCTAACATTTGGATCAGTACCTACTTCGAGTAGATATGGCACAACGTTATAGTGATCATTTTGAACTGCAAGTATCAAGGCAGTCCTGCCATTATCATCACGTATATTAACATCTGCGCCAAAACCACCTCCTAGCAGTGTATCAACCATATTAAAGTAGCCTTTTTCTGCTGCCAGCATTAGCGCAGTTTTGCCATCATTTTCCTTCTCATTTACCAGTGCGCCAAAACTAAGTAGAAGTTTGGCAGTATCTACCTGGTTTTGCCGAGCAGCATGCATTAAGGCAGTAAGGCCTTTATCGTCTTTGGAAAGAATATTGGCACCAAAGTCAAGAAGGAGTTGAGTGGTTGCTAGGCGACCTTTTTCCACAGCGATTATTAATGCATTTTTACCCTCTATGTCTGCGATATTGATGTTTGTGCCAGCAAGAAGCAATTCCTTAGCAGTTTCCGTACGACCAAGTACCGCTGTGAGCATTAATGCAGTTTTGCCATTATCATCCTTGGCATCAACATCTGTTCCCCGCGCTGCTTCAATTAATGTTTTGACCGTGCTAGTATGGCCAGGTAGCGCAGCATACATCAATGCTGTCTTACCACTTTCATCTCTCAAGGTTGGATTTGCACCAGCCTCAAGGAGTGCTTTTATAGCATCTACTCGTCCTCGTCTGGCAGCAAAAAATAGTGCGCTTCTACCAGAATCGTCCTCGGCATTAATATTAGCCCCCAAGCTCAGTAGTAATTTCAATGTATCAGTATAACCTTCATCAGCAGCATACATTAGTGCTGTCTTACCATCATCATCGATATCATTGATCTCTAGGCTGGCAGCAAGAAGTCTCTTCACTATATCGATTAGGCCATACTTAGCAGCCAGCATCAACTTGGAACGTCCGCCCCTGTCTTTCACATATAGGTCTGGGTTTGAGGTAGTCTCTTTTGATAAGCTGGCAGTGGTGTTGTCTGTGGCTGGGACTCCCTCGGGGCCAGGCAATTCTGTGACTGTGATGCTCTTGGCGGCAGGCAATTCTGTAACTGTGGTTCCCTTGTGGGCAGGCAATTCTGTCGCGGGGACTCGATTGGCACCAGGCGATTTACCTACTCCTTGACAGCTTACCTTGGTTTGGTAAATATCAACAAAAAACACCATTACCACGAAGATCAACATAGCAAGAGAGCCTATATATTTCATAGTATTCCCATAAAAATGTTGCTTAAAAGTGAAATTATGCAGTTCAACCCAAAGCTCTTTAACGCGACACTATGGACTTTGTTTCAAATTATTATTAATGCCCAGAATAGAATCACATAAGAATTTCTGTGTTCTCTCTAGTCTAGGTGGTAAAATAATCCTTCAAATTTACCGTGGGAGAAAGGCTGATGAAAAAGACTTACCCTACTGTTATCTCGATCTACACCAGTGTGACCATTCTATTTCTCTTTAGCTTTCTATCTCAATCAGTGCCAGCTAAGCAGAATCAACTTAAGGTAGGCTCACAAAAGACCATTTCTACCAGTTTTCCTTCTACACAAACCGAGCTGAAGACCAGCTTGGAGAAGATTCTCAATATTTATCGAAAGATCATCGTTCTTTTTGACGATGAAGCTTCGTTAAGCACCCAAGAACGTGATCGCTGTGTAGATGCTGGGCGCAAGCTCTATTATGAGAAACAGGAATTGCTTGACGAGATCGCGCAAAGTCTGAATGGTGAGTTGCGCAAAGCGCTCGCTACTCGCTTCAAGGAGAAGACAACCAATGTGGAAGGATTCATCGATTATGTTATTAACAGCCCAACTCTACGCGATGCTGACCGCCTAGCATTTCTCGATCTAGCAGATGAACTGCTCACTACTGTACAAGAGTCACGCGTTACTAACGCGAAAAAGTCAGCGTTACAAAATAGTCTACAAAAATTTAATGATGAGCTTAAATCGATTCAAGACGTCTATCGAGAAGAGATGGCACGAATTTTTTCTCGTTTTAATACTCGTGGTCAACAGCAACAGCGAGAGAAATGGCAGCAATACGTTCTATTTTTGAAGAGCTTTCTAAAACGTGAACAGATCTTGGCCGAATATGGCACAGATAGTTCGCAAGAACAGGGAGAAAACCTACGCGGTGCGCGACGTGATACTAAAAGTGAGATCTATGGCTATGACTTGCCTGCCCATAGCATTGTATTAACTTTTGATGATGGTCCACATCGCCGTTATACCGACGAAATACTGGCAATCTTAAAGAAGTTTGGTGCAAAGGCATTCTTCTTCAATGTAGGAAAGAATTTGGGAGATGTTAACGACAAGAATATTAAACTTTTACCTACTGCGGCTATCTCGAAGAGGGCGGCAGAATCTGGACATATATTGGCTAACCATAGCTACTCACATCCCAATTTGACTAAACTAGCAAGCACAGAAAGAGACCGAGAGATCACCAAAACTAATCAACTCTTAGAAAAGATTGCAGGAACAAAACCGATTCTCTTTCGCCCTCCCTATGGAGCAAAGAATAACGATATGGTTAAGGAGATTGAAGCTCAAGGAATGCGTATGGTGTTATGGAATATAGATTCGCTTGACTGGGCAGATCCTATTCCTGAATCGATTGCACAACGCGTAATACACCAGCTTAATGAGAATAAGAAAGGGATTCTGCTCTTGCATGATATACACAAACAGAGTGTCGCAGCGCTGCCGCGAATCCTCGAAGAACTTGTTAAAGAGGACTACACTTTTTTAATTCTCACAAATGGAGAGATGGTTGCAGCCAATTCTGCTCGTAGCAATACCAATACCAAGGATGCCGTCCAAGCAACTTCAGAAAGTGCTAACAAGAACTATTATCGCGACAGTTGGGCAGTAGTTATTGGTATCAATGATTATAAAAATTGGCCCAAGCTACGTTATTGCGTTAATGATGCTAATTCCATTGAGGAGCTGTTGCTTAATAAGCTTGGATTCAAAAAGAATAATATCATCAAATTGCTGAATGCAGAGGCTACCCGCGAGCGGATCATTAACGCATTAGATCAACTTGCTGACACCGGTAAGATCAGCAAAGAGGATCGAGTCTTTGTCTTCTTTGCTGGTCATGGAGCAACAAGGAAATTGCCATCGGGAAAAGAGCTAGGTTACATTGTCCCAGTGGATGCGGATATAGAT
>JBFLVQ010000261.1:0-11786 GCA_040758525.1 Acidobacteriota bacterium
TAATAGAATACATAAATAGATCGACCCAAAGTCGTCGTTCAACAGTGCGCAACTCATCCCAGGCAATTCGCTTGTCTGGCGACCATAATCCACCCTCGATTAGATCGCCAGCCGCTTCTAGTACCGCTTTCATACTCGACTGTGGCGTAATACCAACTGTCGCAAGCGCGTCATAAGGGAAAAGATCATTCTCCCATTGTGTCAATGGATCTTTGATCATTTTGCTTCACCTCCAAGCAGTTCTTCAGTCAGGAGGATCTGTTTTTGAATCAGGCGTAAGCGTGAATGATCTGGGCTATATCGCAAGCCAAGTTCCATTATCTCTTTTGCTTCTTTAAGATCTTCGCGTGCGCCAGTGGAAATCATACGTTTGAAATGTTTCTCCGCCCATTTCAAACAGATATGGGTTAAGATGGTTTGGGCGAGGTTGTAATCAGCAACGAGTTGCAGTGCACGCTCAAGATCCGCGATTGCCTCAAGATAATTCCCTGCCTCTTCTTTGCTTTCAGCTAGTTGGATCGCTTCTCCGACAGCATTGTTTGTTTGTCTCTCTGCGTAGCCAGTGAGGTTAGTGACAGCAAGTGCTTTTTCTAGCGCTGCCCAGCCATCATCTTTAAGAACTTTACCTTCCAAAACATCCAGTTCACTCTGTGCAGATTGTAGACTGATCTTGAGAGACTCACTGTCTGGATGTTGCCTAAGACCAACTTTCGCTAAATTTCTTGCTCGCTCAAGAAGCGTCCTGGCCATTGCTTCTTGATTTGCCTCAATTCGGTTATCAGCATAGTTAATCAACGCCTGACAAAGTTCATTGCGCACATTAACGTGATTTGGATAGAGATCGAAGGCTCGCTTTAGATCCTCAACTGCGCCTCGATAATCTTCACTATTAAGCCGCCATTGCCCACGACTAGTCAGCGCATCAACCAAGGATGAGACGATCTCCCCTTTATCCACATCGCACAAGATAGTCTCTGCTGCTTCAAGCAAGACAATCGCTTCATCAAGCCGCTCTAACTCATTGCGAGTAGTCTCTGCCTGTAAAGCCTGTACCCGTCCAATTGCCAGATCGCTAATAGCCACCGTTGCCTTTCTCTCGATTCCTCCTTTTTGTCCCCATTTGATCGCTTCACGCCAAGCCATCATGGCAGTAGATAAATTTGCTGTAGGCGATGTTATTGCATGGCGGGCAATTGCTATCTGAGCATGAATTGCTAGCTCTGCTAGATCCTGACAAAATTGTTGAGCCTTCTCTTCCAAGTAGCAATAAGCTGGCGACTGCCCATCAAAATCTTCTGGAGTTTTAGGTACCGATGGCAGCATCAACATTGCCTGTTCAAGCCTATCTAGATTGATAAGCACCGCTGCAGTTGCTAGTTGAGAGAAGTATAGACGCAATTGCTTGATCAGTTCGCTGGATACTTTTGGCTCTTTTCCAGGCTCAAGTGCCTTAAATGGATCCATTGCCTTGTAATCATCAAGCTGACGCTGTGTTTCAGCAACCAACTCGCTCAGCCGTGATTCCAAACCTAGTTCACCAAGTAGTAGTACCCCACAGATAAGTTTCTCATTACCATTGATGCTTAGACCACCTGCCGCTTTTAATGCCTTGGCGCTTTGCCGTTCGATTGTATAACAGATCTCCAGATCGCGATGTACCTCTGCTCTAGATAGATTGTCTTCCCGTAAATAACGATCGGCATAATCAGAGAATTCTCTAGCTAAATACTGCTGTAGATCGCTACGCACATCGGCTTTCAAACTATCACTCAAATAGTCTACCGAGCGATTGCCATAGCATAACTGTCGTTTTAGACACCAGGTTTCCCAATAGAGATCGTCTGCCAGTGTTCGCGTCCAGTTTGCAATCGTTAGTCGCCAAGCCTCGTTGGCTTCATCATACTTTCTCATCTCCTCATAATGTTGAGCCTTGACATAATAGAGTAGAGCCAGTTGGTGAGTAATACGTCCATCATCAGGATGCTGTTTTTGCCACTGCTTTAACATTTTCTCAGCTTCACATCGTTGCCCCATCAAAAGCAGTATTATGGGTGCGTCTACATCTAGCAGACGATACACTTCTGCAACACTTGGATAGTGCTGAATAGTGTTCAGATATCTCTGAAAATCGCTTAACTTGTCTCTACTCTCTCCTTGATAGAGAAAAAAATCTACCTTAAGCCGTGAAGGAAGTTTGCATAGTACACGCCAAGCTTCGCTCTCCTCACGTGTACTAGGAACAAACTCCAAGTCTTGTACCGCTTTTGCCGTAGAGCTTGGACTAACACCATATTTGCTAAGTAGATCATAAGGATAAAGGATCTCAGACATGGATAGCTATCCTCTCCACTTAAGCCAAGGATCAGATACACCTACAACGACTTGTGGAACTTGCTGTTTCAAGCGCTCAAACAGTATTAGGCGGTCTAGCTCTGTTTGTGCGGTCTGTTTCAATTGCGCGATTCGTTTCAGCTCAAAAGATGGACGATTTGCGGCAAAAGGATGGCTTAAATACTTCTCATACCAATCTACTGCTCCTCTTAAGTAGTTAAGCCGTTCAGCTAAATGGCTGCGCTCTGCTGCCATTCGTTCCAAAAAACTAGCTTCATGCAGAAAGATGTCCAATCTCTCCTCTTTTAGCGTCTGGCTGTGCAATTCTTTCACTTCACCATCATCTGGTTTGATAACTAGGATCTCTTGAACATAATCTGTTGCCTCAGACCAACGCTGAGCATTGATAGCGCTACGGGCTTCTTCCATTAGACGATCACATTGAGGCGAGAGTAATGGTGAAGTGAGATTCACAGAAAACAGATGTCCTGTCTCATAATATAGAAAGAGCACAGGAGTAAAACTCTCAATGGGAGATGGTAGTTGTAATGCTGCCTCGAATCGTGCAAGAGCGAGAGCTTCTTCTACAGGACTTCCTTCAGATAATTTTTCATAGAGATGTTTGGCGATTGTGCTAGCAGCATCATCGGAGATTTCGAACTGATGAGCGATCACCGCTGGGATATCAGCACGCAGAAAACTTTCTGCAATACTAGTTATGGGAAACTTCGCGGAAGCTACTGCGCCTTGACACATATTGAGAAAGACCAATCGTGGCAAGCTCACGACTTGAAGCGCAAAGTATAAATTCTCTGGAGTGATTCTGTGCGCCTGTCTATATTGATCTTCTAAAACTAAGTAAATAGTATCCCCTTCCTTCTCACCATGCCCTATTAAGTGCAAAATATGATAATTCTGATTCTGTAACCTGCTACGTATCTTCTTCAGTGTATCTGCTCCATGTACAAAGTCTATTTGCACCTTCCCTTCACGAATTAGAGTAGCCAGAGATGACAACAGGTGGTCAATCTCCTTTCTAGTATCGAGTGGTATATGGTTGAGTGGTGTTGCAATGATAACAAGGATCATTAAAGGCAGACTGATTGGAAGAGCTGCGGCACGGCCAACTGTACGTTTAGACCTCACTAAGGTGATCGCTGGGTTACGACAGAGAAAATGTTCTGCCTCCTCATCGGCACGAAACATCAACTCCCAAGGTAACATTTGCAATTCTGATGGTAATTGCAGACGTATTCTCAATCCTCTGGGTGGCCTAGCATCTCGTGCAACATTCAGAGCATTACGAAAACTGTTTCTAATAGAGCCTTTGAATAGTTCATCAAAGAGATTGCGACCAAACTGTTTGATCAGATCTTGTTGATCGTCTTCTTGGTAGATCATTGAAGTAATCGCTTCAATGATCTGCTTTCGCTGTTTTAACAGCTTGCTATCCTGAAAGCTTTCCAATGGTCCATTTACAGGATTAACTGCGCCGTGTGGCAATCGTTCTTCTGCCTTGATCTGTAGCTGTTGATCAATCATCACTACAAAGTCATTGTACTCCATGCTCTCTCTTACCTCTTCCCAGCATAGATCGCTACTTTTCTGCTAAATTGTGTAGCGTGCGTATACGCGCTTCCAGTCGCCGTAGCGACAGGTCCTGGGGAAATTTTTGCAATACTGGTGCAAGCTTTTCCTGCGCTAAGATCAGTTGCTTACGCTCTATTAAATCGCCCACATACATCTGAGTGGCTTGTCGCAGATTATCTCTGAAATGCGGTGATTGAGGGGCAAGCGAATAAGCTAACCATAAATCTTCCCATCCACCATTTAAATCTCCCTTATTCACCTTCTCGACCCCATCACGGTTCAGTAAAAATCCAACTTGCTCCATCTCACTCTTGAGATCTGTTACCTGTTCTGACAGATCCCCTTGTTGCGGGAACTCATTGAGCCCTCTCCCCAACACTTGTTGAGCTTCTATCAGCAGTCGTGCCGCTGCCTGCGAATCCCTTCCGATCAGTGTTTCAGTCCACCATCTTAGCGCCATTACTAAATTGACTAACCGCACCGGCACGTTAGGGTTCAGTTCTACTGAGCGCCTAAAATCTCCCACAATCGCTTGCCAATAAGGGCGAGGAAGTTCACTGGCTGCCACACCTCGGTAGTTCAACATCTTTGCCAACTGTGCACGTAGTTCTCCACGAAAAGGTTCTTGAGAGAGGCTATGGGCGCCTTCAAGCAATTGAACCGCATTATCCAACTGTTTTTGCTTCTCAAATGTGGCAGCACGCCATAGGACATGATCGGTCAATACTCTCTGGATTCTATTGCTAATTCCTGTCACATGTGACAAACGCAGAGCTTCTTTCCAATGCCTTGTGATCTGTCGCAGATCTATTACTGTGGCTATCATCTCGGTATCAGCAAGCGCTAAACAGGCTTCCGATGCCAGTTGCGCGGCATCCTGCCATAGTTGCAACCATCTCTCTTTTAATTCTACATAAGCGGGATTGCCATAGGCAAAATTATCACAATCCTGTTGGCAAACTCTTGGTAACCAATCGGACAGATTCAGACTCGAAATACATTGCTCACAACAAGCTTTTGACAGTACAGTAAGAGCTTGCTGCGGTCGCCCATAATCAAACAGTACCTGTGCTTCGCCTAAACGAGAAAAATAACGTGCTACTCGCCGTACCTCATCTAGTCCCATTACATCTGGCAGCGTTTCTACTCGATTGATATCTTCAAGTAAAAGTTCTTGTACCTTTCTTACCCCTACTCTCTGCTCAGAATGCTCTAAAAGCGCATATATAAAGCGGCCAAATTCCGATGTCTGGTTGAGGTATTGCAGCATCTTGAAGCCATAAACTAGAACCTGCCCGGGTCGATCCGGATCAGGGAAGCCACCTATCTGCTTGAGGGCTCGTGCTGCTGCTAACTCGCTACGAAGAGTTACTCCTAGAGGGTGCGTAAGTGGGAGCCAATTTAACAATTGTTCTTCCAGACGACACTGTATTTCAGAGATAGTTTGACCATCTATAGCAACTCCATAACGTTTCTTGCACTGTTCTTGCCATTGTTGCCAAAAGACATCATCTAGGCGTTGTAATACAACATTACGTATCACTCTTTGCCAGGCATCAAGTGCTTCATCCTTGTTACCAACTGTCTGATAGTGAATCGCATCCCAGAAGCTAACTATGAACAGTGCATGCGCAGTAGCAGTATCTGCAATATAGGAATGTTGTAACTGCTCCCAGAGCTTTACTGCCATACTGCGCTTGCCTGCCAAGAGAAAAAATCCTGCCAGTGCTTTTTGTAATTCTCTCTGCTGCTCTAACCAAGTACGTAGTTCTGAATTGAATAAGAAAATTTTACTAAGCTCTCTAGCTGACTCTTCCCAACGATCCTGGCGAGCATGCTGACAGGCAACTTTGCATAGCAACTCTGCTTGTAGATTAGCTAGCGCCTTGATATTACATCTCGCATCTAGCATTGGCTCCAGTTTAGCGATAGCCTCATCGTATCGTCCTATCTGTACCAATCCACAAACCTGGTAATAGCTTAGCTCAGATGAAGCTGAGCTAAGCTCTAACAACTCTGCTAACCTGCCAGCTTGAAGCAGAGCAGCCCATAGTAATTTATACTCATCAATATGTGCTGTTTTTAATTGGGAAGAACGCATGACTAAGGTGTTTGCTGCTTCAGACCAACACTGCTCGCCTGCTTGTAATACTGCCAAAACTAGTAATGCTTTATCTATCCACTCTGATCTTTGCTGTGCCAAGATCAACTTTTTCAAAATAGCCTGACTACTTGTCCAATCGCCGTTTTGGTATAACAAGAGTGCTAGTGTATAGACACTGCGCTGATCATAAGCTTCATCTACCACTACTTGATGTAATAGCCTTATTGCCGTCTCAATATCTCCACTTTGTGCTGCTATCAAGGCGCGATAGTATATGACACGGGCGTTCTCTGGCGCTAAATTGTAAGCCATTTCCAAATGGTAGTGAATTTTGTCAGAGATCTTAGTTGAACTCTGTTGATAACTTGCTGCTTGACGGAAATGTGCTTCTATCAAAATGTCAGCAACAATTCTGTTATTGGGATCTGAATCTAAATACTCAGTTAATAGTGAAATCGCTGTATCTAGATTGCCTTCTTGAAAATTTTGGATACCAAGTTGGTATTTTGCCTTCAATAGATAAGCTGCTAATTGAGCATTATACGGATGATGCTTGTGAAGTTCTGACCAATATTGAATGCTTTTCTGCCATTGCTTTAGCTGATAGCAAGACCAACCCAACTGAAAAAGTGTTGCATCGCTACTCCTACCTAATTGTATGGCTCGCATCAATACCTGATAGGCTTGCGGATGTTTCTCCTGCTTCCCATACATCAACCCTAGACATTCATAGCTTAATGCCATATCTGCTCCTACACTTAATCGTTCGGCGGCAATGAAATCTTGTTCAGCATCATCTAAGTTACCATTTTTGAGATGTACATATCCTCGTTGTAAATAAGCTTGACCATTCTCAGGAAGTAACTTGCTTGCTTGACTAGAAGATTTTTGCATTGTCGCAGTATTCTTTTCTCGACGATACATCTTCTCTTCTAACTAACCTATCACTTCAAAATAGGTTGACATAGCTGTCCAGCTACCCACTGGTAGATTGCGAAGTTTTGCAAGCAATAACTTCAAATCCTCCTCACTCAATATTTGTGCTGGAACTTTAGGATCTATTGACATCCAATCTAAGTCTAATGGCTTATCTGTAATTATTGCTGTTAAGTGTTCTCGGCCTGATCTGCTCGTTAGTGAAAATGAGTCATAAGGCGAGCCTTCTTGTGGTAAATAGATTCGACCTGGCTGCAGATACAAGTTTGGCGCATAATGTGATGGACATAAGCAATAGATCTCTCCATCTGGCTCTTCAGCTAATAAAAGTAGATGCCCTTCACGCTCTACTTCCATTACTAAACAGATTCTCTCACCCAAATGATATCTATATTCAACTCCATCTTGAGGAGCACCCATTCCTCGCACTCTCTTGATATTTCGCTGCACTCTATCAGCCGCAACGGGCCATATTTGATCTGTAAATCCAGCGATCAAGCGTAGCTCTGATAATCCTTGATCCATTCGAATTAACTTTGCCATCTTCTTAGTTAATGAAGTAATTACATTATCTTGAATACCTCTTATTCCCCTAGTGACAACCCGTGGTTTTGTCGATTCAACCATTTCGGTATCTTTACACTCAATACCAGCACGTTTTAGCGATTGTAAAACTTTTGGTAACCATTCCATTGGCTGATAATCATTCACTTCTACAGCTTGCCAGCCCTCAAGCCAATATTTGAGCTGATTAAGTACACTCATCTTCTCAATTATCAATGGCAAGCAAGCTACTCCATATTTCCAGGCTATTTGCAACTCCTCTTTTACTATTCTGGAGCGCATGGAAGCATTTGAACACATAAGCATCAGCAACTTAGCATTCTTAATGGTCTGCTCTACTTCTGCACTATGATTATTTGCATTAACTTCACCACTAGAACTATCCAGGTTTCTGTTGTGATCCATCCATACTCGTACTTCATTAGCTTCTAATTGCTCTACAATCCTTCTTACTCGATCACGATTCTCTATAGAGTAACTAATAAAGACATCGCTTTTTGATATCTTCAGTGCGGCCTTGAGTTGTTCAGCCAACTCCATAGCTGTCTGTTGACGATTTTGCGGTTCTTTCTCTAGTGCCCGCATCACAACAGCAGATAGCACAGCAGGAAAACCTGGACATAGTTCGGTAAGTGGTTTAGGAGTTTCTAACATATGCTTGACAATGATTTGCCGCCATCCAGAGGCATCAAATGGCAATTGATCGGAAAAAAGTCGATAAAGAATAACTCCTAATGAGTAGATATCAGAACGATGATCGATCTCCCCACTATCTTTAGCCTGTTCCGGTGACATATAGTGAACTGTGCCAATAACTGCCCCTTCCTTAGTTAATCGCTCTTTGGTATTGCTCAGTTTAGCAATGCCAAAATCCAAAACACGCGCACGCTCTTTTCCATCTAGCCAATCTACCATAACGTTATCTGGTTTCAGGTCGCGATGTATAATTCCTTTATTATGCGCGGCACTCATGGCTATACAAACTTGCTCGATCAGATCAACAATACGTTCTGTTGTTAACTTCTCCTCTTGTTTAACCAACTGCGCTAATGAAACTCCATTTACATACTCCATAACAATATAGGCGAGCCCTTCTTTAGTCTGTCCAAAATCGTAGACCGGTACTATATTAGGGTGATTGATGCGTGCAGCCGCGATGGCTTCTCGCTTAAATCTCTCAAATAGATCGGGCTCTTCCAATAGCGATGGTGAAATAACCTTAACTGCTACACGCTTATCAATAGAGATATGGTGGGTTCGATATATTTTTCCCATTCCACCACCGCCAATTAAAGACTCTAATTTGTATTTTCCATCTAGCAGAACACCTATTAATGGATCGAGCATCTGACTCTTACTATGCTCAATGGAGATTAATCGACCTGCATCATCCATACAGAATGTTGCTGAATTATCATATTCTCTTCCACAAGCTGGACAGCGCTTCATAAATTGCTCCTTTTTGGTTTGGCTGTGGATCTGCTTGGCGAGGAAAAATAGCTGCCCTCCAATAGAATTGAGACTCTCCGCTTGATCAGCAGAAAACATCTGTGTAGGAATCTTAATAGCAGGTTTACTAAGAAAATTGTTATGCTCAGCTTGTTCATTTACTGCTACTAAAGATTCTACTTCGCTTCGTAAAGCTTCATCATCTGCGCAAGCTTGATCAATAAAAGCCTTTCGATCCGCAGTCTCAAGTTCTAATGCAGCCGCTACCAGATTATCAATTTGCTGCCAGCGTTCATGCATTACCCTTTCCTCCTAGTTCACGTAGCAACCATCCTCTTGCCCTTCCCCATTCCCGTTTTACAGTAATCTCACTAATTTGTAAGACCTCAGCGATCTCTTTCATGGTCATTCCTCCAAAAAATCGCATCTCAATAATCTGGCTCTTTCTGGGGTCAAAAGTAGCCAACTTCGACAATACCTCATCAAGTTCCAATAGATTTATTTCTTGCTTTGGCAAGACTAGCATAGCCTCATCCAATTGCACGTTATGGTGATGGTGGCGGAAGCGATCGATCAGAATTCTGCGCATAATAGTTGCACAGACAGCTAAAAAATGGACGCGATTTTTAAAATCAACATCCTTACTATTATTCAATCTCAAATAGACTTCATTAACCAAAGCAGTGGCTTGCAGAGTATGACCAGCAGATTGACGGGCAAATTGATACTGTGCTAAACGATATAATTCTTTGTATACCAGTGGTATCAAACGATCTAAGGCATCTCTATCTCCACTACGCCACTTGTCAAGCAATTGAGTAATATTTTCTTGATTGCGTGGTTGGTTAAGATAATTCTGTTGGGATTCCATACTACATCTCCTATAAATTAAAGTCTCTCCGTCTACATCTATCTAATCGTATGGTCTGCCTTAAACGTATCAACCGAGAGAAAATTTTTGAATTTTTCCTGACATAAACAAAAACTAGCTGTTTATAGAAAGATTGACTTATCGATCAACACTACCATCGTATAGTTACAGTAGTATGTTTAACCATTAGTGTTACTATTCATTGACCTTAAAATTGCCTATTGGTAACCCAAGATCATGAGCAAATAGTGCCAGTAAGGCAGTAATAAAGGTAATAGCAGCAAACACTATTAACGCGGTGACGATCAGGTTGAAGGAGTACCTGAGTTTAAGCTTTCTTGCTGCCGTATCTAATAAAGCTAACTTATCAAAGTAATAATCTTTCTGATCAGGCAATTCTGTATGAATATGTTTTGCTTTGAAATAGAGGAGGGCACTGGCAATTGCCAGCAAGGAGTGTCCTAAACATATCGCTAAAGGACATAGATAGATGGGTGCTAATGTAAATATTAGACCGAACCCTTGCTTGAGGAGCAGTGAGAGAGTAGCACCATTACTCCAATAAAACCACCATATCATTATTTCTGCCATTAATATGGCCATTATTGCTTGCATATAATCATAGAAGAGAAAATTTGATACAATGGTTGATAGATACTCAGTCAAGGCTTTTGAGCGCTTTAACGCTTTATCACCTGACTGGTCTTCTAACATAACAACAGGAGTATAGAAGAAATGGTGTGAAAGGATTGTAGACCTGGGGAGTCTAAGCTTAACAAGATTGGCTATTATATCTAACCCGCTGATAATTGATGTTAATAATAATGAGCTTGCCTTTCTCATTAAGGAAGTTATTAACATGCCAACCTTTATCTGGCTATCTTCTTTATCAAGTAGTTGATTAACAACCAACAAACCGAAGGCTCGGTTGATAGTATTGGCAAATAGCAAGATCGGTAATGAAAAAATTACCAACCATTTGTTAAGCATC
Source organism: Acidobacteriota bacterium (assembly GCA_040758525.1). Classification (GTDB taxonomy): domain Bacteria; phylum Acidobacteriota; class Blastocatellia; order Chloracidobacteriales; family JADJPF01; genus JBFLVQ01. The sequence continues at coordinate 10,837 of JBFLVQ010000261.1, forward strand.
AACAGCAATATTGTAATAAATATCGCTGGGCTATAAATAAGTATTGCGACCGCTATCAGTTCTATACGATGTTGTCGGTGAATAATCTCTGCCTGGTTCAATAAAGGCATCTCACCCTCAACAGCTAATCTTAAAGCCTGCGCAAATGATATCGCAGTGCTAGGACGCGCAACTGGGTGCTTTGATAAAGCCGACATAACTATTTCAACGATATTGTTGGGAATATTTGGACATATTTGTTTGAGAGAAGGTGGTTGTGATTCAATATGGTTCTCTAGTAGCGTAAAAGTACTGCCGCTAAAGGGGGTTTTCCCCGCCAGCATCTGGTATACGATTACTCCAATACTGTAAATATCGGTCTTAGTATCTAGTTCTCTACCAGCACACTGTTCTGGTGACATATAAAGTGGTGTCCCTAACAGTACCTCACTATGTGTCAATTTTCCCATTAAAGTGCTAGAGCCATAGTTGACTGAGGTGGTAAGGTTACTGTTCTGCTCAGTATTCTTATGATAAAAATACTCATGCTCAATTAAAGGTCTATTGTCTTGCCAATGGGTAGAGGAATGATTTAACTCTAATAAGGGATTTTGAGTAATAGTAGGAAAGGCAATTATTTTATTCTCACTCTCAGATCCATTTTTGCCATTATAAGAAACTAACGAGTCAAGTAATTTAGCTAATCCAAAATCTAATACTTTAACATTATATCCACCTCTTCTGTTTGGCTGCAGCCAGATATTTGCTGGCTTCAAGTCGCGATGAATTATTCCTTTACTATGAGCCTCTGAGACTGCCAGACATATCTGCTCGGTTATATCAGCAACCAATCTGAATGGTAGTCTCCCTCTATCCTGAATGAGTTTGCCAAGTGTAAAACCATCCAGGTATTCCATTACCAAATATGCCATCTGCTGAGAATTAATTTCTACAAAATCGAAATCGGTTAC
>JBFLVQ010000262.1:0-11763 GCA_040758525.1 Acidobacteriota bacterium
ATGGCAATGGCACAGGTTCACTGAGAATCGCACCAGCACTATCTGACACACAAGGTGGCAGAGTGACAGTGCGAGTAACCGACCCACTAGGTCTGAGTGCAGAGACCTCCTTCAATGTGACAGTACAAAAGTCTGTTTCTATTGTGGCAGTCTCTTACGCTAAACCAAATCTATTCATTGCTGGAATGGGTTTTGGTACATCGGGTGCGGTGGTAAGAGTGAATGGTTCAGATGTAAGCTCAAACATCAAAGTTCAGACTGATACATCGCTCACAGTCAAGGGTGGCATGAAGAAACTGCGCTTAAAGAAAGGTCCGAACACGATTACCGTAACGGTTGGCGGTGTAACCTCCAGTCCACATGTGCTTAACCTATAGGCTAACGATAGTGGAAAATAGTAGATTTCGGCAAATAGCCAAGATTGATAGGAAATGGGCCTTTGTGGCCCATTTCTCTTTTCATTAACTTCTCAGCAAACCTGCCTAACTGCTTGTGCTGGAGGTACGGTGAGTTGCTTTAGTCAGTTGGAGTTGACAAATGGCGACCTCCATAAGATAGTTTTATAACACTCTGGAACCTTTTGATGAGAATTATCCTAGTACAATAGTAAATAGCGTTAGAGGATACTTTATATGGCATTAACCTATTCCAAACAGATTGATTTAGGTACTACAGCGGAGGATTTTTCCCTCCCTGCGGTTGATGGCCGTGTCTACAGCCTGAAAGATTTTGCTAGTGCTAAAGCTCTTGTAGTGATGTTTATCTGCAATCATTGTCCTTATGTACAGGCGGTTGAGGAGCGTATTTTACAGCTTGTACATGAATATTCAGGCAGAGGGGTACAATTTATTGGCATCTGTGCCAACGATCCAACCGATTATCCTGATGATAGTTTCGATAATTTACGGAAGCGTTGGACGGAGAAACAGTACGGTTTTCCTTACCTTGTCGATGAGTCTCAGGAGGTAGCGCGCAATTTTGGCGCGGTTTGTACACCAGATATCTTTGTCTATGATAATGAGCGTAAACTCGCCTATCGTGGACGTATTGATGACAACTGGCAGCGGCCTGAAGCCGTGACGCGTCGCGAACTTGCTGCTGCATTAGACGCATTGCTAAGTGGAAAGCGACCAAGTGAAGAGCAACATCCATCTATGGGTTGCTCGATAAAGTGGCGCACGTCTTAATTTCGGCGTGCACATAAATCCGCTCTATACCCGTATTACCGTACTATCTGGTAATTAGACTGATAATATATTGGGTACTGATAGATTTGTGTGACAGAGCCCTTAAGCTGCCATTCAGTAAGGCGCTTTTCGGATTGGAGCATTTGCGTTGGTTTTATCTATAAAAAAGCTAATGGCAATTGGCAGTACCCTTCTTAATCCTTTAATTAGTTACGATTGTTAAAAAAATGGTGAGTTGCAGCGGGCAGGAAGATGAGATCTGAGGGAGGCGAGTAATGGACTTAAATTTCGACTTAAATAAATTTCTTGAGCGGTCAAGGGCACTCGATCTAACTGGTATAGATTGGTCTAAGGCTAAAACACAACCAATTTCCGAGGCTGAGAAACGATGTCTCACTTATATGATAGATGTTGAGTCTTACACCATTGCTTATATGCGTATTGTGCTCAATACCAAGGCGATCAAGGATCGAGAGATTGCTGAATTTCTTCCTTGCTGGGCTTATGAAGAAGCCTACCATAGCCGTGCCCTTGAGCGTTTCCTGCAGGAATCGGGTATCAGCCTGGTTTTGCCAGATCAACGCAGTTACCAACGTCGCAAACGATTTTGGGAGAGTCTTAAAGATCATGCTGCTGGGCTCATCTCGCGTTTCTCCACTGACTTTATCGCCGTCTATATGACTTGGGGCGCAGTACAAGAAATGACGACACTTTCTGGTTATAAGAATATGGCGCGCAAAAGCCGCAATGAAGCGTTAGCTGAGGTGGTGCGTCGTATTATGCGTGATGAATCGCGCCATTTTGGATTCTATTACAATAAGGCAAAAGAGCGACTAATGAAATCACCTCGTGCGCAATGGCTTACTTCAAACCTGCTGAAGCATTTTTGGCTGCCTGTAGGGGCAGGAATAGAGTCAGATTCTGAAGTCGCTTTTGTCACTGCTTATCTATTTGGTGATACAGAAGGACACGAGACCGCTCGACATATTGATAATACTATCGCAAAATTACCTGGTCTTAGTTGGTTCAACTATTTTGAGACATTTACCAAACAGTGTTGTCAACGTTTGGTAGCACAATCACCCTGGCAGGAACTTACTGAACAGTTATCCTACCTACCACAATCGGCAGTTGGTTATCCGCAAGAGGAAGCAAATCAATAATAGATAGCAGGTGTAGAGCAGTATGGAATTATACTTATTCTCTACGCCTGCCACTGCTATCTTTATTTGTCGCGAGAGAGAATCCAATTAGCAAGTAGACGCACACCTATACCAGTTGGCCCTTTACTTATATAAGGTTTCTTCTCGCTATTCCAAGCCGTACTAGCAATATCTAAATGTGCCCAAGGAGTATCGCCAGCAAACTCCTTAAGAAAATAGCCAGCCGTAATCATACCTGCCGGACGCCCGCCAGTATTCTTGAGGTCGGCAATATCGCTACGTAATTGCTCGCCATACTCTTCATCCAGTGGTAACTGCCAGAGCCGCTCGCCTACCTCCTGTCCAGCCGCGATCAATGAGTTGCTCATTGTTTCATCATTGCTAAGCAAACCTGCATAAACAGGTCCAAGTACAATAGAACAGGCACCTGTAAGAGTAGCAAGATCAACCAGTCGAGTAGCGCCAAGTTTCTGTTTGGCATAAGTGATCGCATCAGCCAGCACTAATCGGCCTTCTGCATCTGTATTAATAACTTCGATTGTCTTACCAGACATTGAGCGAAGCACATCGCCAGGCTTGATCGCGGTACCGGAAGGCATATTCTCAGCACAAGCCATCACCCCAACAATACGGGCGCGTGGCTTAAGTTGAGCAATCGCACGCATTGCTCCCATAACAGCAGCCGCGCCCGCCATATCGTATTTCATCTTCTCCATACCTTCACTAGGTTTAATTGAAATGCCACCCGAGTCAAAGGTGATACCTTTACCAATAAAAGCAATGGTCTCATCATTTTGTGCATCAGGATGCTCATACTTGAGTACAATCAAGCGAGCCTCTTCATTTGAGCCACGTGCCACACCAAGTAGCGCACCCATACCGAGTTCGCGCATCTGTGCTTCATTAAGTACATCAATGTTAAGCGGTAAGCCTTCTGCCAACTGCTCAGCCTGCTCAGCCATTATCTTTGGAGTAAGATTGCTGCTTGGCTCATTAATAAGTTGACGAGCGAAATTGACGGCTTCGCCTACTATCTGACCACGTGTTGCTCCTACTTCTATCGGTACACGTATGCTTTCTGGAACAATGATAAGAAATTGATTGAAGGGGCGCTCTTCACGCTCTTTGGTCTTGTAGCTATCAGGCTCAAAGAGACTGGCTAACATTGCATCTACAATTGCTGTAGCGCTCATCTCTGGGTTTAGATTGTCCCTTACTACCCAGGCGACTGTTTGTACTCCTTTATTTTTTAATATACGAGCGGAAGTACCTACTGCTTGGCGTAGCTGAAAATGGCTAAACTTCTCTCGTTTACCTACACCTACAAGTAGTAATCTTCTTGCTTTTAGGCCAGGCGCTCGGTGAATATAGGCCACTTCGTTCAATTTGCCACGAAACTCCCGGTGTTCTAGGATTGAGGCGAGCGCACCTTCAGTATGTCCATTCAATTCTTTTAATAATGCCTCATTGGTGCCCTCTCCTTCATACATTGGCACAATAAGTGTATCTGCAATAATTTCATGAAATTTGTCAGTGAGAGTTTTGACGTCCATTTTAGCTCCTTGGAATTTATCGGTTGCGCTCTTTAAGCATTGCACGAGTCTCGCGTTCGCTAAGTCGGCGTTTCTCTGTTTCGCGCTTGTCAAAAAGCTTCTTACCACGTGCCAGTCCTATTTCGGCTTTGGCACGCCCCTGCTTGAAGTAGATTTTGGTGGGCACAATAGTAAGCCCTTTCTCTTGTACTTTGCTGCCTAAGCGTATGATCTCCTTTTTATGCATCAGCAGCTTACGTGATCGAGTAGGATCATGATTAGCACGATTGCCATGGCTGTAAGGACTAATATGTGCATTGACAAGCCAGGCTTCGCCATCCTTGATCAAAATATAAGCATCCTTAAGGTTGACACGTCCATCACGTAGTGACTTCACTTCTGTACCAGCGAGCACCAGTCCCGCCTCATAGGTCTCGTCAATAAAATAGTTGTGATAAGCGTCGCGGTTGGTTGTTACGATCTTCACCGTCATTAAGTTACCATCTTGTTAGACTCGCGTTTGAGAATGCGTTGAAGATATAAGTATAAATATGAAAGTGATTAGGAGAAAGTGCTCCCGGCAAAAACTCCCTCGATAGACAATGATCAGGGCCTAGGAGGTTGAAGCGGTTTTACTGGTGGTTTGGCAGTTGTGGGAGTATCCGTCTTAGGCGCGCTCTGCTTAAGTTTGGCAGTCTCTTCCAAGGTAAGCTTATGTGCGCCTACCTCGTCATTGTGACAGGCATTGCATTTATCCACCTCAGGAGGCTGAATATCAACTAGTTGTTTGGTCTTAATCGCCCCACTATGGCAGAACTTGCAATCTAGAGTTGCTTTAGATTTTGCTTGTGGTCGTATATCACGCTCATGATCGCGATCATGGCGGAAGTTAGGGACAGTATTATCAATCTCTTTACGTGCTGGTGTAGGAGCTTGGTGGCAGCCTTTGCACTCATTCATTGCAGGGGCAACCTTATTACCACCACTACCGTGACATTGTGCACATTCTGGATGATAGGGTTTAGAGAAGCTTGCCTCCTTCTTTTTCGGTCCATCTTTGATATGACAACTGAAACAGCCATTCTTCTCAGCAATAACCTGTACTTTTTCTTGTTCTTCGCTCAACTTGTGTATCGGTACAGGCGTATCATAATCCTTGACCTCTAAGCCGACATGTATATTATGGGGAAATTTAATACTAAATTGATCTTTGCGTTGCTCAGGAAAGCCCTTTAGACGCGCGGTATTACCTGGCGGCATATGGCATATTAGACAAAAACTTCGTGCCCCTACCGTGAATGCGGGAAAGAAATGACAATTACTACAAGTTGGATGATTGGGAAGATGGGTGACTCGCTGGCCTTCTTTGACCTGATGACAGCTTGCGCAGTTGGGACTATGGCTAGTGTGAGAAAAACGTTGATAGTTAATACCACGTCGCGGCCCTGGCGGTATTCTGTGTCGTTGTGTAGTGGTTGTGTTTGCTTGTAGATTCCAGGCAAGTCCACAGAGTAGTGTCAGCAATATTACTAGTAATAGGAAGCGGACGCTATCGTGATATTTCTCGATCAATTTACGCATAGCTTGTCCCTCTAAAAGCTATGAGAAACAGACCGGGCATGACGTTGCTTGTAACGCCGTTAAAGCCGCGCAGCAGATTATCTTGAATTGACGTTAAGATAAGGTCAAGAAGAGTGGACTTGGCCACTCTTCAATTGGTTGGAGTTGTCCAGTGTGCTAGCCAGGCAAGCACCTCTTTGTACCAGTAGACACTATTGCCAGGTTTCAGGATCCAATGATTCTCATCAGGAAAATAGAGGAGTTTGGTGGGCACGCCTTTAGCTCTAAGCACCTGGAACATTGCAAAGCTATCGCTTACATCAACACGATAATCAAGTTGACCATGACTGATAAGCATAGGAGTAACAAAATTACCTGCAAAGGTACTAGGGGAGGAGAGATGCATCACTTCCAGATTCTCCCAAGGTGTACCGCCTAGCTCCTGTTTAGTATCACCAACAAAATCGGCTGCATAGAATGAGGAGATAAGATTGTAGAGTCCACTATGACTTATTAAACAGCGAAAGCGATTAGTGTGGCCAGCAAGCCAATTGGTCATATAACCGCCATAACTACCACCTGCCGCTGCTAATCGTGCACTATCAATAAAGGGCCACTTGATTGCCTCATCAACAGCACACATCAGATCTTCAAACACGATGTTACCCCAATCACCACGAATCTGATCGGTAAAAGCCTGACCATAGCTTGATGAGCCATGGAAATTGGGAATCAGGACAATATAACCAGCGGCGGCAAATACCTGTGGATTCCAGCGGTAGTGGAAATCGTTTCCCCAGGCACGATGCGGCCCGCCATGTATGAGAAGTAGTAACGGGTAACGGCGATCCGGTGAGAAGTCGGGTGGCTTCACTAGCCAGCTCATTACCTCTTCATCATGCCAGCCCTGATAAGTAAAGGATGAAACCTCACTCCAGAGCAGAGAAGTTCGCCATTCATCGTTTAGATGTGAGAGCTGTTGTAGTGAGAATTCTGTTGAGGTGGTTGCCTGATAGATTTCTGCTGGCTGAGAGAAGCTGGAGCGTAAGAAGATAAGATGGCGACCATCAGGTGTAATAGTGAGATCATTAAGGTTGGAAGTGCGACCGTAGGGTTTGAGCTTTCCTGTTGGTAGAGATAGTTGATAGATCATCTCTTCTCCATGATCTTCAACAATAAACCAGATCGACCGACCATCTGCTGCCCAGACAAAACTGTTTACACTACGATCCAACTCACCAGTAAGCCGCACCGACTCGCCAGTAACATTATTGCGTAACATTATGTGGGCATGATCTCCGTCCAGATGAGGTCGCTTAGTAGCCAGATAGGCCAATGTGCCGTCCTGTGAGAAACGCGGAAAGAAATCATGTGCGCCATTGTTGGTAATCTGGCGAGGTTCTCCTACGGCTAGATCGACAAAGAAAAGGGCACGTATATCATCTAGCGCTTCATTACCAATCACACCTACAAAACAGATTGTGCGACCATCAGGAGAGAAGGTATAGGCGTCTGGTCCTCCTTCTGACCAAGCCGGTGCATCCTGGTTGCCGGGTGTCAGATCACGTAGGTTAGTACCATCGGCCCGCATAATGAATATATGTGCACGTCGCTCATCGACCCAACTATCCCAACGCCGAAACGGCACATCTGTGATCGTTCTAGCTTTGACTAGCCGTTTTTCCCATTCCTTATGACGTTGCTCCATTGCAGGCCAATCTGGGCAATCTGTATAAACTCTGCTGACAAGAGCAAAATGTTCGCCATTAGGTGACCATAGGAAGGAATCGACCTCTGTGACAATATGTGTGATTTGACGTGCTTCGCCACCTTCTAGTGACAGAATCCAAAGCTGCATGCCTTCGGCGCGATCACTAAGGAAGGCAATTTCACGTCCATTGGGTGACCAGCGTGGGCGTATATTGCGGCCTGCCACAGCAAAACTTAACTGCCGTGTGCGACCACTTTCTCGCTCAAGCAACCATAGGTTAGAGACCAACTGGTTCTTTTCTAGATTCGCTTGTGCGACGACGAAAACAATAAATCGCCCATCTGGTGAGAGTTGGGCATCGGAAATGCGCGCTACGCGTTGCAACGCCTCGATCGTTACTTTGTCAGGCATTTATGACTCCTGAGATTTTGGTGGGACTGTGTGAGAATAATACTTTACTAGTAAGAGAAAAGACAATCATGGCCGGCAGCGCGCAAAAGCAGTAACAGTCTACACATAATCATATGACCGAATAGAGCAGGGAAAGGGACATGCTCTTTATAGTAGTTAACGGGGCTTGTCACGCAGGCGCTTCGATTCACGCGCCATTACAATACGACCTTGCTCGGAGGTTCGCTTGGCCTGCTCTTTCAGCGATTCATCTTCATAAGGCAGTGCCATTAGCGATCTTACACAGCGCCGTATGGCCTCTTCCATAGTAGCGCCAAATGCATAAGGCTGATAAGGATTGGTGCCGGTCTGCTGTAAGGTAAACTGATCGGAAGTAGCAAGGTACTTAGTCGGGTTACCATTCTCGACCGTTAAATAGTCACGCACCGTGATAGAGAAATTGACGGCGATACCTTGTATGTCACGACTAAAGCTAAAATGGTAGACACGCGCGAAATCATGAATACCTTTCTCCTCTAGCCATTTAAGCAATTCATTCAAGCTCATCTGCCCCTCCCTGGGCGGCTACACGGTATCAAAGAGAGATGTTAAGGGTTTAGTGGTAACGGCCTCAGTATAAGCTTCTTTAGCGCAAGCGCCAAGAATAAACTTGTCGAACCTCTGGCAAGCCGCAAATATCAGTTAACTTTCCATTGACTCTTCACTCTCATCCGAGAAGATCTCTAGAATCAACTGTGCATTAGAAGAGACTATAATCGAAGCTTGAAACTCGACAGGAGAAGGCTCTAGTTCAAAACAACCTTCATTTATTTCAGCAAAGCATTTAAAAGCCGCCTTGCCACGTAAAGCTCCGTAGATGGCATCAACAATTACCCCTTGATTGAAATATATACTACCAACCGGCTGATTATTTTCTACATAGATAATTCCTGTAATACGGTTCTTCTCAAGTGCCTGTATTACGTCAAAGAGGCTAATATAGCGTAGGTCGCCCATCAGTGGAGTGATTCGTCGTGTTGGTTCGAAACTAGGCGTCTCTGGCGTAGCTTGGCGCTGTTCTAGCGCCGTCAGTCGCAGAGTGATTTGTGGTGCATTAGGATAAAGTTCGCTAGCATTCAATAGTGCTGAACGTGCCATTTCAAATTGGTTGGAGGAAAGATATATATCGGCCAGCGCAATCAACTGTTGAGCGGCTTCTGCGGCCATCTGTTGATCACGATAGATCTCAACCAGCAACCAGCGTAGATCGCCATTATAAGGGAAGTCTTTAATTGCATTGCATAAGGTATTAATAGCCTTTTGTGGCAAGCGGTATTTAAGGAAAAGTTCCGCGTCCACCAATGCCCCTTCAATAATAGATTTTTCCTTTTCGCCGCCCAAGAAATATCACCGCCTCACAATTGACAAGGATCTTCAAATGTTAACTAGCAGTCAACAACAAACTTTCATTATCAGAGTCAAGAAGCTAGCGTCAGTTCCATCAGCGGCCAGATCTATGTTAGACTCCTCCTACTTGCAAGTAATCGCAAACTGTTTTCTTAGTGAGGAATAGTATGACCAGAGAAGCGATGGCGACATCGTTGCACTTGCCGCTAACAACATTGGCTGATGACGAACAGATCTTCCGTGATAGCGTTGCCCAGTTTGCCGCTACTCAGATACGTCCCTTGGTACATCAGATGGACGAGGAGGCACATCTTGATGCAGCTATCTGCAAACAGTGTTTTGAACTGAATCTGATGGGTATACACGTGCCAGAGAACTATAATGGCGCAGGTGGATCGTTTTTTATGTCGATCCTGGCAGTAGAAGAGGTCTCACGGGTGGATGCTTCTTTAGGAGTCTTTGTTGATGTACAAAATACGCTTGTCAACAATGCACTAATGCGCTGGGGCAGCGAGGCGCTAAAGAGTAAATATTTGCCTCGCTTGACTACCGACACGGTAGGCGCCTATGCGCTCTCAGAAGCTGGTTCGGGTTCGGACGCTTTTGCACTGGCTACTCGTGCTTTAGACAAAGGTGATCATTTCTTGCTCAACGGACGCAAACTCTGGATCACTAATGCCAATGAGGCAGGGATCTTTATTGTTTTTGCCAATGTCAATCCCGCCGACGGCTACCGTGGTATTACTGCCTTTATTGTAGAGCGTGGCTTCGAGGGTTTTACGGTAGGTAAAAAAGAGGACAAGCTGGGTATACGTGCCTCTTCAACCTGCGAACTGATCCTGGAAGATTGTCGTGTGCCTAAAGAGAATGTACTTGGCGAGGTTGGCAAGGGCTATAAGGTAGCGATTGAGACGCTTAATGAAGGGCGTATAGGTATTGGCGCACAGATGATTGGATTAACCCGTGGCGCGCTTGACTATGGTATTGGCTATGCCAAAGAGCGTGTGCAATTTGGTAAGAAGATTGGCAGCTATCAAGGAGTGCAATTCCAACTGGCTGAGATGGCTACGGAACTAGAGGCAGCACGTTTGATGGTCTACAATGCTGCTCGCTTGAAAGACGCCGGCCTATCTTTTGTAAAAGAGGCAGCGATGGCCAAATACTACTCCTCTCAAGTAGCTGAGCGAGTTACTTCTCTGGTTGTGGAGATCTATGGCGGCTATGGCTATACCAAAGACTATCCAGCAGAGAAGTATTTCCGCGATTCAAAGATCGGGAAGATCTACGAAGGTACTTCCAACATGCAGTTACAGACGATTGCCAAGCTGATATTGGGAGACCTTTAATAAGGATTAAGGAATTTTATGAATTATACAGTCGAACTTCTTAAACGCTATGGTAAGGCAATTGTTGGGCAGCCATTTGCACCAGTCGTGCTCAACATTCTCATCACATCAGTGTGCGATATGCGTTGTGTACACTGTTTCTTCACTGATGAACTAGACGACAAGCCACGTAAGGCGCTACAGATGAAGACAGCAGAGCTTGTGCGTATTAGTGAGACTCTCGGCGGTAATCTGCCAGTGCTGATTATTGCTGGCGGCGAGCCATTCACACGTAAAGATCTGCCTGAAGTTGCCCACGCCTTCTATCGTAATAATAAGCTTGAATCGATCTATTTGATGTCAAATGGACAGATCCAGAAGCGTATCTTGCCTGATGTTGAGCGTATTCTACGTGAATGTCCAGAATTGAATGTAACCGTCGCGCTTGGCATTGATGGCCCACAGCAAGAGCATGACAAGATTCGCCAAAAGCCTGGCAGTTGGCTAATTGCGATTGATACGGCACGCCAGCTACAGCAACTTAAGCGTGAATTTCCTAGGTTAGATATACAGACCTGTACTTGCTTTATGAACAGTAATCAGGATCGTATCTTCGATTGGTACGATTTTCTTAAATATGATCTCAAGCCAGACAAGATCAATGTCAATTATATACGCCCACCTTCTGCACGTCCTGAGGAACTCAACATAGATTTGGATCGCTACCGTAAACTTGCTCATATGATTGATGAAGATTCCCGTACTGCGGCGATCAAGAATAGCTATGCTGGTCGTGAAGGAATCTTCAAGGCTGCGATAGATATTTACATGCACGAACTGATTGCGCGTACCGAATTGGAACAGAAGGCACAACTACGTTGTTGGGCAGGTACGGCAGGTGCTGTAATCTATGATGAAGGGACAATATCGAGTTGTGAAAACCTTGATTCACTAGCTAACCTACGTGATTACAATTGGGATTTTCAGGCTTTCTGGCGTTCACCACAAATTGCTGAACGCCGCCGTCAAATCAAGCAAGGTTGTTACTGTACTCATGAAAGCAACTGTTATTATCCTTCTCTCGCTTTCAATCCAGGTCATCTGGTGCAGATCAAACGATTGGAACGGCAGATGCGCTCTTCGCGCTCTAGTCCTGAATTGACTCCGCAAACAGCCTGAAGGTAAATCCTTCAGGTTGTCCCATTATCTATAATCTATTTTTAATAGAAACCTGATTGTCACTGGTCGCTTGGGGATAATTTATGGACCGTGAAAATATTACTTTTGCCCCCGAGATGGTAGTTATCACACGTGAGCCTTTATGGCAGAGTATCTATACACGTATACATTATCCTCTTGCGCTGTTAATGCTCGCAATCGGCTTTCTGATATTGTTACGATGGCCAACTCCAGCAGGCTTAAGTGTGCCAGGACAACGCGCCATTGCGATCTTCCTGCTCTGTTTAGTAATGTGGTTATGGGGACGGC
>JBFLVQ010000263.1:0-11763 GCA_040758525.1 Acidobacteriota bacterium
TAGATAATGGTGTGACTATTCCTGAAAGAATACTCTAGCGGCTGTAGAGCTTTCATTACCATAATACTTTACCTTACGCTATTTGATTCTTCTATATCAAGCTTAGATATAAGTGAGCAATGACCAGATGAGGAGCAGCAAAGTGATAAGATTATCTGTATTAAGCATACTCACACTATCTTTTTGTGCCTTTGAGATGCCAGATAATGTGGTAAAAGGGTCACCTGTTATAAATCAGCAAAAATCGAGCAGTTTGAAAATAGAGCCCTACACCTTTGAAACAGCAGATGGACAAAAGGTTGAAGCAGAGCTAGGACGACTGTTTGTACCGGAGAATCGTGGCAAGCCTCAAAGCAAATTGATCGAATTAGCCTTCGTCCGTTTCAAAAGTACGGCAAAAAATCCAGGAGCACCAATTGTCTATCTTGCTGGTGGCCCCGGAGGGTCTGGTATAAATACTGCACGAGGAAGTCGGTTTGCGTTATTTATGGCAATGCGCCAATTTAGTGATGTAATCGCATTAGATCAGCGTGGTACAGGAATGTCAAAGCCAAGTCTAGGGTGTCGTGAGACGTTAGATCTACCAACTGACAAATCGCCTACTCGTGACGAATTGCTGCGCTTTATCAGGGATCGCTCAAGAAATTGCGCTCAGTACTGGCAAGATCAAGGAGTTGATCTGTCGGGCTACAATACAAATGAGAGTGCAGATGATTTAGAGGATTTACGCAAGGCGCTTGGTGTGGAGAAGATAAGCCTTTGGAGTATCAGTTATGGAACACATCTTGCCCTAACAACTATTAGAAGACATCAGCGGAGCATACATAAAGCGATCCTAGCCGGTATTGAAGGGCCAGATCATACTCTAAAGTTACCGAGTAATGTCCAGCAATATTTTGTAGACCTAGATCGGCTTGTTAAATCAGATCCTATCATCGGCAAAGAGATCCCAGACCTACTCGGTTTGATGAAAACGGTTCTAGAGCGGCTTGAAAGAGAACCAGTTGCGGTTGAGCTGACAGATCCGAAGACTAAGCAGAAAGTTAAGGTCATAATCAACAAATTTGTTATGCAGTATTTCACTGCTACGACAATTGGTACAGAAGCAACAGCAATATACCCAGCAGTATACTATGCAGCGTCGAAAGGCGACTACTCGCTGGTAGCTTCTTACTGGCTGCAGCGTGTGGCTAAGTCGAGAATTGATTCAGCGATGACATATATGATGGACTGTTCATCAGGAGCTTCTATGGAGCGACGCCAGCGTATACGGCGTGAGGCAAAACTGACACTAATGGAAGATTTTGCTAATGCAGATATACCAGATGTTTGTGACGCATGGGGCAATCCTGATCTTGGAGCTGAATTTCGTTCTCCAGTTGAAGCGAGTGTACCGGTGTTATTCATCAGTGGTACGTTAGACGCACGTACACCAGTTAGCAACGCTGAGGAATACCGAAAAGGTTTTCGTAATAGCCAACACCTGATAATTGAAGGTGCATGGCACAGTGATCCTCTGTTTCTATCTTCTCCACAAATCAAGGACGTGATGTTAGAGTTTATGGGAGACAAACCTCTGTCAACAACCAGAATTACACTTCCAGCGGTAAAATTTCATCCGCTGGTTGTGCCATTGAAAGTGGAAGGGATCAATTAGTGCATAGGGTAAATTTCCATTATTAACTCAAGTTGCTATCTAGCAGGTGCCAATTAAAACAGTAACGAATTGGTCTTACAAAGTTGATGATCTAGTTTGCGCAACTGTTGGTATGGATCAGACACCCAACTGTTGGCCTGGGCAAAGAGTTCTTCGCTTTTGCCTACTTCTGATATCACGTTAGGCTCAAACTGCTGTCTACCAGTTGGATCTTTCGAATAGAAACGAGAAAGTGTTTCCATTATGCATTTCTCTGCTTCTGTTAGATGAATACCCAAAAATGGAGCGATCTCGCTAGTAATTGCTGCTGGTAGACGTGCATAATCGACAAGCAGGACCTTTTGAGGACAAGTTTGATCTACTTGTTCCAAAATAAACCGACACATTTGGGCAAGAAATCGTGCTAGGTATTCCTCATTGGAAATTCTTGTGATTGTGTCCTGACCAATACCAAGATAGCGATCAGCTTCTGCTGGCTGCGCCTTCATACGCATAAAACCCGTTGGTTTCTTAAGCACTGAGTGCATTACTGCAACCGGCTCCCGATAAATAAATAGCCAAGGAGTATTGGGAAACGCTTGTCTGATAAGTGGAAGTTCAAAGAGATTGAAACTGGTGAATTTGATCAAAAAGAATCTTTCCGATGATCGGCGAGGTCGGCCTAAAGTCAAAATAAGATCACGAAGCCAGCGCACACGCTGTTGATAGGTAATCTCAGTGGGAAATTCCAATAAGTTAAGTATAGGATCTGGCTCACCAAGCGCAAGAACACGGCTCAAACTCCCCAATAAGCGTGATACTAAAGTTGATCCACAACGGGACATATGGAAAATGAAGCCGGTTGGAGAAAGCCCCTGCTCGGGTATTGTGCGTTGTAGAGCCTGTATGCCCGTTTTGACTATAGTGGTTTCAGGATATTGTTGGCAAAGTCGAAAGTAGGTTTGGATGAAGAAAGGATCTGTGAAGGCTAGATCTCGGAAATCGCACCATTCAATGACGGGAAGCCCATCTTCCCAATGAATATCAACAGGCGTGAGATAGTTTGTGTCTACAGTATTCATGTTATGTTTTAGGAGCGATCTTTCAAAACGGTTTTTAAGTATTTGGCAATACGTCGTGCTGCTAACCTGTTACCCTCTATGTGCAAATTGATAGCATGTTGGTAATGGTAGAAGAAGACAAATTGATAACCTTCATTCTGCTGTGCTGCTGTGTAGTTACGTATATAGTGATCAGCAGCATCTATATCATCAGGATAAGCCCGGAAAGTGAGCCATTTATAATCGCAATCACCAAAAGTAACAACTGGCTTACCATGGATTAAACTTTCGAATCCAACTCCTGAATTGATCAATAAGATTCCATCAGATTCCCTAATTAGATTGTGTATATTGGCAGAAGAAAGGAAAATATTCTGATATTTTTGTGCGTATTGACTTAGTCTACTAGTGATAGTCTCTTCGTTACAAAAAGGATGTAATTTGAATACAACCTTGCGTCCAGAGCGTAGTGCCCATTCACAGACGAGATCAACGAATTCAATAATCTGGAGCGGGGAATCATAGATGATTGTGTCATCCTTCTGTAGTTGTAATGGAACAAAGATATAAGGTTTATAGGGTGAATCTATGGACTGTAAGGGTGGCTGTGGATGCTTGGAGCGGCCATTGGTAAGAAAATCGTTGCATACAGACGCACAGAATGCTTTTGCACAGTCTATATCAATATTACTCAGATCGGGTCGGCTCTGTATAGCCGAATGGTGTGGTCCCCATCCTTCAGTATCAATTGTAAACATTCCATCACGGTACATCTCCATAAAAAACAGATCTCCATTGACAGTTTGGTGTCTTGATTTATGCTCATAGATGATGAAATCGGCATTCATATCACGTTCTTCTTGTGGTAGATATATCCAAGGATTAGGATCGCGACCTCTCCAGAACTGTTCGACCACGCTATGCCCCATAGAATGCAATGTATCTTTGAGAATGCTTAAGAACGTGGTTCGTGATGAACTGGAATGGTTCAGTTTTAGTATTCTAAGCAATATTTTCATAAAGCCCTTTTTTCCTGATCAACTAGATCTAGTCTTAGCTTCTAAGGCAACGTTGTAACCAATTCATTGCTTCGCAATCTTGGCGAAGCTGATTAATCCAGGCAGGAGCATATGGGAATGACTCGAAGCTTTTATGGTTAGAGACTCTCAGCATAAGATTAGGGAGTTTATCCACCGCTATGGATTGAAACCATTTACCAAAATTATGATAATCGACACTATCCTTACTTACTGTAATACCCGCTTCAAGACCTAGAGCATAATGGAGCCAACTAGAAGGAAGGAATAACAGATCACCTTTTTCAATAGTGCATTCATATGGTTTAGCCTTGTAGAAGTTGGGGAACCGTTCTAAATCAGGGTTTAATGGATTCACTGCGGTTCGTGAAATAGTATGACCCAAATAATCTACTTGAGCTAGCAAAGCAGCATCAGCAGGCGAGAAGAGAATAAAATGCTTACGACCTATAACCTGAGCCACATAGGTATGTACATGGTCATGATCATTGTGCAATTGGGAAAGTGAACCAGCCGGTCCTACAAAGATCCAGGTATGTTTGTTAAATAACGCTCTCTTGGTTACTGGATACAACTGATCAAGCAGGTTGCGACCATGCATAAAATAAGGCTGTTGAAAATCATTAGCTAACGGAGCGACTTCCTCTAGATCCCAGGCTACTAGATATTGAGGACCATCCGCGTCCTCGCCTGCTGTGGTTATAACCTCACCGCTGTCTGGATTAATATATTGAAAACCGTTGGGTACATTTGGTCGTATCTCAGCTGGTTGAACTATATAGTCTATATAATCTCTTAAGGCGCCTCTCATATGGACATTAGAGTCGATGGATGCATAGGTAGTGACTATATGATCACCAACCTTTTCCTTTAACCATGAGAAGGACCATGTCTCCATACAAGGCCATCCATCAGTAGCATCGGTGACAATAAAAGGAATACCATATCCATCCTTGCAGAGAAAGTTGTCGAGTTGCGACTGGCTTAGGTTTGAGACACGGGGCACTTTTTTGGAATGCGGGAGAAACTTTCTCGACCACTTTCTTTCTTGTTCAATCTCTTCAATAAAAGGATGCATGACTGAGACTCCTATCCATTCAAAAAGAGTGAAGTTTAGTCTGAAATAAATAAGACACCATTCTCAAGTAGGTTATTGACGATAGAGAGTGCTTCTGCTTCGCTTAATATAGTACTGACTTGCTGACAGAACTGCTCAAGAGTGATGATCTCCCCACTGAGAAGAGAGGGAAGCATATGTGCAACTGCTTTTGGTACAGTCAATGTCTGACCTGCTACTTGAAAAGCAGAAGATCCTCGTTGATCACCATTATTTTCCAGCCAACACCAGCTAGTACCGGCAAAACGAATCTGCTTTGTCCCATCGCGTGGAAGTTCTAGTGGTTGTCCAATCCAAGGCAAGTTAAGATGCGTCCGTATAGGAGCATTTCCATCAATATTTTCGAAGAACCTTTGTAATGGAGCTTGTTCCCAAAAATAGTCTAACCGTTTTTTTAGATCAACAACATGGTTATGGTATTCAGAGGTATTTGCAAAGCGTGGTAAATCCTTGTTAAAGGCGTCATCTTGTCGTAATTGTTCAAGCATCCACTCAAGTAAGTGAATGCCATTTCGTTTAGCAACTCCAATGGTAAGATGCAGAGATGGTTCACAAACACCAATTACCTCATGTATTCGGCTATGAGGTATATAAAGAAGATCACCAGCATGAAGAATCTGATCGAACTCTGATGGCAAATCCAGCCGTCCATTACCTTCTTGACCAGGTGCGATGGGATCTGCTGACAAGATCCGCCAATGTTTTTTACCAGCAATCTGGATAATAAAGACATCGTGATTATCTGCATGTGGACCATATCCTGGAGATGATCCCCATGAAGCGTAGGCATTGATTTCAATCGGCTCATGAAGCGTTCGACTCAACATTTCTGCAAGCTCTGTTATTGGTGTGTGAAGCTCATCAACCGAATCAAGAATGAGGGTAGCCCCTTTGCGTAAGTAGGCCATTAGCGCAGGTGATTGCAATCGTTCTATTATATTACCGCGACGGTTGCGTACGGAGGTTCTAAAGGATTCTGGTGCGCAAAGAGAGTTGTTATGAACCAGTCGGCAGCGTTTGTGATCAAAACGGTGTTGTTCAAGAATACGGTTAAGATGAGTCCAGGAAAAAAGGGTAGCGAACTTTTCTGATGTTCCAGGTATATAACAAAAATTTCGACCATAGATAGTGCTGAGGAAAGTGTCAGCCGATACTGGTAATAAGAGAGCCGCCAGGTTGCCTAAGGTATATTGACCTTTCATTGATTCATCAACTCTCTGCGTAACTAGGGGCGATGTCGCCCCTAGTTCGCAACTTGAAAGTTTTAGATCACCCAACAACTTGATCATAACTTACCAAGCCTTATGCTTAGGCACTTTTCAGATAAGTAATATGATCTTTTTTAGAACAGGCTTGTAACGCGCTAATATGATCCTTCTTGTTACAAGCTTGAATACCATTACCTTGCTCTAGGCTCCAGTTGGTAATGATGATATCTTCATCCTTTAAATGCTCTTTCTTTACAGGAGAAATGGTTAATGTGCGGGTTGTGGTGTCGCAGGTCTCCATCAAGATTTCATCATCAGCCATATTGAAGTGAGTATGTAGTAGACAAATGCCAAAGCGCTGAAGACGACCATGACGTTCTAAAACAGCACGAAGTTCAGAGATACACTCCTCATCATTAGAACCAATGGGTTCGATAAAGTTGATATCTTCATACTGACGCTGAGATTTTAGGGTACTTAGCATAATGAGAAAACTCCTTTGTGTGAGGTTTACTTCCAAAACCATTTACAGTAATAACTTTTTTGAGAAAGCCTTACAAAAATCACAAGCCAATATTAGAATATCTACGATAACTGTAATAGATAATGGTATTAAAGACGTCTCTTATTATTTATATTGTTAGTGAGAAGCTTTGATTATCAGGGAGGTAGATATTACTTTCCCGCAGTTTTGTATAAATTTCCCACAGTTTTGTATAGGTTTCCCACAGTTTTGTATAAGTTTCCCGCAGTTTTCCTTATGTTTACCTTGTTATTGGTAGGATATTAGATACTGCTGGCAAACTCTCCAAACTTCCATTAAGCAGCGTTAAACTTAAGAGCTTGAAAATGAGAGATGCGAGTTTTCTCACGAGGAGGGCCAAACCACCAGTTGCCTAAACGAGCAATATTAATAGAGACGGCAGTGGCAAAATGTTGGAGTTGAACTTTGGGCAAGCCTTTATATCTTGCTTTCTTAATCTCCATTACACGAGCAGCCTGGGAAATAGGTCCTTCAATAATACAGCTACATAGTGGGCTAAATACTTCTTATGAACCCCACGAAATAGTCTGAGAAAATTTCTCAGACCAGTCCAAATTCCTTCCCTAGTGTTGCAATGTACCTCTCGCTTGCCATCACCATCATCATTTCTCTTACCTTCGCAGAGTTAGAGTATGATGAACATCGTTATGATAGCACGATTCGGTACAATGGAAAGCTTAGGCTATGCAAAGTCGTGAGAGGGGAATTATCTTCCCCCTCACGCTCCTATATTTCTCTAAAAACCCTTTCTATCTCTGTTTTATCTCATCTAGGTACTTCACGGCTGCATCCAAGATCTCATCTCGTCCTTCCTTAATACCTTGTATGGTTGGTTGAACAAGAATATCAGGCTGGATACCAATACGTTGTAATTGCCGACCATCAGGATGACGGACCTCCTGTCCGGTGAAATAGACGATCAGGTTGCCTGGCAGCACCAGGTTTGTAACATCACCGTTTGCTCCTACTGTTGGTGTGCCAATAAACTTAACCTCCGTTGCTGATCTAAAGAAGAGACAGGTATGTTCAGCCTGGCTTATTGCATCCTCATTAATAAGCATTACAATCTTGCCCTGGTAGGTCTGCCCCTTTGGCTCAGGCAATGGCTGGATAAAAACAAACTTTGTACCAAGTGAATAGTCTGAGTCACCAAGCAGATTGGCAGCAACCATAGGCCGGTGAAAGTGCGCAGCGGCTACATTCCTTTTTGTCGTTAGATGTGGCGATATTGTCCAGGCTGTACCATTTGGATAGCCACGCATATCAAAGATGATTGCCGGAGTATTCATTACTGTGTCCATAGCCTTGTCAGAATCGCTCCTAGGAAGTCGAGCAAGATCAATATAACCATAACCATTTGGCAGTACCTGATAGATTGGTGTGGTACGTTCTTGAGAGACAGCTTGATACCATGGCATTGTGCGCTCTAAAGTGACTTCACGTACTTGTTTGTCGCTGCCTTTGATACGCAATTTGACTTTGTTTTGCTGCGCACCTCTTAATAGGAACTTATGGACCTGTGACCGAAGCGATTGTGGTGTGGAAGCAGCAGTAATCTTGGCATATCGTTCAATACGTTTTACCACTGGTTCATCATCAATCTCAAGCACAACATCACCAATATTTAAACCCGCAGCCTTAGCAATTTCATCCATTAATGCGGTAACTACGGTTTGGCCTTCTAGCCAGCCAAGCGCAACAGCAGGAGCAAAACCACCCAGATGTTCATTCAATGCATTGGCTGGATAAACCCCTCCATGTGAATCCTGTATTCTCGCCACCATTTCAGCCACTGTTAGTTGATAATCGAGAGGGGTCTGATTTGCCTGAAAACGAGGAATAAAATCGGTCAGTACCGTCTCCCAAGGGCGATCTAAAAGATATTTGTAAGGGAAAAAATAGTTGATTATGTTCCAGTAGCGAAATAGTGCCAGCAGTCGATACTCTTCACTGGGAATCTCCATTTCTGAATATGGCTTGTCTTTCAGGCTATGAATGGGAGGATTTGCGCTAGCCTGATTGCTCGCCACTCTATGTAGAGAAGTCGGATCTTTAATAATAGTAAACGCAGTGGCAATTGCTGAATCGTTGTTGGGATCTGTTGTATTCGATATACGCAGATCCGGTTCAAAGAGGCTGCTACCATTTGGATGTACAAATTCGGTTATACGGATATTGACGCTTAACCCTTCAGGAAAGTTAGCCTGGAATATTTTTATGCCAAGTGGCTTGGAGATGTTACCAACTTGAACAATGGTTGCAAGTCCAGCCCATTGCAGCCCACTCCATAGATCAACATTATCTGGAGTGCGATCATCAAAGAGCACTACTATCGGTCTGTTACTAACCTTAGACCGTCCATTCAATGATAATGGTGTTTCTGTAATGAATGCTGATTGGTAGCCGCCGCTTGTGCTGCCCAAATAGGGTGAGTAACCATTATGTGTTAAATAACGTGAAGTTCCTAATGTAATCGGTTTATCAATAACACTGGAAATATAATTATTGATTATCCTATACCAGTAGAAGTCTGACACTTTCTCAAGATCATGCATTCTACAATCGAAGACAACACCTTTAACCGTATTGAGTTGGCTGAATATTGCGGGAAAGACCTTGCCAGTAACCTCCTGATTTCCTGTAATAGCAAGACGGTTAATTTCACCCATCTTTAGCACCATATTACCATCAATGATCTGGAAATAGCTTGAAGGTTCATTACTCAATGGTCTACTTTCAGAAGGTTTTTCTCTGTTAGTTGATGCTGCCGCTGTGGACTCAACTTTACTGACAGGGTCACCCAGATGGTTCAACATATCGGCAATCGCCTGATGATACTGCTGTTGTGAGCGTGCTGCCTTGACTTTAGGGATCGTTTCTACCAGCGCTTTATCCCAATCGATCTCTTTATAGGCCATAAATGGATGGAAAAACTTAACCGTTCCCCATAGCTTGGCAAGCGTGGCAAGCCGTTCAGTGGTACGTTCAGCCTCTGTCATCTGGGTTTGTACAGATGTGGCTTGTTGTGCTGAAACGTTACCCGTTATCAACAGAAGGATAAGCAATGAGAAAGGCAATACCATTAGTCTATACATACTTAACCTCATATTTCCAGAGAGCCTCAATAACCATTGTAGAGTTAAAAAATACTATTATCAGGCTAAAGATAAAATAGTTGAGCTTAAAAACCAAATGAAAATTGAGTATCAACTCCGGTATTATTTTGTAATGCCGGCTTTGCTGCCACCAAACCCCACTGTATTGGTTCATAGATTATTAGGTTCTCGACTGCTAAACTACGACTCAAGTGAAATGATCTTAAATGGGTAATAATTCGCAACTCAATATATCAATATAACTCTCTGTTTAAGCCTGAATAGATCATTAGCAGTCTCAAAATTAAAGAGAAGAGGTAGAGTATAAGCAGAGTATACTTTGTGGAGAGTGTCTTACATAAACCCATGATGCATATCTCTCTTAAGGAGTAGAACTATGTCAGAAGTGGTAAAAATAGCAGAGAAAGAAAGAGCAATGGAGGCGCTAAAGAAGAAAAAGCTGCTTTAGAGCCAACCCCTTCTGATTTATACTATAAATAGATTGGGATCATTGGCAGCAGAGAACTTAACAACCAACATACATTGGTGACTTATACTGCCAGAGTGTAGTATAAGGATGATATCAAGAAACTGTATAATCAATAGTTCGACAGCTTTCGTTACCCAAATTGAAAGAGTAAAGAGGGAACCTTTGATGAATTATCAGATTGTCACCAAAACCGTCAGCGCGCAACCGCTTGCCGCGGTGCGGCGGCGCGCGCTCAGTAAAGACATTAGCCGCATCTGGAAGCCAGCGCTTGATCTCGTCTGGGAGTTCCTCCGCCGACATGAAGGCCTGCGAGCCGACGGGCATAATTGCTTCCTCTACCATCATCCCGCCCATGGTGATGCAGTGATGGACATTGACTTCGGCGTTCAGGTCATTCGACCCTTGGAGGGCGAAGGCGAGGTAATCTATACAGAGACGCCCGCAGGCGAGGTCGCCATGACCACTCATGTCGGTAGCTATGACAACCTCGCTGCTGCGTATGACGCGATCCATTCTTGGCGCGCGGCGACCGCTCGCGCCTTCGGCGGGTGCTCGTGGGAAATCTACGGCGATTGGACAGACGACACGTCGAAGCTCGAGACGCAGGTCGTCTATTTGTTGGCTTGAAGTCGATCCCGAGCGCCGCCGCGTCAACTCAGACGTTAGGCTGCTTACAAACTTAGATGAAGTTAGGAGAAGTTGATGAACCATACAACAACCTTAATAGTCGCCTTAGAAAATGCCCCTGGCATTATTATTCCCCTGATTCGTGAGGTGCCGCCCCAGTACCTGAAGCGTCGGCCCAGCCCGACGAAATGGTCCGCTTATGAACACGCTTGTCATCTCTCCACCAGTGATGCGCCATTCCTGGCACGCCTCGACTTGATATTATCTACTCCAGTGCCTTTTATAAGGGCCATTGATAATTCTCCAGAGGACGAAGCAGGAGCGCTACTTAGCGTTGATTTAGACGAAGCACTCGACCGGTATGTGAGAGAGCGAGCCAGTCTGGTCAAGAGGCTAAAGGAACTATCGGCGGAGGACTGGCAGCGAACGGCAGAGCATGAGGCATTCAGTCATTATTCGGTATGGATCATGTTCCGGCATGTGCTCAACCACGAGATGTTTCATGCCTACAGGATTGAAGAATTGCTGCTAAAGAAGGACTGGGAATAGGTAGATGCTACAGCAGGTCGTTATCGCTATATTGGGTGTATGAAGACGGCTTGAGTTGAAAGAGGTCGTGCTAGCCTATCTATGACACTGGCTATGGTGCTCACGAAATTCACGAAATTCTTGTCTCCTTTGTTGCGTTATGGCTATAGCTACATGGCTATGGTCGATAGGGTGGTATGGTTGAATGGGGAAGAGAATCAGGAAGAGAATGAGGAAGAGAATGGGGTTGTTAAATGGAATGGGATGAGTGGCTTGTCAATCGAATCAGACGGAGTGGTTGTTAGATGCACCGATGAGCTATTCTGTTGAGTACTTTAATTATCAAAGCTTAATATGCCCATTGGAATCTCAATTGGTATATTATTAGCACGCTCAAATAACTGGAAATATAATATTATT
>JBFLVQ010000264.1:0-11750 GCA_040758525.1 Acidobacteriota bacterium
AAAGAGAGCCTCAATTTAGTGATAAACTTTTTACTATTAATAATTAATACTGGCGAGAAGAGAATCTAGCAGGTCTTTTGTAGATGTAGCAGGGCAGCGGCCTAACGGTTTAGGCCGCCGCTTACACAATACAAAGTGTACTATTGACGTACCGGTGTCGCATAGAGGGAAAATGCTCTATTTCTAATCAGCCCTCGTTGCTGTCTTCTCCACTTTGCCATAAAGTCGGCGATAGTGGGCAGCATTACGTAACACCCCTTGTACGTAGAGACGAGTTTCACTAATAGGGATTGCTTCAACCCACTCATCCAACTCGCTTGGCAGTGTACGTAGCCAGCGATCAACACGTCCAGGTCCACCATTATAGGCTGCCGCAGCATATTCAATACGGCCAAAGCGATTTATCATATCTGCCAAATAGGCTACTCCCAGCTTAATATTGAGTTCTGGATTGTAGAGCTGGTCGGCACTGATTGTGCCACGTTGTTGTTTGCGTGCAACCAGTTTGCCTGTAGAAGGAAGTAGTTGCATCAGCCCTAAGGCATTAGCACGCGATCGCGCACGTGGATCGAAGACCGATTCCTGTCGGATCAATCCAGCCACTATATAAGGATCAAGGCCGTAACGTGTGGCCTCGGCTTTGATCGTTTCCCATTCAGTAAGCGGGAAGAATATCTCAAAGACCTCTCTTGGCGCCTCATCACCTTGATAAGAGTGATAATCTGGATGAGCACGCTGCAGTGCCTGTACAGCACGTAAGTTTTCACCACGTGCACGATAGATACGTGCGATCTCAAAATTGATACGAGGTGAAGTAGGCGCATCACGGCGTGCCGTCTCCAACTCTATCAGTGCCAATTCATTTAGGTTTAATAGCACCAGGCTAGCTGCGCGTGCTAGATGTGGAGTAGCTTTATCGGTTATTGTCTCTGCCAGTGGTGCGGCTGGCTTGATAGCATATAGCGCACGGGCAAGACGAGAATTGGCCTCTGGTTGTTCTGGTTTAATTGATGTATGGTGGGTACGGAAATTGTTTAATCGTTGCTCGGAAAGATAACCATAATAACCATAGCGGTAACGCTGTGGGATAACCTGATAGATAGCTAACGCACGGGCAAGGCGATTAGCACGCTCAGCATCGCGTGCCGCCCAGAATGCCGCCAGACCACGCCAATCGGAATTAGGAAAATTGACAAGATGTTCTAGCAGCGCTTCGCTCGCTTCTTCATAGCGTTTTTCTGTATGCAACTGCCAAGCAGCACGATAGGAGACTTCATCAGCCTCTTTACTCTGCGGGTACTGTTTGATCAATTGATTACGATAGCGTTGGCCCCCCACACTGTTTGTGCCAAATTGCTCGATCAGCGCAGCTAACAACTCTGCACCCCAATTTGATGGTAACTGTTTGGCTAATACCTGATTTGCTGTATCAACGAACTGAGTATTGAAACGCAGGCGACGATAACAATTAGCCGCATAATAGCTAGCTTCTAACTGTAATTCCTTCTCTGTAGCAGGCACGGTAAGTAGCGCCGAGAGTGCATCGCGAAAATTACCAAGTTTATAAAGACTCACACCTAGACGTAGCCAATTGCGTGGATGTGTAGCAAAAGCAGGAAACTGTGTTGATAGTTTTTTGTAGTTCTCTGCTGCACGGCTGTATTGACCAGCTTCAAATAGATAATCGGCACGAGTGCGTTCCAACTGATAACCATCTTTGCCTTCAGCTTTGAAGCCTAATAGAGTCAGTTGTGTTAATGCCAATTCACTTTCACTACTGTGCGGCGCTTCGTAATAAAGCTTACGATAAGCAGCCAGAGCATCGCTATTTTCACCTAGCTGCTGATAGCATTGCGCAGTCAGTAACAGAGCAGCACTATCCTTAACTTCGACAAGCTTTTTAAGCTGTTTGATGGCTTGCTTAGGTTCACCTAACTTGATGCATAGATCGGCAGCAGCCAATTGTGCCTCTCGGGCAAAGATCGATTGTGGGTATTTTTCTGCGAGTTGCACAAAGGCGGCACGGGCATGTGTATGATCAGCCAGTTCACGATAGGCACGACCCTGATAGTAGAGAGCATAGTCGCCCAGTTCTGTGTCCTGTTTAATCAAAGCTTCTTCAAACAGAGGTGCACTAGCAGTGAAATCGCCAGTCGTGAAGCGTAGATAGGCGCGTAGAAAACGTGCCAGCGCTGCTACATGTGTACCAGGATAGGTGCGCTCAAAATATTGCAACTGATCATCAGTCGGCTTACCACCAGCACGTTCAATAGTATTATTCAGTTGTGTAATAGCACGCTCACGCTGTGCTGAAGTCATCAGCACTGGATTGAACTTAAAAGCGAAGCTGGAGAAGAGCGTTACACAAACAATGGGTAACAGAAGAGCGTAGAATAGACGCCAAATACGAGAAGAACGAAGCATCCCGAGCATATATACCTCGAGCGAATAGATCAAAAAGATCCGCAACAAACGGTTAGCGACTGGCGAAAACCCACTCCTTTTGTGAGTTGCGTGCCCCTGCCCGCCTATCGATCACCGCTTATTACAAGTTGAATAAATTATCGTCTATCTAGCCGCTCTCCACAAGAGCTTTCCGGTCTGCTTAAGTTTAACCTATTCGCTTGGCAGCTCAATTAATTGGTAGCGATCTTCTGATGCGAGTTTAGTAATGCGAAAATTGTGTTGGTATACTAGACAGTTGCCAGCAATAGGATCGCGTATAACCAGTGGACCTGTTAAACGCTCGCCTCCCTTGCCTACTAACTCTTGTGCAGAGATAGACTGCTGCCAGTCCACACTAAAGCAGGCACGCAGACACAATTGATACTCTCCTGGTAGCCAGGTGGGTGCGTCCGCCCTATCAGTAGGTTTGGTGACAAAGGCAGAGAAGCGACCACCACGCGTTATAACCGCCCCTTCTTGATCGTGGCGGCGAGTTAGTGTCATACCTGTAGTACGATTTACTACTTCTAGATCAAAGCGTGTATTACGTGGCAAATTACATTTGCCAAAGAGATAAAATTCATTGGGAGAGAGCGGCACGATCCTAATGTTGTTGACGGTTACCTTTACTATCGCTTTATATTGGGCAGCAATGGCAGCATCGTCGGCATCCAGACGAGTGCGAAATGACTGCCGTAGTTCTTCGAATCCCTGTGTATGCGGTTCAGTAATAAAATCTAGATAATAGAGGGCGCGATTTAGATCATCGACCTCTGCGCAACCTTGTGCATAACGTAATAGGAACTGTTCGCGTACACTATCGAAATCGTACTTAGGCGGTGGTGGCGCGGCTGTACAACCGATTAGTAGCAACAGATTGAAGAAAGCCAGTAGTCTCATTTTCATTAATGGCAATTATATCAGTATAAATTCCGACGCTCCTTATCAGTAAATAGTTCTTGCTATTTTCGAACAGTTTTCCCTTTCGCCACTCTCTTAATAATTGAGAAGCGATAATATCGACAATAGATTTCAAAAGACAGTGCTGATATTACTGTCTCAAGGTAATATAATACGAGGCAGGAGTATGCAGAAACCTTCCCAGCACTGTTTCCGTAATCTGTTATTGCGATAACAATGGCGCAAGGATGGGTACTAAATGGTTGTGTTCCTGATTTTATTACTTGGTAATCACAACTATCATCAGGCAAATCGTTAATCCAATAGGAGAAGGTCAAAATGCTAGATAAAATCTCACGTATCGTTGTAGTGTCAATGATATTGACGACAGTGACTTTGGGCGACGTCGTCGCAACTGCTCAGCAAAATACCAATCAGGCATCTACAAATTCCACGGTTAGCTCATGCATTGACGGCAATTGGGAGGGAACACTGACTATTGGCCAGAACAAATTGAGACTTGCTATTAGAGTGACTAAAGCGCCGGATGGTGCACTGATAGCCAAGTTTGATAGTATCGACCAGGGTGCCACGGATCTGCCTGTTGATACCCTTACTTGTAAAGATGGTACAGTTCGCTTTGAATTATCCAACTTCAATATCACTTATGAGGGTACACTCAACAAAGAGAAGACCGAGATCACTGGTCAATTCAAACAAGGACCAATTGCACTGCCACTAAGTTTTAAGCGTATCGAAAAAGCAACCACAATAAACCGACCCCAGCATCCACAGAAACCTTATCCTTATCATGAAGAGGAAGTAGTCTACGAGAACAAGAAAGATGGTATCAAGCTCACTGCCACGCTTACATTACCACGTAGTCAGGGACCTTTTCCTGCGGTTGTGTTAATTACTGGGTCAGGCCCACAAGATCGCGATGAATCCCTCTTAGGCCATAAGCCATTCCTTGTCATTGCTGACTACTTGACGCGTGAAGGGATTGCTGTGCTACGCGCAGATGACCGTGGCGTAGGTGGTTCAACAGGAAACATAGATCAATCAACTAGCGAAAATTTTGCTGATGATGCGCTTGCTGCGGTTGAGTATCTCAAGACCCGCAAAGAGATCAATACTAAACAGATCGGCTTGGTGGGTCATAGTGAAGGTGGTCTGATTGCTCCCATTGTTGCTGCCAAATCTACCGATATCGCTTTTATTGTAATGATGGCTGGCCCAGGACTGCGTGGTGATGAGATCCTTTACTTACAGGGTGCATTAATCTCTAAGGCGAATGGTGCGCCAGAAACAGCCATTACAAGAAACCGATCGACTCAAGATCGTGTTTTTACTGTGTTACGCCAAGAGAAAGATCTCACCATTGCAGAGAAACAGCTTCGTGAGATCCTTAATCAAGACCTAGCAGCAATGCCTGAAGAACAACGTAGAACCACCAACACCAATGAAGTAATCGATGCTATGGTGAAAAGATATAATACTCCTTGGTTCCGTTTCTTCATCAACTATGATCCACGACCAACCTTGAAGAAGGTGAAGTGTCCAGTACTTGCTATTAATGGTGAACTCGATCTACAGGTACCGATCAACGAAAATCTCACTGCCATTGAAGCAGCGTTACAAGCGGGTGGTAATAAGAACTATCAAATTGTCAAACTACCCAAGCTTAACCATCTCTTCCAGACTAGCGAAACTGGTTCGCCAATGGAGTATGGTAAGATTGAAGAGACATTCTCACCAACTGCGCTTAAAACGATAGGCGAATGGATAAAGAAACAGACTGGGCAATCACATTAATATTCTAGTCTGTATTAAGCATCATTCACTCACCAAATACAGGGAGAACTTGGTATAATAAATAGTCTCTTTAGTTCTCCCTGTACTCAATATTGACACGATAGATAAAGGTTAAAGCCTTAATCCCAATTTTAGCTGCAGTTCAACCAGTAGGGAGGAAATGTGAAAGCGCACAACAAAATTTCAAATTCATCACAGATGCATCCTACACTTCAACTGGCGTGGCAACACTGTGAAGAGGTTCGTCAAGAATTGCTAGTAGTACTGCACAAAGTAACAGCAACAGATTGGCTACGGCGACCAACACCAACCACTTGGACTATTGCAGAGCAGGTAGATCACCTTATTAGATCCGAAATTGGAACAAGCAAGATGTCCCGTAAGCTGATCGGGGGTGCCTATAATGGTGCGAAACATTCAATAGGAGCAAAGTTCTTTACCGCTGCACTCGATATCTATCCCTATGGACCTACTATGGCTCCTCAGGAATTAGTGCCCACCGTTGACCTACCATTTAGCGAAGCATTTAATACTCTAGCAACAACTCATAGACGTTTTTATCAAGAGCTAACTGCTTTAGATGGCGGTGACCCAGAGCTGTTAGAGTCACCTGATCCTGCTACTGGTGTCTGGTTTACATTGGGTGGATGGATACAACTGCAAGCCTTGCATGAGGCCCATCACCTACAACAGATCATTAAACTACTAGAAAATTGATGTTACTAATCTGCCGCAGTAGAGACCTGCTGGGATATTTCAAACCGCTCAACATTGAGTGAGAGTCGTCGCCCTAATTCAAGAGCCGCCTTACGCCAACCCACCGTAGCATCACCTGCCTCCGTAGCAGCTATAACCTCAGGTGTTGAGAAACGTTCATTAAGAAAAGCAAAGTAGATATCTTGTGCTCGCCGCAACTGTAGGTTAATGCGCAGACGAGCCGCCAGGATAAGGAAGCGTGCTACTTCATTAAAGGCATCGGCGATAAGGTTACTATTAGGTATCAAGGTGATGGTAAGTAGTAGATCATTAAGTGTGGTACTTAGTATTTCCGCAGCATGGCTATAATTGAGACGATAGCCATACTCTTCTGCTTCATCAATGATCTCCATTATCTCTTTATAACATTCTGGATCAAACAGATCAGTGAGCTGATCGATTTGATGATTCAAGCGTTCGCTTAAAGTATATTCTGCGGCAATACGGTACTCTGCTGGCACTGGCAAACCATCTGCTTTTAGCGCCATCATTATACGCATATTCTCCTGATAGATATGTTCATAGGTCTGTGAGAAACGTTTTAACAGATCATCAGAGACACGCCGTAGAATATCACGCCGCTTTTCAATAAAGAGGTCTTTGAAAGTATAACAGTAGGGTCCGAAATGATCGTCTAAGGTACGTATTACTTCCATTAATGATTGATCTGGGAAACGCTCGAAGATATCTGCCTTGATCTGGCGATAATGCGCCTGTCCTGGGAATGCCCTGACAGCACAGTAGAAATCCCGTCCACCTGCATGTAAGAGACCGAAAGCAAAGTCGCGTGTCTCGGTTGTTATGATCGATTTGAGCTTTAGTCGGCCCACGGCTAGCGTCAGTCGGCCTAATTGTTGACGTTCATAATCGAGACGATCGGCATTAAAACAGAACAGACGTGTCAGCTTAGGCAACTCTTCAAACAGTGAGCTTACGGCATAATGATTTGCGATTCGCTCTAGTCGCACTACCGATGGCCTTACCAGTTGGCGATAGACACCTGCACCTGTACCATATCCAGGAATATTGCTGGGGGCACGTTCCAACTGATGTAGGAATTTACCTTCCCAATCCTCATCAACAAACTCCTCAGCAAGTTGAATGGCGCGTGCTGCATAACGTAATACTTGTATTGTTTCAATACCAGAGATCTCAGAAAAGAACCAAGCGCAAGAGGTATACATCAGCATTGCATAGCGTTGTATCTCCAGCAGGAGGATTGCCCGCATACGATCTTCATTGTCGAGTTCGTGTTGCTGTTGCCGCTCGAAGAAAGCGTTTATGTTCTCTGGCGTGCGATCCAGAATAACATTGATGTAGTCGTTACGCGCTGCCCAAGGATCTCGCAAGTATTCAGCAGCCTCTTGCTCATAGAGAGTTGTTAGTCGATCACGTAACCAATCCAACGCTTCCCGTAGCGGGCGGCGCCAATGTTGTCGCCAACCCTGTGCTCCCCCAGTATGACAGCCGCAATCATCTGTCCAACGACTTACTCCATGCACACAACTCCAAGCGCTTACTGGTTTGAGTTCGACCTCCCAGGTGGGTGGGTTGACTTCAAGGAACTCACCATAATTGGTAAGTACAAAGCCACGCTTGGATGCCTCGTGCATTACTGCATAAGCCAGTGCCATCTCACCAAGTGGTTTGTGATGACCATAGGTTTCACCATCTGTAGCAGCGCTAATAAGCTGTGTGTGCTCGCGCTGAGATGAGATCGCTAGCTGGAAGCGCTCTACCAGTCGCTTGGCATCGTGTAATAGATTATCAAAGCCTATTGAGCGCGAGATTGGACCATCATAGAAGAATATATCGAGCGAGCGAGCTGAACCATCGGTCAGGAAGCAGCGGTAAGGCCGTGTAGGATCAATTTGACCACCACTCACATCAATCCAATGGCTACTCCCTATAGGACGACAACGTGCTGCTTGAGTTGGACAAAGAATGATGTACTTGATTCCATGTTCTATTAGGACTTCTAGCGTGGCAGCATCCACCGCCGTCTCTGCCAGCCAGATCGATTCTGCCTCACGACCAAATCGGTAGCGGAAGTCGGCCAATCCCCAACGTACTTGGGTAATTTTGTCGCGGCGATTAGCAAGTGGCAAGATCATATGATTGTAGACTTGTGCAATCGCATTACCATGCCCGGAACGCTCTGCACAACTCTGTCGATCTGCTTCTAGTATACGTTGATAGGTATGTGGGGCCTTCTGTTCCAGCCAACTCATCAATGTTGGGCCTACATTGAAGCTGATGTACCGGTAGTTATTAACAATATCTAGCACACGTGCTTGGCTATCGTTAATACGTGCCCAACCATTAGGGGTAAAGCACTCGTGGGCAATGCGATCATTCCAATCATGAAAGGGCGCGGCGCTATCTTGGCGCTCTATCTCTTCAATCCAAGGATTTTCACGGGGTGGCTGATAAAAGTGG
Source organism: Acidobacteriota bacterium (assembly GCA_040758525.1). Lineage (GTDB taxonomy): Bacteria > Acidobacteriota > Blastocatellia > Chloracidobacteriales > JADJPF01 > JBFLVQ01. The sequence goes on from JBFLVQ010000264.1 coordinate 8,356, forward strand.
CAGTGTATTGTTAAATATACATTCATAATAGAATTTGTTGCGGCGATTGTTGCAACAATCGCCGCCTGTTTCATTACCTCAGATAGACTATATCCTGATCGGGATTGATCACTGCAAGCATCACCATAAGATAATCCCTGATATGGCGTGTAAGCAAGAAATTATGTTTGACGTGCTCCTGTCCTATCTTACCCATTTGCGTAATCACTTCTGGATGGCTGAGCAAGTACTTGATACGGAAAGCAGCTCCTTCCGAGGAATGAACTAGATAACCGTTGGTACCATCTATGATCTGCAGTGGTATACCGCCCACGGCGCCGCCAATTACTGGCTTACCCTTCCATAAACCTTCGGTAACAGTAAGGCCAAAACCCTCTTTAGTCGATTTTTGCAGTATGATTGTCGATCCACGCTGTAGCGCGTTGATCTCCAAATCAGAGTAGGCAGGCAAGAGTAGAATGTGTATATCAGGATCACCTGTAGATGCCTCCTGCACAGCAGCAAGCACTTGTGCGCCTTCTGGATCGTCGGTGGCGCCGCCACCTGCCAGTACTAGTTGGCAATCGTAACTACGCTTGACCATCTTATAGGCATTAATGACACCCAGTGGATCCTTAAACCAATCATAGCGCGAGATCTGTGTAAGAACAGGGCGAGTTGGATCTATGTTGTATTTCTCCAGCACTCTCCTTACTGCCTCGTCAGGCAATGGACGGTTCTTATCACTGAGCGGATCTATTGAAGGTGCGATAATAAACTGTGGTAAAGGTAGTTCGCGGGCAAAGGCAGGCACAGAAAAGATTGCTGCTGTATAACGGCAGACATACTGTAGTAAGAAACGCCATACCGATTCATTGGGCCGGGCAATATCTATATGACAACGCCATACTGGGCGATGTTTGGCGATATCCATATAGTCTATTAGCGCGGCTGGCTGTGGATCATGTATAAACACTACATCCCCGTAAAGCGCCACCTTTGTGGCATTCTCGCGATTGGTATCTAGGTAAGCCTGATAGGAACTATTGGTAAGGCTCATCTCCATACCCTGTAGCGCATTATGAAAAGATTTGGTGACATGAAAGAAGTCCGGATTGCCCTCTATCACGTCCCAGCCTACTTCTAAACCTAGCTCGCTGGTGAGCGGCACCATACGCTGTAGTATCTCTGCCACACCGCCGCCCACACGTGTTGAGTTGATATGCTGTAGATGCCTACCACGTAATGGTTCACTAAGTTGGTAAAGCTCGTCGATTACTTTATCGCCCACTACTGTGCGATAATCGTCCAACGTGTTTGCCGCGATGCGCTCGACTTGTGGTACACTCATTTTTGCCTCCTAACTTGCGCTTAAATGGGTATCAAGGAGTTTTAGCAGACGACGGCGATTGCCTTCCAGAGTGGTTAAATAAGGATCGAAAGAGTCTACCTGAACGGCTAGTTCCTCTTTGTCGATCGCTTTTAGCCAATTGGTAAAATCATTAGCGCCACGACGCAGGCGTATTTTTGCTTCTACCAGATGGTGGTAGATCGAACTGACCTCCACCTTGCCGAGCAGATCACGAAATTCGCGTAGATTGTTGGCGCGCAGGCCACACTCCAGTACTACGCTACGCATACGGCAGAAGACAAATTCTCGCCCATCCGGTACATTCCGACTGATTGGTTCAGCCAATAGGCGCTGGCTAACAAGTGAGACTATCTCACGTCTGATTAACTCCAGATCCTGATAGCGGAATACCTCTAGGTTCGCTAGTCTCTCTGCAAGCACATTATCTCCTACTACTTTTGCCATCCAGTAAGCAAAATCATTAGGGTATTCTAGCTGTGTAGCAGGACTGATCAGCATAGGCTGGTGCAAGTGAAAATATATTGAGGATCGGTCTACTACTGAGACCGACTTAAGGAACTCATCAAGGTTACGCGCCTTGAGTCCGATTACTTCTACAAGAAAGTTGGTCTTTTTGAAAGTAAACGGTTTGTGGTTTGACTTAATCTCTTGTGCCGAGTCGATTGGTTGCATTGTATTTCTCCCCTTAAGAGAATTCGGTCCCCTCTGCCAACACGTCTTCTTACCAATAAGCCGAAGTTGACAAATAAACTTTATAGGCGCCGAATTGCGACCGATTGTCACTTCTTTAGGATGCTCGATCGACATTCCTTTGTTTGCTTCGGCACTACCAGGGTAGCTATCTCTTAAACTGACGATAATAGTGATATGGTATTATTGTCAGGAGTTAATGTGATGACCCTTAATTACCCGTCCAATTCTTGTGAGGGAATTATGTTTCGATCGCTATGTTGGGTAGCCTTACTAGTCTGGTTGTTGCCGTTTACTGCGGCCCCCTATGCCTATGCCCAAGATGAACCCCCTTCTGGGTTGGAACAACTTTTCCAACAGCAACGTCTGCTGGCCACACGATTCTGGCAACGAGGTGATTTTACTGCCACCGTACAAGCGCTTGAGCGGGCTTTAGAGTTGCAACCAGAATGGAGTGAAGGATGGCGACAATTGGCGGTTGCCCGTAAGGCGATTGGCCAGCGTATATCAGCGCGCAAAGCCTTGGTGCGTGCATTGGAGTTGGATCCTACCGATTCGGCAGCACACTACTCGCTTGGCGTGTTACTACGAGAGGATGGCGATCTGGAAGCAGCGCTGGCCTCTTTCCGTGCTGCTGCTAAGTTCGATGTCAAAGATGCTTTTGCGCGTGCACAGATCGGTCTGTTATTAGAGAAGAAAGGTGATCTAGACAAATCGATCTTGATGTTTCGTAGAGCGCTTGAACTCGATCCAAGTTGTGGGGTGACAGAAAATCTCTCCCTTACCTTACGTGCTAAGGCAGCCCTGGAACGCACCGTAGAAGCACGGTTAAGACAGCTCTCGCCTTACTATAGTAGTGAAGATGCTATGAGCAGTTTTGAACTTAGCGTGCTATCAAAAGATACTGGTGATGATGCCAGCCTACTTGTTTATCAGAACCGTTTGATAATCAATCCTAGTGATAGTTATGCTCATTATGCAACAGGACTTTTGCAGCGTGCGCGTGGCGACCTGAACAGCGCAATCAGATCTTTTCGTGAGGCATTGCGGCTGGATCCTTCTAATATTGATCTATTCAACACGATTGGTCTTACCCTAGAGAAGAAGGGGGATCTGGACGGTGCGCTACTAGAATTTAAAACTGCTCTTGAGATCGATCCCGATGATCACAAAGCGCGCGTCAATATTGCTAATCTACTACGCCAGCGACGTGATTATAGTGGCGCGATCCGTGAACTGCGTATTGTGCTAAAAGCCGATCCTACCAATATGCTGGCACATCAGAACCTGGCTCGTACACTAGCTAGTAATGGCGATATTAATGCTGCGCTGGCAGAGACTCAAGCGGTTCTCA
>JBFLVQ010000265.1:0-11744 GCA_040758525.1 Acidobacteriota bacterium
CTGCGCCTGCAGCATCAGCAAAGAGTGAAGCAGTAACAATGGTAGAGAGAATATCACTGTAAAGAGATGGATCTTGAGGTAGTCTATGAGCTAGATCTACTAGATCAGCCTGTATGGAGCCTTGCCACATATGAGATGGCACTTCTGCGCACACTACTAGCGCAGCTTCTTTAGGATGACCAAGCAGATAGTCGGCTGCTCTTGCTAATGCCGCCGCGCCACCCATACAACCAAATCCAACTAGTGGCATTCTCTTAAGATAAGGAGAAAAAGCAATACGATTCATCAAACGAGCATCAAGTGAAGGTGCCGCTGCTGGTGTAAGCGAAGCAAGGGTAAGTTGCGAGATCTCACAAGGGTCCAATTTTACTTTCTCAAGCAGAGACCGCACTACCGTTTCAGATAGATTGAGGGTTAGATCAATAGATGCATTTAGACTCTCAATCGTATTGGGTGGATCATAAAGAGAGTCAATAGAAAATGCAAAATATCGACTATTGATACCAGCATTAGCAAAGATACTGGTGATATCATCCAGTTCAATTGCCAGACGCATCGCCGCACAGTACTTACGCAGAGCAGCGCCAAGCACCTGTTGGCTATAGTAGTAAGAAGGTAATGCTGTTGCAGTAGCTACTATCGAGGCCATATTCATAACTTAATACGATCCTGTTCTAGCTTTTGAGAAATTAACTGCAAAAGAGGTTTGGGCTCTTGTTGCCAATAGAAATGATCTCCTGAAAACATCTGCAGAGAAAAAGTGCTACTAGTCTGATCACGCCAAGCGTCTAATTGATGCTCCTTGACATTATCATCTTGTTGACCACCCAAAGCAATTATAGGACAGGTTAAACTTTCCTCATGTGCATATACGTAGGTATCAATAATTTCAAAATCAGCGCGCAAAGTTGGAAGCATTATCTTTAATAGATCCGGCTCTTTTAGCACTTCTACTGGTAAGCCACGATAGCGGCTTAATTCCTCGATCAATTCTTGATCAGTCAATCGATGTACAGGAGGATTCTCATCAGGTAGTTGAGGAGCACTACGACTGGAAACAAACAGATGTGTAGGTAGAGTAACACCAAGGCGACGCAATTGGCGTACTAGTTCGAAACTTATCAGTGCTCCTAAACTATGACCAAAGAAGGCAAATGGTATATCTAGATAAGGCATTAATACACGTGCTAGTTCTTTTACTAAAGGCGCTACCCGCTTAAAGACAGGTTTTTGCAAACGACCACCTCGTCCAGGTAGTTGTATAGGACAGACCTCTAAAAAAGCTGGTAATTCACTATGCCAATCTCGGAAAGAAACAGCACTACCTCCTGCATAAGAGAAACAGAAGAGCCGTATATCTGCATGTGGATTTACTACACGATGAGTGATCCAACTATCATCTTGAGAAACTGTCGGCTTCTCTGGTTCAATAGAGATAGTCTTATTGATGGGTAAATTCTCAACAAAGTCATAAGTGGTCGTAGGAGATATTGCTCTGGTTTCGATCAGCTTTAATATACGTGTAGCGAGTTTAATAATATTTAGATCAGGAAACTCTTCTAGATGTATAGTCACACCAAATTTGAACTTGATACGATTTCTCATTTCGATCGCCATTAGCGATTCTAGACCGAGATCCTTATAGAGTATTTCTGAATCTAACTTGGCAGGCGGTATACGCATTATTGTGGCGATCTCTTCACGTAAATAAGATTGTAGTAATGATTGTCGTTCCTCTGGCAGGTGTGCCAATAATTGTGCACAACTAAGTCTGATCAGCGAGCCATCATTATTAGCGTGGTTAGTGATTGTTTCTGCATCTGCTATTTTAGTAATAGTCGTAGTTGTCTGCTCTTGTAGCGATGATGGTAGTTGAGCAATCAATATATGATATCCTAAGATTTCTGTAGCAGTAGCAAGTTCAGGCAATATTAGAACCTTTTCAAATCCATTTGATAGTAGCAGGTTTTGCCAGGCTTGTGCCGACAACAGAGGGATCTCATAGCGAAACTCATCGTTGTGTCGATCCCAACCTTCTATTAACGCGATCGAGATATCATAGACAGTTTTGTAACTAGTCGCTTCGTAAAGCAGCAATAGTCCACCAGCTTTCAGTAGAGATCGGACATTTGTCAGAGTTTCTGAAAGATCACGAGTAGCATGTAGAACATTAGCAGCAACTACAATATCAAAACAGTTGACTGGGAGTCCCTGCTGCTGTGGGTTCTCCTCAATATTCAAAAGAGCATAATGGACAAATGGATATTCTTTGAACTTATCTTGTGCCCTGACAAAGAAGATATTAGAGACATCGGTGTAATAATAGCTAGCTCTATTACTAGGTAAAGCAGGAAGCAGCGATGCGGTGGTGCCACCTATACCGGCACCTACTTCTAGTATTGACAACTGTTCTTCAAATGCGAGAGTTTTAACTACCGATTCAATAACTGTTCTAGCAATATTATTAAAATATCTTGCTCCTGCCCAATGCTGGTAGACATTCTCGGCAATCTCAAAAGAGCCACCAGGAAAGAGTGTCTCAATAGCATTCTGCTGGCCGGTGAGAACGGTAGCAAGCCTATCAACACAATTCTCAATATAAGATAATACCGGGAAATCTGCGCACAATGTTTTTGCCTGTTGCCAAATAGGAGCTAGATCGATCTTATTTAATGGTTGCAGGTTTACAAAATATTCTCCTTGCTCTGTTAATAGCCCTTCTGCTACCAATCTTTTTAACCAGCGTAGCATCAGTAAGCGGTAACCAGTGTAGATATGGCAATACTGCATTAGCTCATCCAGACAATAACGCTCATTCGTCTGTCTATAGGCAGCTAGGTCTAAAAGACAATTAACGATATGTGCGACTGCCAGTTGATCTAGACATTGCCATTTTGCTTGATAAGTATGTAAGGCCAAATCTATTGGACACTGCTGTGCTTGTTGAAGACCCGCTGTTGTGATCGATTGCCAACGAGATAATGGCTCAGATAGAGATGGTAATGGTAAACTCATCTCGGATGTAAGCCAATAGCTAGTGCGCTGCCAAGGATATGTGGGTAGAGAGAGCTTATGGCGTTGGTGATTGCGATCAACGCTTGCCCAGTCTATCTCAGCCTGTTGTGTGTAGAGCGTTTTAAGTGTATTTAAAATAACTTTCCGATCATCTTTATGCTTATTTAAAGATGGTAACCAAGTAGCGCTGTAGTATGGCAGACAATACCTACCCAACTCTAACAGGGTTGTCTGTGGACCAATCTCAATAAAGATATTACAGCCTAATTCGGCCAAGCAGCGCATTCCAGCAAGAAATTGTACAGGTTTTTCCAGATGCCGACGCCAGTATTTTTTATCCTGAATATCAGCAGACTGCCATATTTGGCCAGTAAGATTGGAAACCATTGTTATAGTAGCTGCATTAAACTCGATTTGACTGGTGAGTTGCTCAAATTCATCGAGTATAGGCGCAAGCAGAGGCGAATGGAAAGGATAAGAGATAGGTAATATTTTCACACTTATCTCTTGTGCAGCAAAATCCTTGAGAACTACTTCAATTGCATCACGGCTACCAGAAATAACAATGTTTTCCGGTCCATTAATAGCAGCAATGGCGATCTGCCCATGGTATGGTGCAATTGCCGCAACTACTGTAGTCAGTTCGCTATAAACCGTTGCCATCATACCTTGCACAGATAATTGTTGGATCAAGCGGCCACGTTCAGCGACAAGTTTAAGTGCATCTGAAAGACTAAAGACACCTGCAACACAAGCAGCAACATATTCACCTAGACTATGGCCAATAACAGCATCTGGCACTATTCCCCAAGAGCGCCATAGTTCTGCTAAAGCATATTCCAAAGCAAACAATGCCGGTTGAGTATAGGCTGTCTCTTGTAGTAGTGCTGCATTGTTAATCTCTGGATAAAGTATAGACAATAATGGCTGCGCTAGATAAGGTCGTAATAGTTCATCACATCGATTAATGGTATTACGAAATGTCGGTTCGGTTTCATAGAGACGGCGTCCCATCTCTGGGTACTGTGCTCCTTGCCCGGTAAAGAGAAATGCTATTTTGGGCGAAGAACGCTTTTCTGTATCTGTCATTGTTAACTCACTAGCAGGTTGCTCATTAAGAAAAGCTGCCAATTGCTCGTGCAGTTGTTGTGTTGATTCCACTGTAACAGCCAGTCTATGAGCAAAGTGTTTACGCCCTGTATTAGCAGTAAAACAGATATTGGTAAGCGCCGTGCTCGGGTGTTGAGTTAAAAACGAATGATAGCGTGTTGCCAGTGCACGCAGTGCCAGAGGGCTTTTTGCAGATAGTGTAAATACCTGTAAATGGTGTGGCGGTTCATTGGTATGCTGGCTATTTGCTGGTGACTCTTCCACTATTACATGGGCATTAGTGCCACCTAAACCAAAGGAACTTACACCTGCTAAACGTCGTCTGCCATTTGATTGCCAGGGCAACAATTGTGTAGGGATAATAAAAGGTAGTCGCTCTAGTTGAATGTGTGGATTCAACTGCTGAAAATGCAGATTGGGAGGAATGGCTTGGTACTGTAAAGAGAGTACTACTTTAATAAGACCAGCAATTCCAGCAGCAGCTTCCAAGTGGCCAAGGTTAGTTTTTACTGAACCTATCGCACAATAGTGATCTTCTTCAAAACCATCGCCGATAATCGATGCAAGCGCCTCAATCTCAATGGGATCACCTAATGGTGTACCTGTGCCATGCGCTTCAACATAGGAGATCTCATATGGTTGAATACCAGCATTGTCCAATGCTTGTCTGATTACTGCTTGTTGCGAGACTAGATTGGGGCTGGTCAAGCCACTACTATGACCATCTTGATTTATTGCTGAACCACGTATCAGTGCCAATATATTGTCATGATTGGCAAGCGCATCGGATAGACGTTTGAATACTAAAACACCACATCCTTCTGAACGCACAATACCATCAGCACGTGCATCAAAGGTTTTACAGCGTCCATCTGCGGCCATTGTCAAGACTTTGGCAGTAATAATACTAGAGAAAGGAGAAAGGATCAGATTTACGCCTCCAACTATCGCAAGATCACATTCCTTGTTGCGTATACTCTGACAGGCAAAGTGTACTGCTACTAATGAAGAAGAGCAGGCGGTATCGATAGCGACACTAGGGCCACGTAGATCGAGTAGATAAGATAATCGATTAGCAACTATGCTATGTGCTACTCCTGAAGCGCTATAAGTATCAATGGTGGCAACATTGGCCAATTGCATAGATAGATAATCGATATTGTAGACACCAACAAAGACACCTGTTCGACTACCTGCTAGTTTTGTGGGATCCTGACCAGCATCCTCTAAAGCTTCCCAAGCTACCTCTAGGAATAGCCGCTGTTGCGGATCCATATAGATTGCTTCTCGTGCAGAGATACCGAAAAAACTGGCATCGAATTGATCTACTTGATCCAAAAAACCGCCCCAGCGAGTATTCATCTTGCCAGGCAGTGTACCATTAGCGTTGTAATAAGTATCTACATTCCATCTCTCTGATGGTACCTCTTTAATAGCATCTCTGCCATCATGTAGTAGTTGCCAAAATGCTGTAGGATTATCTGCTCCACCAGGAAAACGGCAGCCCAAGCCAATAATAGCAATAGGCTCTTTATGCAGGGATTCTAGCGCTTCTATTTTCGCCTGCATCTCTTCTAGTTCTAGCAGCGCACGTTTGAGTGGGGAGAGTTGTTCAATACGTGATGAAATATTGTTCATCTTGATTTATTCCTGTTAATACTAGCCAACTTCTCCATCAATAAAGCTTCTGCTTCATCTTCGCCAAGTTGCTCTAACTTGGTGAGTACTACTACACGGCGATCTTGATTAGGAGGAGCTGATTCGGCTCTACTATCAAGAGGTATATCCATTCTCTGTGCAAGATAGTCAGCAATCGTAGAGATCGTTGGATAACGCCAAATCAATGTGGCAGAGAGTGTCAGTGCGAGACTATTTGATAATCTATTCCTCAATTCGATTGCCATAAGAGAGTCAAACCCTAGATCACCTAACACCGTCTGCAAGTCAATACGTGATGGTGCAAGCTTTAACACACTAGCAACCTGTTCTCTGATATGGGATTCCAACAATGTACGCCTTTGTGTATCAAGTGGCAGTGCCAATAATTCACTTCGTAACCAGCCTTCTTGTCGTTGTGGTTTCACAGTCTGTTGTTGTTCGCTCAGTCGAGAGAATAACAGGGATTGGCTAACTTTAGGATGGAACTGTTGCCATTGCCAAAGGTTAAATGCCATCACGGCAACCTGAGTAAAATTATTGCTTACTGCAAGTGCAAGCGCCTCTAAACCTTTCTCTGGTCTAATAGCAGCAAAACCACGCAAGCTCAATTGTTCGCCGCGTATAGTTTGAGCAGCTACCAAACCAACTTCTGACCAGGCGCCCCAATTAATACTAAGAGCAGGTAGTCCCTGGTTTCGTCGATAGTAGGCTAAGCTATCTAGAAATGCATTGGCAGCAGCATAATTTCCTTGACCAGGAAAACCTAATAGCGAGGTTGCTGATGAAAATAGCACAAACAGATCTAGCTGTTTATCGAGTGTTAATGTATGTAGATTCCATGCGCCAGCAATCTTGGCTGCAGTTACTGTCTGGAAACGCTGTGCATCGAGATTTATCAAGACTCCATCATCTAATACTGCTGCCGCATGTACTACTCCTCTCAATGGTGGCTGATCTGCTTCAATCTCTGCCAATACCTTAGCCGTCTCTTCAGGCAAAGAGATATCCGCACGCATGACTTTAAGCGTTACACCCATCTGTTGTAAGCGTGTTAGTGTTGCTTGTGCTGCTCTGCTAGGAGCACTTCGACCTATCAAGATCAGATGTTTGGCGCCTTGTTCAGCCATCCATTGCGCAACTTGCAATCCTAGACCGCCTAGACCACCAGTAATAAGATAAGAAGCATTGGAGTGTAATTTGATCGTTTCAGAGTGGGAATTTTTTGACAATACTAGACGAGTAAGCCTAGCTACAAAACGCTCACGACCACGTAGTGCTATTTGATCTTCTCGCCCATCATACCAACACTCTTCAAATAGCGCCTCAACTTCTTGAGGATCGCCCGTGAAACTGAGATCGATCAGTCTGGCAGATAGCTCAGGATGTTCATGAATAATCACCTTGGTAAGACCGCAAATGGGTGATTGCGCAATTGAGAGATCGTATTGCAAGCCGATCGGCAGAGCGCCTCGTGTTACTAGCCATAGACGTGGCATCTCATCCCAACCTGTCTGCGCTAATGCTTGAATAGTATGAAGCATGCTGATACAGCCTAATTTTTCTGCTTGATCTAGCAAGGATAAATCTAATTGTTGTGGGGTAGCCGCAGTGAGGCTCCATAAATGGACTACAGCACGACAATAGATTTCTCTCTCGGCAAAAAGATCTTTTAATAGTTTGTGAAAATCTTCTGCACAAGTAGAATTGAGTTGGTAACAGTCGGCTGATAACTTGTTGTAGCGATCTCCAGGTAGAACCTTGATACAGATCTCTCCTTGAGCACTAAGCAGATTAGCTAGTAATTCTCCAACTCCATAGGGATCGATAAAAAGAAGCCAATAGCCTGACTTGCTAGTGTTTGTTGATACTGGAGTGTCTCGATTTTGAGCTATCCATTCAATCTGATAGAACAATTTATCAATATCTTGATCAATTACATATTGATCATAATCGAGACATTTTAGACGCAAACCTTCTGCTTTTGCTATTACTAGACCATTCTCATCAGATAAACAGACATCACCAGTCAAGAGACCAGCATCGGTCTTTGCCTCTAATTGTAATAGTGCATGGCTCCAGAACTCTTTATTGTGATCGGGATGTTGATATATTTGTAAGCTACTCAATCCTACTGGCAGATATGTACTAGCGCAACCATTATCAGGATCAGGCAGTGCTGCTGCCAGTATCTGAAAACAAGCATCAAGGAGAACTGGATGCAAATAGTAGTTGAGCGACTCTCTAGCTGTCTCAGCAGTAATACTAAGACATCCTAGTGCCTCGCCTTCTCGTCGGTATAGATATTTTACTCCTTGAAAATGTGAGCCGAATTGAAGTCCACGCGCTTGTAGTGTCTGGTAATGCTGCGCTGCCTGAATAGATTGTTGACAACGTGATCTAATTTCATTCAACGTTACAACCTCATTGGAGTGCATAGATGTATGGCTTTGTGCTAACTGGATTAAGCCAGTAGCATGTAATGTCCAGTTAGATGTTTGGCATTTAGGCGCGCCCTCTTTGCGATTGCTAGAGAGATGGAAACGTAATTTTTCTGGAGCTTCTTGAGAGATTACCAGTTGTACAGTTATTGTACCATTATCGGGTAGTAACAGGATTTTATGGAAATCTACGTGTTCAATTGTATATGGGCCTGTGCCAAAAATCTCTCTAGCAGCAGCAAGCACCATTTCTAAATAAGCGGCTGCTGGTAGTACGATCATTCCTTGTACACAATGATCCTTGAGGTAGGGAAATAGCTCCAGGCTCAACTCTGTTTCCCAATAATGCGCTCCTGGTTGTAATGATGAATTCAAATACTCGCCCAAAAAAGGATGCGACTTTCTTCCTTTAGCCGATAATGTAGGTCGTGTTATGCCACCATTATTGCTGCCATTATGATCCAACCAGAAACGCTCTCGTTGCCAAGGATAGAATGGTAATCGAACATAGCGACCACCATTGGGATATAATTTAGACCAATCTATTGTATAGCCTGCTGTGTAGATTGAGCCCAATGAATTGAGCATTACCATTCGCTCATCTTCATTGCGACGTAGCGAAGGTAATACGGTTCCGGATTTATTGAAAAAGTCTAGCCCTTGCTCGATAGCAGGCAAGAGAATTGGATTAGGGCTGATCTCAAGAAAAATATTGTAACCATCTGCTGCCAATTGCTCTATTGCCGTAGCAAAGAGTACCGGTTGTCTCAAATTGCGAACCCAATAATCGGTATTAAAATCTGCCCCATTGCTAATCATTCCAGTCACTGTTGAGTAGATAGGTATAGTGCCAGCCTGTGGATTCAATTCTGCTAATGCTTTCAGCAGATCGGCACGTAATGCATCCATTTGAGGACTATGTGAAGCAACATCAACTTTTACTAGACGGCAAAAGATATCCTGACAATTTAATTCATCTAAGATCTTCTGTATTGCGGTAGGTTCACCAGAGATCACACTTGCAATGGGACTATTGCTAACGGCTAAGGAGACACATGTCTGATAGTTTGCGATCGCCTGTTGAGTGTCTGCTAAAGAGAGTTCAACATAAGCCATACTCCCTTTGCCACTCATACGTTTTAACAGACGGCTCCTTAAACAGATAATTTTTGCTGCCTCAGACAGGCTTAAAGCTCCTGCGACCTGTGCGGCTGCCACCTCGCCCATGCTATGACCGACAACTGCCTGCGGTACAATTTCCCAAGACCGCCATAGTTCTGCTAATGCTACTTGAATGGCAAATAGAGTTGGTTGTATGACATCAATCTCATTTAGGCGAGACTGTTCTGGTTCAGCCATCAACTGATCTACTAATGACCAATCAACGTATTGACCTATTGCTTGTTGACAACGTAGCAACGCTTCCTGAAAGACTGGTTCTTGAGCAAACAATTGTCGCCCCATACCAAACCATTGCGAACCCTGGCCAGGAAAGATAAAGACAATTTTGGATTGTTGACCTCTAGTTTTGCGACCTGTAGAGAGTCTGTTATGTTCTTCTTTATTGAGAAAAGCCTCTAGCGCAACAATAAATTCATCTTGTGAAGAGGCTGTAAGCGTCAAGCGATGATTGTGATGGGTTCTTTTTACACTGGCATTATAACAGATGTCTGCGAGCGATATTCCATTGTCTATAGGATGAGCTAACATTAACTCTCTGTATGATTGCGCCATTGCTTGTAGCGCATTTGAACTACGTGCTGACAAGGGTAATAAGTATGCTTTTGGATCGGCAGATATTTGTATTGGTAGTGAAGTTGTAGAGTTATTAAGCGGCGCCTCCTCAACAACAACATGAGCATTTGTGCCCATCAAGCTGAAAGAGTTTATTCCAGCAATACGCCGACCAGCAATAGCTGGCCAATGGATAGGAGTAGTTGGCACATTCAATGGTAGATCATTCCAATCAATATGTGGATTACCTTCTTGGTAGTGTAGATTGGGAGGGATCTCGCGATGCTGTAATGACAGCACTACTTTAATAAGACTGGCTATTCCTGCTGCAGGCTCCAAATGACCAATATTAGTCTTTACTGAACCAATAATAAGAGATTGATCTTTGCTACGCTGTGCACATAAAGTTGCTGTGAGCGCACGCACTTCAATAGGATCACCCAATGATGTGCCAGTGCCATGCGCTTCAACATAACTGACCTCTGCTGGTGACACACTGGCATTGTTCAATGCCTTGCGAATAACCTCTTGTTGTGCAAGTCCATTGGGTACTGTATAGCCGCCACTACGACCATTATGATTGATTGCTGAGCCGCTAATGACAGCAAGGATATTGTCACCTTGAGAAATTGCATCAGAGAGACGTTTCAGCACGACAACACCACAACCTTCGCCCCGTACATAACCATCAGCAGCAGCATCAAAGGTTTTACAACGACCATCAGCAGCCATTGCCCGCATTCTAGAAAGTTGTATGGTTGTCTCTGGCAACAAGAGTATATGCACACCACCTGCTAATGCCATATCACACTCACGAGTACGCAAACTCTGACAAGCTAGATGCACAGTAACTAGTGAAGAAGCACAAGCAGCGCATACTACTAGGTTAGGTCCACGTAGACCTAAGAAGTAGGAGAGGCGGCCAGCAATAGAACTGAAATCTGTTCCAGTGATGTAATAAGCATCTGCTAGGCTGGGGTCACCATACTTGGTCTGTAGCTGTATATAATCATTCCCCATAATACCTATAAACACCCCTGTCTGACTATCTAGCAATTTCTCTGGTAGTTGACCAGCATGCTCTAGGGCTTCCCAACTCACTTCTAATAGCAGCCTCTGTTGAGGATCTAAACTAACCGCTTCACGTGGCGATATACCAAAAAAGTCTGCATCAAATTTGTCGATATCTTTTATCAAACCAGCCCATTTCGTATACATCTTCCCTGGCGCATCAGGGTCTGGATCATAAAGAGTATTAATATCCCATCTATCTGGAGTAAATTCTGTAATGGCATCTACACCATTGCGTAATAGTTGCCAATAAGATTCTGGATCATTGGCGCCACCAGGAAAACGACAACCCATACCAATAATCGCAATCGGCTCTCGCTTTGCCTCTTCTACGGTAGCAAGTTTGGCGCGTAACTTTCTTAATGCCACCAACGCATCTTTTAATTGGGATAAACTATCATCAGTCTCGGAAGTGTCGCGCATCTCAATCTCCTCTAATTAACTCGTCAACGGCTGCTAGTTCATAAGCCAATAATGCTTCAATTTCACTCTTTGAGAGATGTTCCAATTCTTCTCTGTAGTCATCGGAATAGACTACTCGCTGATTACTAACTCTATCTTTGTGTGAGTCGGTATGCGATGGCATTGCTAATGAGAAGATATCTTTAGCCAAATATTGAGTGAGAGTTTCTAGCGTAGGATATTCAAAAGCTATTGTGGCAGGAATAGTAGATCCTAAGCTGTTCTCTAGGCTCTTTTTTAATTCAATACTTTTTA
>JBFLVQ010000266.1:0-11708 GCA_040758525.1 Acidobacteriota bacterium
GAGGAAGCAGAGAAAGAGTTAAGCCGCACAAGTGTGGTGCAACCGGCGAGCTTTATTGTCAACTATGGATTAGCAAAACAATGGATGGAATGGGGCGTAAGACCACAGGTAATGATTGGTCACAGTGCTGGAGAGTATGTTGTTGCCTGTTTAGCAGGAGTGATGAGTTTAGCTGAGGCACTGATGCTGGTTGCTACACGTGGCAAGTTGATGGAGCGTATGCCATCAGGTGCAATGACCTCTGTGCCATTAACAGAAGAGGAGCTTATCCCATTACTTGATGGTTTATCGATAGCAGCAGTAAACGATCCATCATTGTGTGTTGCTTCCGGTGCCATCGATGCGATTGAACGTTTAGAAACAGTGCTTGCTGGTAGAGGATTAAGTTGTACTAGGCTGCAGACCTCACATGCCTTCCACTCTGAGATGATGACACCAATACTTGACGATTTTCTTACAGTGGTAAAAGGAGTGGAATTAAAGCCACCACAGATACCTTTTATCTCAAGTGTGACAGGTTCTTGGATAACAGCAGAAATGGCTACTGATGCTAACTATTGGGTTAAGCATCTACGGCATATGGTACGTTTTTCCGATGGTATCAGTGAGCTTTTGAAAGAGCCAGGCAGAATTCTGCTTGAGATAGGTCCTGGTCAAACGCTTGCCTCACTGGCAAAACATCATCCTAACAGAACTGCTGAGCATCAAGTATTCTCTACACTTGGGCATAGAAGTCTGCAGCAGCCAGAAACTTTCTCCATGCTTAGCACGCTTGGTAAGCTATGGACAGCGGGAGTGAAAGTTGATTGGAATAATTTCTATCGATATGAACGTCGCCATCGTATTACTTTACCGACCTATCCATTCGAGCGTCAACGTTACTGGATTGACACAACTGTAAAACCATCCGTAAGTATTGATCGAGCTGTAGCGCGCCAGAGTTGGAGGAAAAAGGATGATATTAAGGATTGGTTTTATATTCCAGTATGGAAACAATCACCACCGATCATACGATTTCAAACTGGTGATCTTGCTGGTGAAAAGTTGCGTTGGCTTGTCTTTATTGATGATACCAGTCTGAGTAATCAGTTAGTAACAATATTACGCCAAGAGCAACAAGAAGTGATTACGGTGTCGGTTGGCAAGCAATTCTTAAAATTGAGTGATGACTCTTATCAGATCGATCCAAAGCAGCGTGAGGATTATCAAAAACTGATTAATAGATTAGTTGCTTCAAATCGAATTCCTCAAATGCTCACGCATCTATGGTGTGTAAGCGCGGAGGATGATGATAATGAGCTACTAACGTCATGGGAAAAATGGCGAATACTTGGATACAACAGTCTACTCTTTCTTGCTCAAGCACTCGGTCAACAGGGTGTGAAAACAGCATTGAAGATCGCTATTGTATCCAATGGTATCTATCGCATCACCGGTCAAGAGCGACTCTCTCCAGTCAAAGCGATAATGCAGGGAATTTGTAATGTCTTCGGTAAAGAGTATGCGAATATAGATTGTGGTATTATCGATATAGACCTCTCTGATCTTACAAAGCAAGTTGTTGCTAATATTATCAGTGAACTGAATGCTGAGCAGCTAGATCTATCAGTCGCATATAGAGGCAATAGTCGTTGGATACGAGTGTTCGAACCGCTGCCATTAAACGGCATTAAGGGACGGACAAGATTGCGCCAAGGTGGTGTGTATCTGATCACAGGCGGTCTAGGTGGGGTTGGGCTTGAGTTAGCGCAATTTCTTGCTCGTACAGTACAGGCTAAATTGATATTGATCGGGCGTAGGATAGATGATCAAGATAGTGTTCGTATATCTAAGCTTCAAGCTATTGAAGAGTTCGGCGGTGAAGTATTGGTATTAAGCGCCGATGTTTCCGATCGAGCACAACTTGAGAAGGTGATTGTTAGAGGGCGGGAACGGTTTGGTCGAATTCACGGCATTATTCACTCTGCTGGTGTGCCGGGTGGTGGTCTTATACAGATGACCGATGCCGCTGCTGCAGAAAATAGACTTGCTGCCAAGGTAAAAGGCACATTACTACTCGATTCACTATTCAAACAAGAACAGCTAGATCTCTTTGTTCTCTGTTCATCGCATAGCTCAATCTTGAGTCCAATTGGACAATCGGATTACGCTGCTGCAAACGCTTTCCTAGACGAATTTGCTCATTACCGTAATGCTGAGCAAGATTCATACACAGTATCGATCAACTGGGATCGTTGGCAAGAGACAGGAATGGCAGTTAATACAAGTCCATTCTCTATCGATCTTTCTACCGATGGTGGAATGTTATCCCAAGAAGGGATAGAAGTATTCAATCGTGTATTGTTTAGTGCGCTGCCTCAAGTGATAGTTTCTGTAATAGACTTCAATATCCTGAGCGAGCGGTTCAAAACATATACAGGATCAGACTTGTTGATAGAGCTTTCCAGAGTTGATAACAAGGTACAAATAAAGCGGCGGCATCCAAGACCTGCACTTACTAATCCTTATAGCGCACCGAACAATGAGATTGAGCAGAAACTTGCTAGTGTTTGGCAGGATCTGCTTGGCATTGATCAAGTAGGTGTAGATGATAACTTCTTTGAATTAGGAGGTGATTCAGTAAGTAGTATACGCAGCATTGCGAAAGCAAAAGAGTTAGGATTACAGCTTACTCCAACTCATATCTATCAATATCAAACTATCGCTGAACTCGCTGCTGTCCTCAATAACAGCGAAACTACAACTAAACCACAAGATAATCCATTGCCGCTTACACCCAATCAGTTAGAACTTGTGAATGGCGATCCTGACAAACTATACCATTATCAAAGTATGGTAATAGATCTACCAATGGATCTTGATGATACGTTGTTAGGCAGCGCAATTAGTCAGCTACTAGCCCGCCATGACGCATTGCGTATGCGCTTTATGTGTGTAGGATCGCAGTGGCAGCAATCACCAGTCACAACCACAGGAGTTTTCCAGCCTGTTTCAGTAGATCTTTCTGTGCTTGTTGAAGAGGAGTACGAATCAGCCATTGAGACCACCACAACTGAGTTAGCGGCAGACTTGGATATCAGCAGTGGTAGTCTGATACAAGCTGCGCTACTACGGTTTGGTACAGCAAGAAGTCCACAACTACTCTTATGTGTACACCGACTAGCAATTGATGAATGGTCATGGCAGATTCTGTTATCCGAATTGATTACCATTTATTATCAGTTGAATAGAGGTGAAGCTGTGCAATTGCCACCTATTGCAGTAACTTTCTCACAATGGGTAGAACAGCTACACAAATATGCAGAGAGTGGTGAAGCAGCCAGCACAGCCTCCTATTGGCTTGCACAGAATTATACTGACGCTGATCGTATACCGATCGATTGGGAGAGTGATAATATTCCTGTATTAGCGGATACTGTGACGGTTTCATTGACAGTGGATGCTACTGCAGCATTGCTCGATAAAGTTCCTAAGGCTTACCAGACACAGCTTGAAGATCCATTGTTGGCCGCATTAATACAGGCATTTTCGCATTGGACAGAGAATGACAGACTGCTTGTGGAGTTTGAAACTAGTGGTCGGCGTTCAATGCTAGAGAGCCTGGATCTTTCCGGCACAGTAGGCTGTCTCTCTATTCGTGTTCCTATTTTGATAGAACTACCTCAAGGTAGTAAACCTGATGAAGCATTGAAGTCGATTAAGGAACAGTTACGCCAGATTCCCAACAATGGTCTCGATTATGGCATTCTATGTCAATTCAGTCGTTATAGTGAAATTGGTGAGCAGTTACGGTTACTGCCGCGTGCGCAAGTATCTTTCCAGCACTGCTCATCGACTGTAAAATCTCATTCTAAGGGCAATCTTATCGCAATTCGAACTATGCTTATTGATGGTAAGCTGCAGGCCAATTTTCATTATTATAAAGATACTCATAGACGTACTACAATTGAGATACTAGCAAGCGAATTTTTGTTAGCATTACAGACAATCATTACGCATTGTCAGACTTCTAATGCTGGTGGTTATACGCCGTCCGATTTTCCCCATGCTGGATTGAATCAGGAAGAGCTTGATGAATTGATGGCAGAACTTGGTAATTTAGCCGAGGGTAACTGATGAGTAAAAATAATGTTGAGGCGATCTATCCGCTTTCACCTATGCAACAAGGCATGCTCTTCCATGCTATCTATCAGCCACAAGCAGATGTCTTCTTTCGACGCACTGCTACGCTGTTGTGCGGCAATCTGAACATTTTAGCATTCGAACAATCCTGGCAGATAGTGATAGCGCGTTATCCAATTTTACGTACAGCCTTTGTCTGGGAGCGGCGTGAGAGGCCATTACAGGTAGTCTATCGACAGATGAGTCTGCCGTTAAAACAGTATGATCTACGTGCATTGAATGCAACCGATCAGCAGTTGAGGTTGAATGCTTATTTGCAAGAGGATCGCGCCGAGGGTTTCAACCTTTCCAAGCTACCGCTGATGCGACTGGCATTATTTCAACTAGCGGACGAAGAGTATCAATTTATCTGGAGCCATCATCATATATTGATCGATGGATGGTCAAACTACCTAATCTTAAAAGATCTCTTCTGTTGCTATGAAGCGCTTAGTTGTGGGAGAGAAGCACAACTAGAGCCGGCACATCCTTTTCAGAATTATATTGTCTGGTTACAAAAACAGGATCTAGTTCAGGCAGAATCTTACTGGCGAACAATACTCAAAGGATTTGCTAATCCTACTTCATTAGCTCTGCAGAAGAGCGTGCATGACACGTCTGAGCGTGAGAGCAACTATGCAATGGAGCATTTAAGGCTCTCTTCTACACTCAGCACAGATCTAAAGTCACTAGCACGTCAACAGAAATTGACTCTTAATACTCTAGTACAAGCAGCCTGGGCATTACTACTTAGTCGTCACAGCAATTCTCAGGATGTTGTTTTTGGCAGTGTTGTCTCTGGTCGTTCTATTCCATTGACAGGGGTAGAGTCGATGGTTGGACTATTTATAAATACACTGCCATTGCGGGTGAAGATTGATAGTGAAGAATCACTACTTGACTGGTTAAAAAGGCTACAAGAACAGAATGTGGCATTACACCTGTATGAATACACACCACTTGTTAAAATACAGAGTTGGAGTGAAGCGCCAAAAACCATTCCATTATTTGAAACTATTCTTGTCTTCGATAATACTCCTACCGATCTTCCCAATATAGGTAGCAGTCAACAGGGTGGGTTACAGTTACGCGGATCAGATCTTAATTCTCAGGTTGAAAGCACTAATTATCCGTTGGCACTAACTGTCCACCCCGATAGTGAGATACTGTTGAGGATCGATTACGATATAAGTCGATTTGATAATACCTCTGTACAACTTATTCTTAACCATTTGCAGACACTATTAACTAGTATTGCTACCAATCTAGATCAGAGGCTAAGCCAAGTTTCTATGCTGACTGATAGTGAACGGGATAAGCTATTAGTAGAATGGAATAATACCGGAGCAGCATATCAACGCAATCAGAGCATACATCAACTCTTTGAAACACAAGCAATCCGTACTCCTTCAGCGTTAGCAGTGAAATGTGGTAATCAACAGTTAAGTTATCAAGAACTCAATGCTAGAGCCAATCAACTGGCTCACTACCTGATTGCACAAAATGTCTGTGCTGAGAAGTTGGTAGCAATCTGTTTGGAACGCAGTATAGATATGATGGTGGCACTGCTAGGAGTGTTAAAAGCAGGAGCAGCCTATCTGCCTCTCGATCCTGTATATCCAGCAGAGCGACTTGCCTATATGTTAAGTGATAGTCAAGCAGCAATGATAATCACTCAAGAGAAATTATATTCATTGCTACCTATTGAACAGGCCAGAGTATGTTTGGATAAAGATTGGCAGCAGATTGCTGAGCATAGTTCAGACAATGTTAATGTATCGATAAGTGTAGATAATCTTGCTTATTTAATTTACACTTCTGGTTCTACTGGTAGGCCAAAAGGAGTGCAAATAGTTCATAGCGCGGTAAGCAACTTTATTGCTGCAATGCAGCAGCAGCCTGGTATTAATGAACAGGATATATTATTGGCGATAACTACGCTCTCGTTTGATATTTCCGTATTAGAGTTATTCTTACCATTGAGTGTTGGAGCGACAGTGGTGATTGCCAGTCGGGAAGCAACATCAGATGTAGAGCAGTTAGCTTGGTTGATTGAGAATGAAGGAATAACATTTCTACAGGCAACACCAGCAAGCTGGCAGATGCTGGTAGCATCAGGTTGGCTTAGTAGTAGATCGTTAAAGAAACTATGTGGTGGCGAGGCATTGAGTTGGGATTTGGCACAAAATCTGGTAGAGCAGGAAGGCAGCTTATGGAATATGTTTGGCCCCACTGAGACCACGATCTGGTCAGCAGTGAAGGAGATTAAGCCAGGAGAAGAGCGTATCACCATTGGTAGAGGAATTGCCAATACACAGCTCTACATTTTAGATAATCAACTATATCTCGCTACTGTGGGAATGGCAGGCGAACTTTATATAGGAGGAGATGGACTATCGAGAGGATACTTAAATCGACCAGATGTAACAGCAGAGCGATTTGTTCCCCATCCATATAGCAGCCAACCAGGAGCCAGACTCTATCACACTGGAGACTTAGCTCGCTGGTTGCCAGATGGAAACATAGAGTTCCTAGGAAGATTGGACCATCAGATTAAGCTGAGAGGATACCGTATTGAGTTAGCAGAAATAGAGTCAGTACTGAGACAACACAGTAGTGTGCAAGAGTGTGTAGTGATTGTTAGAGAAGATACCATTGGAGATAAACGGCTGGTAGCCTACGTTGTTGTAAATGGAGAAGCATTCACGCTTGCAGAGGTGCGGCAGTATCTCAAGCAACGATTACCGGAGTATATGATACCAGCGGCGGTTGTAGTAATGGAGAGGCTGCCACTGACACCAAATGGTAAGCTTGACCGTAAGGCACTACCTATTCCTGAAGGTGATAGACCTGATCTGATAGTAGAGTATATTGGACCGCGTAATGAGATAGAGAGCCGCATTGCTGAGGTTTGGCAACAGGTACTGCATATTGAGAAGATAGGAATACACGACAACTTCTTTGAGTTGGGCGGTCATTCGTTATTAGCAATGCATCTTATTTCACTCTTGTGCCGTACGTTCCAGCTAGACCTACAGCTTAATACTCTATTCAAAGCTCCTACCATAGCGCAACTAACACTGGTTGTTAATAGTCTGTTGAGCAAGCAGAACGAGAGAGAAGGTTCAGGCGGCGATACAATCATCAAGCCAGAGAAATTTCCTGTTATTGTTGCTGATCAGAAGAATCGCTACCAACCTTTCCCACTCAATGATGTACAGCAAGCCTATTGGATTGGTCGTAGCGGAAGTTATGAGCTTGGCAATGTCGCCACCCATTATTACCTAGAGGTAGATGCATTCAGGTTAGATATCACACGGCTTAATGATGCTCTACAACATTTAATTATGCGCCATGATATGTTGAGAGCGATCATTCTATCAGATGGTCAACAACAGATATTGGAGCGCGTCCCCTATTACCAGATCGAGGTAGAAGACTTACGCGGAATAGATCAGGAACAAGTAGAGATGAGAATGGCAGAGCTACGCGCGCGCCTTTCACATCAAGTATTGCCAGTCGATCAATGGCCACTATTTGAAATTCGTGGGGTACGGCTTGATGATGAGCAGGTACGGCTCTACCTCAGTTTTGATCTGCTTATCGGTGATGCTTGGAGCCTGCAAATTATTGTGACAGAATGGTCGTATTTCTATCTATATCCTGAAAAGCAGTTGCCGCCTCTGGAAATCACCTTTAGAGATTATCTACTGGCTGAACTTGCATTGCAGAAGACAGAGCTATACCAGCATTCACTTGAGTATTGGCGCAAACGCTTGGATACGCTCCCGCCTGGGCCTGAGTTACCATTGGCGAAATCTCCTGGTTCTTTATCCAAACCGAAGTTTGTTAGACGTGATGGACTATTACCAGCAACGTCTTGGCAACGTATTAAAACACGAGCTGCTCAGGCAGGACTAACACCTTCTGGAGTGTTGCTAGCAGCGTTTGCAGAAATTCTTGCAACCTGGAGCAAGAGTCAACAGTTTACCATCAATCTTACACTCTTCAATCGATTGCCATTGCATACACAAGTTAATCAGATTATCGGCGACTTCACTTCGGTGACACTACTGGCAGTCAACAATACTGTACCAGGTAGCTTTGAACAACATGCACAACGATTGCAAGAACAGCTCTGGCAAGATCTAGAGCATCGTTATGTGAGCGGTATCACAGTAATGAGAGAATTGGCAAGAAGCAGATCTGGTGCAATTACAATAATGCCGGTAGTCTTTACCAGTACTCTTAATTTCGAAGCGGCGCCACCAAAGCAGGATAGAGATAATGCTGCAGATTTACCGCGTTTAGTACCTGTCTATTCACTTACCCAGACTCCACAGGTTTGGATCGATCATCAGGTCACAGAAGAGGCTGGAGCACTCTCCTTTAGTTGGGATGTGGTGGAAGAACTCTTTCCTGCTGGATTTTTACAAGATATGTTTGATGCTTACTGTCGTCTACTGGAACGGCTAGAGAAAGACGAAAGTTATTGGCAGGCTGCACATCAACCACTGTTACCATCTGAGCAGCTTCAATGTCGAAATGAGGTTAATGCCACTGATGCGCCTGTTTCCCAAGCATTGCTACATACGCTCTTTAATACACAAGCTATGCAGCGACCAGAGCAACCTGCAATAATTACTATTGATAAGAAGATCAGTTATGCTGAATTGCAGCAGCGATCTATCTGGATTGGAGCTAAGCTACGCGAGTTGGGCGCAAAACCCAACACATTGGTAGCAGTAGTAATGGAGAAAGGTTGGGAGCAGGTGGTAGCGGTGCTAGCAGTTCTGCAATCAGGTGCTGCCTACTTACCCATTGATGCTGGATTACCTACTGAACGATTGCAATATCTGCTCAGGCATAGCGAGGTAAAGCTCGTACTCACTCAGCCTTGGTTAGAGCATAGATTGAAATGGCCAGCAGATGTCGAATCTATTGTCATCAAAGATGAAGAATCAATACCTCTTGATATCAGTCTATTAACTACGGTGCAGCGGCCTGAAGATCTTGCTTATGTCATCTATACATCAGGTTCAACAGGAATGCCTAAAGGAGTAATGATCGATCATAAGGGTGCGGTCAATACTATCCTTGATATCAATGAGCGTTTTAATGTTGGATCACAAGATCGTGTGCTGGCACTCTCCGCACTAAACTTTGATCTATCTGTTTATGATATCTTTGGTCTGTTAGCAGCAGGTGGAACGATTGTTATTCCAGATGCTATGGCAACACGTGATCCTCGCCATTGGGCAATGCTAATGTTGGAAAAGAGGGTTACGCTCTGGAATAGTGTACCAGCGCTTATGCAGGTGATGATTGATTACCTTGATGATATTTCAGGAGTGTTGCCGACTTCGTTACGTACTGTTCTGCTGAGTGGTGACTGGATTCCTGTTACTCTTCCTGACCGTATAAAAGCATGTTCAGAAAAGATTGAAGTAGTAAGCCTGGGTGGCGCCACAGAAGCTTCAATATGGTCGATCATATACCCAATCGATAGAGTGGATCCTAACAGTAAAAGTATCCCCTATGGCCGACCTATGAAGAACCAACGGTTCTATGTGCTCAATGAGAAGCTTGACTATTGTCCTGTATGGGTAGCTGGGCAACTCTACATTGGTGGCATAGGTCTAGCACTAGGTTACTGGCATGATGAAGAGAAGACCAAGGCAAAATTCTTCCTACACCCTCATAGTGAGGAGCGTCTATACCATACAGGCGATCTGGGTCGTTATATGCCTGATGGTAATATTGAATTTCTTGGCAGAGAAGATTTTCAGGTAAAGATACAAGGTTATCGTATTGAACTCGGTGAGATTGAAGCGGCGTTAGAACAACATCCCACGGTACGTGCGGCAGCCGTAGCAGCTCTTGGTGAGGCACGTGGGAACAAACGTCTAGTTGCTTATGTTGTGTTTGATGAGAAGCAGAAGACTGTTGTTAAAGAGATTGCTCCTGCTGAAGCTAGTGTGATGGATCAGGATGGTCAATTTCAAGCACAGGGTCGAATAAAACTAGAATCGATTCTTGAAACAGTAATGTTGAATGGGAAATCGGCTGTGTCGCTTATTGGCGAACCACTTGATCCTGCTCAACGGGTCAGTTTCAAATTTGAGCAACGTGGTCTGCGGCATGAAACTGAGAAACCATATATACAACTGATCAAACCAGAGCTAAACGAAGATCTCAAGAGAGCCTATCTAGCACGCCGCACACGCCGTCAGTTTCTTTCTGAGCCAATCAGCTTAGAACGTTTCAGTGAGTTTTTGAGCTGTCTGGCACAGATAGAGATCGAAGGATTACCAAGATATCGTTATCCTTCTGCCGGTGGACTCTATCCGGTTCAGGTCTATCTGTATATTAAACCAGGACGAATAACAGGGTTGTCTGCTGGGATCTACTACTACCATCCTAAAGAGCATAGATTAATACAACTATCAGCCGAAGCTGAGATTGATCGTATGGTTCACCTGCCAGAGAATCGTATGATCTTTGATGAAGCGGCATTTTCAATCTTTCTGATCGCTCAGTTTAAGGCGATTGCGCCAATTTATAACAGCTTGGCCTTGAACTTTTCTATGTTAGAGGCTGGTTATATGAGCCAATTGTTAATGACCTCGGCGCCTACCAACCAGATCGGTTTATGCCCAATTGGTAATCTCAATTTTGAAATGATTGCTCCTTATTTCCATCTAGAAGAGAGCCATATGTTGCTTCATAGTCTAGTTGGCGGTAGAGTCGCGAATCTTGATAAACAGGGTGAATGGTCATTGCTAAAAGAGATGGAACATGCCTCATCATTGCTTAATACTTCTATTCCATTTGCAAAGACACAAAACGAGCATAATACTACTGAAGCGCTACGTGAATTCTTAAAACATAAACTGCCTGAGTATATGATTCCTGCAAGCTTTGTGGTACTCAATGCTTTGCCACTCAATGCAAATGGCAAAATAGATCGTAAAGCACTACCAGATCCAAATGCACCGATTGAAACTGTGCAAACGACTACACCTTTTGTTGCGCCAGAGACAGAAATAGAACAACGTATCGCTTTATTATGGTGTGAGGTATTGCAGATTGAGAAGGTGAGTGTAAATGACAACTTCTTTGCTCTTGGCGGCCATTCGCTCTTATTGATTAGAGTATACAATCGCCTACGTGAGATGTTACAACAAGACTTTCCGCTCTTAGTAATGTTTGAGCATCCCACCATAGGTATGCTGGCGAAATATTTTCGAGAGGAATCTAACGAACGACTTCAGGTACAAGAGAGTCAGGAACGTGCCAAGAGACAACGTGAGGCAATGAATCGACAAGCACAATTGAAACGGGATCGGCGCCCCTTATCTTGATTGCAGACATCTGACCTATCCTTATCCGAGCAGTAATGCGCCAATTACGATAGTAGAAAGGAGATCTGCTGTCCGCATAATTTGGACGGCACTGGATAAATTTCCTATGGACAGTTTTGACATAGCTATTATCGGCCTGGCAGGCCGTTTTCCAGGCGCAAAAAACCTTATACAGTTCTGGCA
>JBFLVQ010000267.1:0-11666 GCA_040758525.1 Acidobacteriota bacterium
AACCAATAACGGAATAACCATCATTAACTTTGTTGTTAGCCTGCTGTAAGATAGATATTTGTTAGCTTTCATTACGTCATCCAACTCTATTTTTACCATAATATTAACTTTATCCTTAGCGGATGAATTAACTTGACTCATTGATAGCCTCCATCTCCATGGTGCACCTAACTAATATTATTACCCGGCAGACCAACAGTTAATCACACCTATTGCAGTTTTTGATATAACCCATTAACTCTTTCTGATAAATAGATCTTATAATGACACCCAACTTCTTCATATTGTGGATATTACGTAATAACATACCAAAAGAAATTGTAGCTTGTTCCCTATTTTCTAATACCCTCGCTTCCCCCTACTTTTCCGCTTCTATTTCCTCTCTCGTTTCCCCCCTCTAATTCCTCTTTTCCCTTCTGCTTCTTCATGGATAAAAGATAAATTTTGCATGCCCTACGTTATCCTAACTAACGAATGCCCTCTATCAGTTCACTCCCATAGTTAAAACTGCGTCACACCGCGTTACATAGCGTCACATTGCATGACGCACCTTATCATCACGATCACCACGATCACCACACAATCACCACGCAAACATTATACAAAGTGAAAATTCGCTTTTCGCGAGTTCGCTCATTATTGCGATTACCATCATTATCGCGATCACAAGTTGTATTGCAAACCTTCATTTCATGCGGGTTTTACAATGGAGTTGGTAAGGTATGGTAGTAAGTGTGATAGTGATTCTTGGTAATCATTCTTATCGATGTGCGTATAGTGTCGGTATGCTGTCAGTATGGTATGAATATCGGGAAAAGTTACCGGGTTTTATTAAAAAACTTCTTGGTGATAAATGGCTTCGTGATAACATTGAGATCTGGTCATCAAGGAATAATCAAAATAATATGGGTATGATGGGTATAGTGGATATGGTAGGTGGGATGGTGTGGTTTGTAGCTAAAGATTGTAGTTTCTTTGGTAATCGATCAGCCGGGAACTTTGTTAGATTTTATTTGGTAAATGAATACAAGTTATTTACTTTTATGTTATGATTGCCCTACAAGTTTTAACTATAGCCATTTTGGGTATAGCGTGACAGGAAAACATTATTATCATCTAGATCAAGGTCTACGTAAACGTATATGAGCGGAATACCACTAGAACCAGGAAAAGACCCCTCAGCAGAAGCGAATACCAACAACCTTTCAACTCTTCGCGAGGGAGTCACAAATCTTCTCTCGGCTATTACTAACACAAATGATCCGCCTACCCCTTCTATGGGTGAGCTTGAAAAAGCTGTGCTGCGAGTTTTAACCAAGCGTGGGAGTGGACGACGTACCAAACTGACCTATGAGCAGATACTAGCGATTTGCAGGGGATATCTAGCAGGGAAATCTACCTTAGCATTGGGTATGGAGTTTTCTCTAAGCACGAATGCGATTGTTAACTGCCTAGACAACTGTGGTATTGCCAGACGTTCAATTCCCGAGGCAAACCGAAAGACTGATGATGCGCAGAGATTAGAAATCTGTCAAATGTATCGTAATGGCAAGAAAGTAGTTGAAATAGCGCAAGCATTTAATCTTTGTGATCGAGCGGTCTACAATATATTAGAAGCTCGTGGAGTCATCAGAAAAAATGGTCGGTTACCAAAAACTAAGAAAAGGAAGACGGGTGTTAAGGTTGAGGCAAAGACTCGTGTAGCTGCGAAACCGAAAAGGAAAGTCCGAGCCGTTGCTACTAAGAAGAGTAAGAGTAGTACGGGAAGTGCGAGAACTAAGCGGAGTGCGCAGGGTGGGCGGGTCGCCAGTCGGGCGAAAACCAAGGCTAAACCTGGTAGGCCAGCTAATACGCGTGTGGTGTCAAAGCGATCTGCGGCGAAAGGTAGTACGAGCAAGACTGGGAGATCTAAACGTTAATGAGAGTAATGTGTTGTAGCAGACAATCAGATAGAATGTTGTCTAATCGAATAATCATTAGCATGTGATGTGAGGGTTGTCCACATATGGACACAGACAACAAGAAAAATGTCATTCCAATTTATCAGGGTAAACGTTGCAAGAAATGGAAAGCTTATCAGCTTGGTCTGCTAGGACAAGGAGCGCTTACTGATCAAGACAAAGATGGGTTGCATAAACATTGGGACGAGTGTGAGTATTGCAAGCGGCAAGTAATTGATGAATTGGAGAATGGGCTAAGAATTGTTACCAGGCAATTATCACAACCTGCCAGCCGCGATTTAATTCCATTAGATCCGCCAACCATCGACATCACCGCTGAACGTGTAGATGATTCTTCCACTACAATTTCGTGTGATGATAAACACGTTGCAGATTGGAGTGAGTTTGTAACTCGATGTGAACAAATCGCTTTGAGAAGTATCAAACGCGTCTATGTAAGTAAGGGCTTAGCCTCAGCATTCACCGAAGAAAAGTGTGCTGAACTACTTAAGGGATTTTTTGCTTATCTCACAGAGAATAGCAAGGAAAACCTGTGCGATCTACCATTACGTGAGTCTGTCGCCGTGATGCGGCATGTCCATATAGTTGCACAACAATTTGCACTCAATACTGTTGGAGTAGAAGATTACGACTCGACGGATGTGGATGTTGAACTGACATTAGAAGATGTGAAGGTGCTCAATGGTGAGGTTTGGCGGAAAACTAAACTGGCTATAGTTAATAATTTTGCTGCTACTATCATAACGAGCCGGTCTGCTGGTTCAAGTGCTCAGCAAAAAGAAGGGGTAGTAAAACCAGAAGAAAAACAGTTGCCAGCACAAACAGAAGAGAAAGTGCAACAGTCTACCCAACGGTCTACCCAACAACTCATCCCGCCTATTCCAAAAAAATCATTCTGGCGTCAGTATGTTTTACCATTTGGTTTAGCCGCCAGCATATATCTGATGGGCAACTGTAGTATGTATTTCTATCATTGGCGCTCTAGCGTGCAACTCAAACAGGTTACTCAGCAACAGTCTTCTACTACTAACAGCGATAGTGATATCCATAGGGATACTCCAAATATATATCCTGTCAAATTACGACCAGTGTTTAAAGAGCAGTTAGACCCCAATTTTTTGGCATTGGCTGAGCGTTTCCGTACTGCTGCGGATAGGTTGGAAGTTAATAGCAGCGATGTGGACGCATTACTTGAGATCACCGAATGTCTGGAAAAATTGCTGCTGCCAGAGAGAGCGAAAGCTTATTGCGAAACTTTTCTTGCGGCCAATCCCAACTTACCAAGACGCGCGAAAGTCAAAGCCCGACGTGACAGGCTAGACCAAAAACTACATGCAAAGTTAGTACTCCCGTTCACCGATTATGATCGGTTGACCCAATATCGAGAAAAAATCATTACCGCTTTACTGGAAGGCGATGTAGTAACTGCACAAAAAACACTCGACAGAATGGCTGCACTTGCACGTGAGATGCAAGCTAAAACAGGTGAGGAGTTCGGCTTGCTAATGGAAGGTGACTACCAATGGTTAAAAGACAAATTTGTGAGTGGTGTTGTTACCCAGCAGGATATCAGCAATCTCCAATATGCTCATGACTTGATTAAAGAGGTAGACGTCCAGGCATTAACAAAAGATGTAGAACTCGGTTTGAAAAAAGCAAGTGCCGCTAAAGAAGTTTTTCAGGGACTTAGATTGGAGAGCGATACTCTTATCGCTGATTTACATATTACTAGGTACCTAAATAGGTTAAACAAAAATGATGCTGCAAAGACATTAATAGAACAGCGTCTAGCATTTACTATCAATAAGTACTTGCTGTTTAATGCTCTTTTCACTTGTGCTGATGGCGAAAACATTTCTAAGAAAGGTGATTTACAGTTCTCTCTAGGTGTAATCGAGTCTGGCATCCAAGCTGGTAAACAAGTAGGTATGCTCCATTTATTCGTACGACCGTTAGTACATGTGATTAATACTTATTTTGCGAGAGAGGATAATGTAAAAATTATTAATGAGGGTTATGGGGTTTTAGGGCATTTATTAACTACTGGCAATCATGCGTTGGCTATTTTAGTGTTGCAAGATATGGCAATGGCTGCCTTCAGTTTGGGCTACCCAGAACTGTTTGATGAGTTTATGCAACAGTCTATAGAGCTTGCGATAGCTCAAAAAGAGCAGGCCTATTTGGTTAACTCTTATTTTTATCTTGGCCTGATTAGAGCTAAGCAAGGAAGGTTTCAAGAATCGCGGGAAGCTTTTGCCAATGGTCATGAGAAATTACCCACTATTACGGATCCCCATATAGCTACCAGTGTTGATTTCCATTTGGTAGCTTATCAAGCGCGATCCGTTTATATCGAAGGTAATTTCGAAGACTCCATTAAGTTTTATACACACGCACTTGCTCTTATGCCCAAACTTAATTATCAGAATAAGACTTTCATTGCTTGGCTCTATCAGGGACGCGGACAAGCATTGCGAGCACAAAATGATTGCAAGCGAGCAAAAGAAGATATGGAGACCGCTGTGAAGTATGACCGGGAAGCAAAAGAAAAAGCCGAGAAAATAAACACACTGCTAAGCGTTGCTGATATCAGTAAAACCTGTGAAGAGGATCTTGCTGTAGCCAGAGCTTGTGTAAAGGATGATTAGATCACCCTTACTACCTACCACTAATACAACGCCGTTTGGCCATGCTTGTAAGTTATTGATTTTGATCAACTTGCATGAAATAATAAACATTGCCTTCATTTTTGTTGCATATTTGTACAGCAAATAATTGAATATGGTACAATTACGGTTGGTCTTTCGTGAGGGAGGGAATGGTCATGACTACTCGCAAGAATATCTTTGTCTCTGCGATTGTATTCACACTGCTAACCAGCGCTTTTATATCAGCAACATCCAGCAATACTAACTCCACACAAGAAAAATTGAACCCAGGCCAGGCAACGATAACCATTTCCTTCGATGGGCTCATGGCTTTGTGTATGGGCAGTCCGGATCGTGTCAGCGTGGGTGTCCTAGATGCACATCATCACACACCAAGACTGATTGTGACAAAGATCCAGAATGGTAAGCGATCAACCATTGCAACACTACAAGATGAGCAACTACGCGGTACATGGTTTATCGATGTGCTAGGCGCACAACCTGGTATCAGTAAGTATTACACTAGTACTCCAGAAAGCGATAAGAACGATTTAAAATGGGCCATAGATTTTAACGAACTATATAAGCAGCCATTGACGATTAAAGAAGAGAAGTTGTTTGGCAAGATCCATATTAGTGCTGGCATGTTCTATACTAGAGCATTGACAGAAATGAAGTATCGCTTATTTGCCACTGACAGCGCAGAGAGAAAGTTAGATTTCGATAGGCAGATTGGATATGTCGGCGCGATGATCGATATGGGTTTAGGTGATGTGCTGGTGCTCCATCAGAGAACAAGAAAGATCAAACTAATAGCTGAGCAAGACACGCGATATGAGATCTCGCTTACAAATGTACCGCCCCCGACTCATGGCAACATCGACCATTTTTTGTACTATTTTGATGTGATTGAAGAGAGGCTAACGCGATATGTACCAGTGGCAGGTAGTAGAGCGGCTTTCGAACCGTCGCCATCGATTTGTGGAAGTGCAGTCTTTGGCAACTCGACCCTGTCTTGTTGCACGCCATAACTAAAACAATTGATCACTCAATCACCTTTACTCAACCAATGGATCACTTCCATCCGTGCTAATTTATAAGCCGCTTCCGCGCTAGGTAACGCCCCTCCCGCTTCCCATCGCTGATATGCTCGTAATCACCTGAGGTTCACGTTCACGTTCACTTATTAGTACGACCACCTTCCAGTTGATCGACACGTCCTTCTAACTTTTTCAATCTTTGTTCACTACTCACAGCCATACGTGCAACTTGCTCAGCAAAGTCACGGGTGTTTTCAATGATACCAACCAGTCGGCCTATATCAGTGTCGAGTTTGCTAAATGTTTCTCTGATAACTTGCCGATCATCTTCTGCTTGGGTTGCCAATTCATTCACACTTTCAGTCAAGCCAATAATAGCGTTGCGTATCTCTTTGCGATCTTTTTCGCCTTCTACTTCAAGACGCGTTAGGGTTTCTTGGAAGTTGGCTTGCTGTTCAACAAAGTTGGCTTGCTGCTCAACAAGAAACTTAATGGAATTTTCATTTTTTAATTGCTGGTCGGTAAGTTCACTCTGTTTACCAATGAGATCAGCAATTGCCTTTTCATTCTTGGCCTGCTGACTCAATATAAATTCCATCGTCTTCTGGATCTCTTCGTTACTCATAATCCCTCACGATTTAATATCCCTCTTTATAAGGTGATAGTACGCTAACTACCCATAGGGATTCAATCCTTTAACCGCTAAGCTCACTATAACTGCCAATACTATAACTGCGGCTACTCACCTACGATTTTCACGAGCCAACAATCCCATTCTCTTCCCCGCCCACCTATGCTATCCTATTGACCGTAGCCATATAACGATATAACCATGTAGCTATATCGGTAACGCAATAAAGGGGACAAGAATACCAACCACATTTAGACTGTAGATATATTAATCACGCATAGAGGTACGTATAACAACAGCCAGTAACAGATCTATTGACCGACTGTTGTTACCATATTGAAACGACAATAGCTCTCCTACTGAATTAGTTATTAAGTGGCTCTGAACTCACATTCGGTATTTCCGTAGCGGTAGTAGAAGCACGTAATACTCCCGTTTGATCGATGTAAAAGTTACGATCCCCAGTTCTAGCTATGCCAACCTGACCAGCTACTATTCCTTCTACATCGTAGCGTGGACAGCTAACGGTACCACATGAAAGTTTACTACAGCCGCCTTCTTTATCACCTTCACACCTCACCCCATTACATACACAGATTCCAAGTGTAAAACTATACCCTGACTTCGCACTGCCAGCAGTTCCACTAACCTGACCGCCGATAGAGGTTAAACCCGTTGCGCCTGCTGCCTCAGCTAATACTGGGTCAATTAAATCCTGGTTAAAAAGATCACTTGCAGAACCAAAGTTGCCCGCTCCTACACCAGCATGAAAAGTTATTTCTGCAGTGTGAAACAGCCGCATGGATTCAATGGCTGATGCTCCATTGGCAGATCTTCTACTGGCTAACAAATTCGGCACGGCAATCGCTGCAATAATGCCAATGATCACGACCACAATTAACAGCTCGATTAATGAGAAACCCCGTTGAGTTTTCATCGCTATGTCTCCTTTCCGTTTTGTCATCTACTAGTAATATTAGTGATTGGTTTACTCTCAGGAACTATCTCAATTTCACGAACCATGTGCGCTGCCAACACAACTACTCTATAGTGTGTTTTCACACTAGCCATTGTGATAAGCGTTAATACATGTTATTGATGCATACTACCGTCACAGTTCATAACAAACAATATTGCCTACATATTGCAATATTGTTTGCGATCAGCAAGACAATGGAATAATATCGTCACAACTTAGTTTTCTATACAGCACGTCTGCTACATACTCAAGTATGAGCGCGTGCTGATTTTTTTAGGTCGGACACACTACTAGCTTTATCGCGATATAGAGATAGCAGCTTCTACATTGTTGAGATAGTTCACTAAAACGCTGTTCTCGGTTGCTAGCACTGATAACAAATAGTGTGCCATTTATCGATGGGGTCACTAATAGCCGCTGGCGTTGTTTACAAGTTGTATCATCAAGCTGACTTGTAAGGGTTTACTTTGATTGTAAGATATATGCAAATGTAGAGCTATATAGTAGAGATAACAAAACCTGTCAGGTATAGCTTGCAAAATTTGTTATAGCAATACACAAATAGAATACATAATTACGCTATGGCTGTAATTAAGGGTTAGTATTTGCTGCCAATATCTATTCTCTAATAGGCAATTAGAAATTAGTAACCATTAGACATAGAATCATTGACCATACTAGCATCAGACAACCCTATTACCTAACAATCTGGTCGCCTGATAATCCAGACACCTGACAATCAATTGGGCACTAATAGGGTAGTGTTACAATATAGCTATATATAGCCATTGAGGGGTAAACCAGTGGAATCCCCTGCAAAGAGGTTGCCACATTCTTTTGTGTCAGTATCAGCAATGGCTTGATGTTTGATGCTTGATGCTTCATGTTTGATGTTTGATGTTGGTAGTCATATGTTGGTAGCCATATGTTGGTAGCCACACAAAAGAATCCCTTGACTTCAGTCGGGGTGAGGATGTCAAATTAAGAGTGTAGCTAGCGGAAAGGGTAAATTTTATGGCTAAAGAAGTTTTAGAAAAAGTTGTGGATGAAATCAAAACACTCACCCCGGCAGAGCAAATCCAGGTGCGTGACCTGATTAATGAACTATTGTTAAGCCCGGAAGCCATTGACCG
This sequence comes from Acidobacteriota bacterium, assembly GCA_040758525.1. Lineage (GTDB taxonomy): Bacteria > Acidobacteriota > Blastocatellia > Chloracidobacteriales > JADJPF01 > JBFLVQ01. Next base: position 8,393 of record JBFLVQ010000267.1, read on the forward strand.
CCTCATCCAAGAGGATATGTTGAAAGAGGGATTAGTGAGCGAAATCAAGCCGCCACGTAGCTCGCTGCCTGAACGCAATTTCAAACCAATTGAGGTTAAGGGCAAGCCGGTTTCTGAGACGATTATCGAGGAACGTCGTTAATGCCTGCCTATTTCCTCGACAGCAGTGCCCTTGTCAAACGTTATGTCAATGAAGTTGGCACGGTTTGGATTCAAGCCCTCACGCGCACCACAACCGGACATTTGATTTGGATAAGTCGTATTACAACGATTGAAGTTGTGGCCGCTCTCGCAAGACGTGTGAGAACGGGTAGCTTGACCCCTCACGATGCCGCCATTGCAATTGCTCAATTTAAGGCTGAAATTGCTACGGATTTTCGCATTATGGAACTCACACAGGCTTTAGCCAACCGCGCTATCCAGGTTGCAGAAACGCACCAGTTGCGCGGTTATGACGCTTTGCAACTAGCCGCCGCGCTTCAAACCCAGGATAAGTTGCTGGCCCGTGGCGTGATTACATCAAGCTTTCCTTATACATTGATTTCAGCAGATGCCGAGTTGAACGCCGCTGCTGCTCTTGAAGGGGTGGCTGTAGACGACCCCAACAATCACCCTTGACGTCAAGTAGAACTCCCTTATCCTTTCACATCTGTTTGATCGATAACTGGATTGATTTACCTAACAACCCGTCCCACTAAACCACCCGCACTATCACATTCCTACTTCCTATTATTACTCATTTCATTAAGAGAACTGTTCATCCATTATGAGTTTTATAGAGCAGAGCCTATGGTTATAATACAAGTCACACGTAACATATTACAGACCCCACAGCATGTACCACATTCTCCTCATACACTTTATACTCTCTTTTTCCTTCTTATAAATATTACTTATGGCGAAAAATAATCTATGCTTAATTGAGTGAAGGTAATGTACGTTCGTTCAATTATAGGGTTTTAGGTAGCTTGTTATGGAAAAAGAGTTAGTAGATAAGATTATTCATTATTTATCGTCTTGCCCTGGAGGAGAGTTCGCAGATATTTTGAGAGCCATTTTAGAAAACAGGCCTGAAAATAAAAATAATGCATATTCGGAAACCAAACTAATACTAGCAGAAGCTTTTAGAGAAATTTCAGAAGACTCAGAAGACTCAGAAATTCCTACTAAATGGACTGATTGGCAAATCTCTTTAATTGGTTATCAAAATCCCAGATACTATACTGAAGAATGGTTAGTATCAGGAGAGCCTTTTTTACAGAGTGGGTATTGTGATAACTGTAAAATGTACGTTAGTTCTCATGTTAAAGGTGCTTTATGTCCACTTTGTGAGAATGAAATATCATGTACATAAAGGTTCAAAACCGGTCTCTCTCTAACCACAGCACTATTTCCTTACGCACGCGTAAGAGAATAAGATCCAAGCTATTGATTCTGCATGACTTTTTCATTAATTATTTGCCAACACCCACATTCCACCATCCCACCCCCAACCATTCCCCCTTCCAATCTCAACCCAAACCCACAACAATCTTCACATTGCGGATCATAACTGCCCCTTGGCTTCAACGTGGGAAATTGCAAGTTATCAATAATCGGCTGCTGGGCGCCCACGTATAAACCGGGTGTTGATACACGACCATTACTGTTGCTCCCACTATTACCACACGTTGACACCATTCCATTTTTCTTTTCCCACACCCTCACCATTCCCCCCGGATCATCTTTCCACATTTGTATCAACCCATCCTGCTCACCCGTCTTCCAAACCCACGTTGCCAATCCCAATGGGTTGACGATCCCATCGTTATATTTCATTTCAGCGGTGATGAAAGCTAGGCAATCGGTGCGTGTGTGCATAGATCGTGGTGCAGGGATAGATTGAGACGTGGGGATAGATCGTGGTGTAGAGGTTGATGCCACTGGCTGCGCGCCAGGTGTGCTTGATGTAGATCGTGCGGCCATAGCTGGTGCAGGCGCAACTCGCGTGGTTGTCCCAATAGGAGTGGTCGTCTCAGCACTGGTTGCTACCGTTGTTACCGTTGTTACCGTTGTTACCGTTGTTGCCGTTGTTGCCACACGTTCTACTTCTCTTCTCCCTGGCTCACTAACCCGTGCGCGTGTTCGCACCTGTGTCTGTGCGCCACACTCTACTTCCCTTCCCCCTTGATCACTAACTCGCACGTGCACCTGCGCGCCAGCAGCATCCTTTCCCCCATCTCCCCCTTCATGATCTTCATGGATGGAAGAGGAAATACAACCGGAAATCGAAAGGGAAACACGACCGGAAATAAAAGGGGAAATATTTTCAGCAAAAAGAAGATCAGTCGGCCTATATCTATTCTGATCTGTTCTCACGCGCTCAACCATCCCTAGCCTAACCAGCCACCCTACAATCGTGCGCACACGCCTACTTGTACGGTTCACACTTCTCGCCAGGTATTCCTCTTTGAACCATGTGTACCCTGTATTCTGACTGCAACGGATTATCAAATTGAGGATGATGTTTACCCAAAAGGGGAAGGGGTGAGGATTGCCGGGGTGGGTGAGCCATTCACGGGGTGATAGGTTGGGTGGACAGGTGGAAAAGTAAGCTTGTGCATCATCACTAAGACACACGTCTACTGAGGGGTGCATAGTGCATCCTTTCTTATTGAGGTTATTATTACAGCTTGTCTGCTTGAGTTATGCTTTAGCCATTACCTTGAAAAAAATAGGGGTGTAATAGAAGGTAATAGTTGATTAGACCATTATCAACCATTACCTTCTACAACCAATGATTAACATTCAATCCTCTATCCCCGTTAAAAGCGGTAGTTCAACTTCGCGCTCTGCAACATCTACACCATCTACAACTTTTTGATTGCTTGTATTTATATCAATCAACTTGAGAATAGAGTTGTACCAGCGTAGCGCTGTCACGGGTGCGCCAGTGCTGGTGTGTCGCTTCCCTGCATCGCAAATCACATAATGTCCTTTGGCCTTTTCTGTTGGTATCCAGGATGAGCGCCCTTTGGCATTCTTCTCTTTTTCTTGAAATCCCTGAGCAGCCAGTAGTGTGTTGAGCTTTCTTGCGTTCCAGTCCGGCCCTAGCTGAGCGGCTAGATCTGAGACACAGTAATGTTTGGATTGCTGGTTTTCTGCAACCAGGTGTGTGATCCCACCGACTTGCAAAATATCAAAATTGGTAGTTTCCCTGACCAGCCTATTGGCGAATAGCTTTGCTTGATTTCCATCTAGATCAAACTTCTTAGCAATGCCTAGTGCAGCGCCC
>JBFLVQ010000268.1:0-11619 GCA_040758525.1 Acidobacteriota bacterium
ATTTTTAAACTGGTGGAAAAAGGTATTATCGATGGGCTGAACATATTTACTCCTCAATTACACTTTACCATTACATGTAACTGAGAATTATAACTTGTTGTAATTCAATAACTTTCCTTTGCAGCAAGAGCGCGGATGAACCCAATCCGGGTTGCCAAACTCAACTAAGCGAGTATAATCTCTTCCTCAACCGTGCTATATATCGACGAACCATTCTCCCATTACCATTATATCCTTGCTCAACAATCTCTCGATATAACTGAGCTATATTATTACACCCTTGAGCTAATCTCTGATGCAAATATGGTATAAATCTATCAAGAGAACTGCCCCGACTTCTGGTTGGAGCACGCTCTGGAAAAGAGTCTGCTTGAACATATTTATAAACCGTCATGCGTGACATGCGCAGAGCTTTTGATATAGCAAGCACTGTCAGGTCTTTTTTATACAATCGCATCACTTCAAAATAACGAGCATAACGTTTCTGACGATTGGCTTGCACTTCTACTTCAGTACGAGAAGAAACCATTGTTATTGGGCTTAAACTCATTGAGGCTGTAGCATTATTTATCTGCTGATTAAGAACTATTTTTGCTGCTTGTGATAAATATTGGCTATGGTTAGAGAGAAAACGCTCAACAGTCTCTTTTAAATTCTTTAGTAAATGCCAACGCTTAGCTACCTGTACGGCAGAAGGCGCTCCTGCACTTGCGCCTTCTGCATAAGCCCCGGCTCGGTCTCGGGCGATAAATTCGATACCATTATGTTCCTTGAGCCAGCCAGCTAATGTTTGAGCCTCTCTATCTGGCAGCAGATCTATTATTACCCTCTTCTCTAAATCTACCAGGATAGTTCCATACTTCTTAGACTTTCTAAATGCCCAATCATCAACTCCAAGCACTTTTGGAGTTGAGAACTCTTCTCTTGCTGCCTGCCTGACCCTACGGATTAATGTATCAGGGCTTACACTCATTCCTAATCCTATCGCTGCTCTAGCTCCGGCTTCCCCCCCCTATTGCAAATCCTATCAATTCGAGAGCTTCGTTTAGACGAATGGTTTTGCGAGCATATGGTGCTACTACATAGGGCAGCCTCTCACAAAATATCCGACGCCGACAGCCTGGGTTATTGCAAAAAAAGCGTCTTGTCTGTAATTGCATCACTACAGCTACTCCTTGCCAGGGGAGGTCGGCTATTTGGCGCTCATATCGGCTATGAATCCGCCTTGATGCTACTTGGCAAACTGGACAATTACTTATTGAGGCTCTTGTCTTTACTATCAAGGTAATTATCCCGTCTTTTGCTCTGACATATTCAAGCTCTATGGCTAAAGGATCTGATAGCAAGGTTTTCTCTCTCATCCTTGCTTTATACCATCCCTACACCTCGATCATCAAAAATACGGGTGAGTCGAGACTTTGGGGAGTACCTCATGCTACTTTCTTACGAAAGTGTAGTGTTGGGTTCCGCAATTGAAACAATAGACAAAACCACTCTTTCTGCAACAGAATGGCCCTTGGTTATACATGACAATATATTGCTAATTTGATTGTTAAATTTGCTTGGCCATTAAACCGGAAACTAGAATTGAATATGCACATTCAACTATTCAAAGCTAACTATAATCTCTGTCTTGCTCATTATAGTTTGCACCGTTTGATTCCAGCTCAAACCGCTGGATTAACTGATCACAGACGGACTGTGCGCGAACTTCTAACCTCTGGAGGTTCTAAATTTTTCAAAGATCAGCTAGGGAGTACCTGTTAACATCATCTGCTAGTAATTTCTCCGGTAAGACTAATTCGTTATCACACCAGGTAAGCATTTTTCCTAAACACATTATACCGTCGTGATGCCACATCATAGAAGGGGTACCCATAATACCTGGTGGTACTATACGTGTAACTCCCCAAGAAGCAAACTCATTATATATTGCCTCAGGGAATTGGCCTGTGCCGTGTGCTAACGCTGCGCATTGCAGATATTTTTGCATCGGCTTTATTATTTCTTCTACATCAGCTAATCCATCAACCGGCACGATCCTCAAAAATCGCTCTCCAGGAGAGGCCTTAAATTGTGAGACAGTTTCCATTACAACCATGAAAGAATAATCTTCAGGGGCAGCCACTACCTTTACTGGCTCACCCATAGATTCCTGCATCAGATAGAGTTCCCGCAAGCGAAACTTTCTCGAAGCTTCCGACAAATCTAAACTTCTAGGCGGCAACTTTGTTATCCAGGTAGACATTTTATCCGCACAGATCTTGGCAAACTCATTAGGAGAAATTTCTCCTCCTTCTTCAACAAAACAGATCTGCGGGCACAAACATGCGTGCCCATCGAAAATTGTATAGTCATAACTTACTTTGTCGGCAAGCTCTTCAATTTGATTCTTAATGAGAGCTTCGCGACAAATATAAGCAAAACCCATGCGGTGCCCATGCCAAGTAACTTCCAGAGATGGAGGCTTAGCTTCCATCAATCGCACAATCTGCTCATTGCCACCGTAGGCGACCAAATAATCTATCGATTCCAGGAAGAGCCGTTCACTCTCTTGATCACCATGCTCCCAATAGATCACAGCCAAACAAGAGGCTATATCAGGATCTATTTCAGCTAGTGTCTGCGCGTAGAGAGACAAAAAGATCGGTTCGCCAGCCGACACTCGACCTAGGCAGGCAGCTTTCACCAGAAAGGCGCGCATTATTTCTAGATGCGGCAATGCTGGTATATTAGAACTAAATATAGCCCCTATTAAACCAGGTCCCAGCGCACGGGTAAAGCCGCCTAATTTAGGATTGCGTCGGAAGCCATCCAAGTAGCCAGGGTCTCCTAACTCATTAACTAAGGCTTTCATTAGATGTGCTCCCCGAGAACTTATCTGTTCTAGATATATCGAATGGGCGATCATTGCAGGGGAAAAGCCTGTGATAATGGAGATCTGCTCAATAGCCTGTTGCCGCAGTTTATAAGAAGGATCGAGCCACCTTTCTGCAGCCAAATCCAGCACGCTTACAATTTCTTCAACAGATCTTTTTTGCAATATCATTTTCTGTCTCTCACACAGAAAGGAGATAACGCATTTTAATGCTGCTGGCGAGAGATACTGAAAAGAGACATCAAAGGCGCTATTACCACGTTCGTAATGTTTAATGAATGTCGTGGCACCATCAGGCAAATTATCGATTATTTGCTTCAAAGGCAGTGGTAACCAACAAGCATTGGGGAGATCTTTTGTCATAACGTTGTCCTCTCTTATACTCAATTATTGGTGTATGATTGTTGAAATTCTTCCATGCTTAAAGAGCAACCACGTGGCTCTGCGCTTTTTGCTCTTCTGAGTATTTCAAAACCGTATTGCTCGCCTTGCTTAGATTGGTCTTCTATAGGTATTGCACAATATAAACCCACATCTTCACTCTGTATCATCATAGGCCGTTCCACATTGGCGAGATCTAGATGGCGCAATAATCCTGTTCTACCTATGGTGGCGACGAGGGGGAATTTTCCTTGACGCAGTTGTGTGAAGTCTATTACTTGTGTGCGCACCCAGAATGGTGGCTCTTTCATACGTATAATTGAGTCGGTTGATTGCTTAGTGATAGAGCGGCGCAAGTCTTGTTTCAGCACGTTATCGTAGATCTGGCTGGCCATCTCTGTCATACCTAACAAATTGACCACCCTTTCGGGTAGCAACCCCAGCATTGAACAGGCCCACTTCACAAAGGCGGTTCGTTCAATTTCACGACTGCGCCCTTTATATCCACCTGCATCCATAAGGCGACTGCCCTGCGGCAATATCAAGCAGGTCCCTTTACTGGCCATTGCATCAAACAGATGCACAAATCCAAATGAAGAGCCGATCAAAGTGACGGGTATATTTTCTGTTTGACATTGTTGTAGCTGTGCAAGTAGCACATCTACTTTGAGCCCATTCGTATCAACAAAAAATCCGCTTCCTTCAAGACCAAATATATTTATTAAATGAGTCATACCATAAACCATAATGGAAGCAGGAGACTGTTCCAGAGGAGGGGCAAGAACCAGCAATCTGGTGCGACAGCCATCTGGAAATAGCATGCGAGCAGCATTGACACTAACTGCCGTGTTCATAAGTTCTAGTCCAGATCTGGAAAAATGAGCCTGGCTACTATGGCTTGGATCAGTAGTTCCACTACTTTTAAAAATTTTAACCACATCTTCCGGCCTTCCAGCAAAAAGGGAGAAATGTTTGAAGGCATCAGCTGGTACGGCTGGAATGTCGCTCCAGGTTTGTACTGTCTCAGGAGTTTTACCTTGACGCTGACATAACTTTCGGTAAGGCTCAATGGATTTGTATTGAAATTCAAAGACCTCTAATGCCAAACGGTCAAACTGGCGACTAGCTACTCCTTCATCAGCCTGTAAGATAAAATCAGCAACTTTCTGGGTAATTTGGTTTAGCTCGTGGTCCATTGGATATTATCCTTTCTGGCCAATTGTTAATAGGAGAACGAACCCACGACAAGCCACGCCATTTCCTGCTACAATGGTTAGGAGAGCTTCTCTTTTATTGTTTATTGTACGTGCAAGGTGACAGTTTGTGCAGAACACAGATCTTGGCGCGTCTCCTGCAACCATACCAGATGTACTGTCATCAAGCGGGCAGCACAAGCGTTGATTATTAGCTCTCTAAATTTTTCTAAGTCCCAGTTCATTTGTGTAGCGATCTGTGCCAAACTGTGAGTACCATCTAACAGCGTATCTAGAGCTACGCCAGCCAGTTCAATGCCTGCTTGCTTAGCTAAGGCGATGAATTCAGGTTTGCCACTGAGAAGTTTTGGATAGCACCAATCGGGTAAGAATGGCAGATCTTTTGTGCCTGGAATAATCACTTCATTGATTGGCGAATAGGCAAAAAGTCTTGGCTCATGGCCAAATTTGGCCTGAAAAGCCCATTTGTAAGCAGAAAAACCAGCACATACGCCATCGCCTAAAGCCATTAACGTAGATGAATAGCGACCAGTCACATCACCAGCAGCAAATATACCTGGCAGTGAAGTCTGCATCCATCGATCAACCATAATAAATCCACGCTCGTCGTGTGCTACACTAAGGAGTGCATTTTCCTGCTTTATCTCTGGTACTGCCAAGAAAGGTGATGGTTGATGTTCAAAGGCATTGTAGTCTATGAGAATGGCACCGCAACGTAGTTTTGTTATTGTGCCATTATGATCTGCCACATTAACCTCAAAAACACGATGGGATTTGATCAAAGGGTCTATATTAACGCAAGTCAAGCGACCACTAACAACCGTACCAGGATAGCTTGCGGTTGTCTGCCTGTTCGACACTACATCAAGTAGGAAGGTGAGCCCTCCAGCCCGCTCTCGCACTCCCTGAAATAGGGGTATTAATAGTTCTGTGCGGTTATTTCCTATTACTAGCAAACCTTCACCATTACTATCGGCGATGGCATCATTAATGAGTATGGGGAAATAGTCGTATCCTTTAAAGGTGATGTGAACACCCTTTTGATAATAGCTCCCTTCGTTATTAATGATACGCATACCAGTGGCAATAATGACACTAAGTGTTCGTTGAGGAGAAAAGCCTTCTCCAGCAACAACCCAAAAAGGATCTTCACGATAGATTGCCTTAATCTCCCCAGTAAGAATAGGAATTGCGAATCGCTCTACATCAGCAGTCAGTTTTACTAACAGATCTTCACCCTTATATGCCCAACTTGGTCCGCTGAGAATAACTCCGCCCCAAGGTAGCAAACCGCCAACTGGCCCCATGCTAAGTACAGTTACAGAACAAGGGAGTGCAGAATATCCTTTAACCCAACGTGCCCTTATGGCAGCAGCTAGACCCGCCGGTCCATTACCAACAACGATCACATCTGCGTCATATTTAGGATTGGTTTTCCTTGACAGAGAACCATTACCATCAACAGTTTTATTCATTTTTGAACCCTAGAAAAGGCATCAGTCCACCAGCCTTAATAACTGCTTCCCAGAATGGATCTAAAGGTGTCAAAGGTTCGGTCTGACCAGAAGCTAAAATGGTTAAAGTCCAGCGTTCCAGATCAATCTCTAACTCGCTGCCATTAACCTGATCAGCAGGCAAAGAAGGGCACTCGACTGCCAACAGACCTAGATTGCGAACATTGCGACTAAAGATGCGTGCTAGTGAACGCGCTACCACAGCTTTTACACCAGCCAGTAGAAAGACACGTGCGCCAGTCTCGCGACTCGATCCACAACCAAAGTTTTCTCCCGCCAAGATAATTCGATTGGAGAGATCACTATTACCGATCTGTTCATAGCCAGCCGCAGCCTGCATAAATCCCGCACGCACTTTACTGTCGTCTAAAGAAAAGAAGTGTGATGGATGCAGAACATCTGTATTTACGTTATCCCCCATCACTAAAGCATTGCCTTTAATAATCATCTTTTTATTCTGAAAGTGCGAAAAGCTATGGTAGACAAGCGAGTTCTCGCACTACGCTCCTTAACTTGCCAAATTAACAACACTCGGTCAGCTTGCCACTGACACGATACTGCCACTAAATAGAGGCGAAAAAATTCTTTGACGCCATAGGCCATGGGTTGAAGTGAAAATCCTTGATGCCAGCATCTGCCAGCAATGGACGTGGATCCGTCAATCTGCCAGTAATCGCAGCGGCGGCGGCTGTGAGCGGAGATGCTAAATAGATCAATCCATCAGGAGAACCCATACGGCCACGGAAATTACGATTAGAAGTAGAAACACAGACCTCCCTGGCACCGATCAAGCCTTTATCAATACCACCACAAGCGCCACAGGAAGAGTTGGTAATTAATGCACCAGCTTCCGCCAAAACCTGGAAGATACCATTGCGCAAACACTCATAGTAGATAGTCTGACTAGCAGGCGTAACAACAAGCCGTACACCCTGCGCAACACGCCGTTTGTGCAAGAGTCGGGCTGTAATTGCTAAATCTTCCACACGACCACCCGCACAAGAGCCTATAAACACTTGTTGTACTGGGTGAGACTCAACTTCATTAATTGAGACAATCTTATTTAGACCACCAGGTAAGGCAACAAGCGGAGGTAATGCCTCAACATTTATATGGAGTTGTTGAGCATAATTGGCATTGTCATCAGGATATAACCAGACTGCCTCATTGTATCGAATACGGTTCGTGCCGGTGTTCGCTGCTGCGTCGCGTTGCGACAAATACCGTCGCAGAGCTTGGTCTGGTACAAACACACCATTGGTCGCACCAGCTTCCACAGACATATTGGAAATAGTAAAGCGGCTGTCCATTGGGATACCAGACTCTGTCTGATCGTGATATTCCAGTGCACAGTCAACAGCTCCCCCTTCACCAATACGCCTTATGATCTCAAGCGCAATATCCTTACCAAACAACCAAGACGGTAATTTTCCTCTTAGCTCTACACGTATCGTTTCTGGAATCGAGATAATAACTTCACCAGTAAGCAACAGTGCCATTATATCGGTTGATCCCATTCCAGCAGCAAAGCAACCTAGCGCACCAGCCATAACGGTGTGTGAGTCTGCACCACAGATCACCATACCCGGCTGGCAGCGGTTATCTTCCAGCATAAGCTGATGACTGATACCACGATAAAGCAGATCTTGAGGTACTCCTTGCTCTTTTACGAAGTCTAGATAACGGTTCAATATATCTGCTCGCTCTGGTGTAGAAGGAGGTACAAAATGGTCAGCAGCGAAGAAACAGCGTGATGGATCCCAGATATGCTGACCAGTTTTCTTAAACCGATCAATAAGCAGTGCTATGGTAGCATCGTGGCCTAAGACCAAATCTACTGGGATGCGAAAGTATTGGCTGTCTGGCAATATTGGCACAGCCACTTTTCGCAATAGTATTTTTTCTGTCAGTGTCTGTTTTTGCATCTGTTAATACCAGGTCCTCAGATCGTAGAACCAGATTTGAAATGTAGTTAAACACCTGCGACTTTATGTTCGCGATTCAACTCTTCATCGACAATCTGCCAAAATTCTTCCTCGTTAAAGGAGAGATGATAAGTCCAGAATTGCTGCAACTGTGCCGCCATCTGTGCAAATGCCGTTTTATCGCGTGACACTTTGGCGGTTTTAACACGCTCTAAAATACGCATAACAACTTCCGATGACATATTGATGCCCTGGCGATTGAGCAGGGTTTCAATCAACCCACGTCCAGCATGTTTTCCTAAGAGAAATTGATGTTTTCGCCCCAATTGTTCTGGATTGATTGATTCATAAGTAGATGGATCTTTTAGCATACCATCGACATGAACTCCCGATTCATGTCGGAACACGTTGAGCCCGACAATCGGCTTGGTAGGCATCAAGAACACCCCTGATGCTATCGCTACTGTCTCACAGAGGCGCTGCAATATTAACTTATCTATATTTAATGGTACTCTGTACAGATTGTCCAATGCACAGATCACCTCTTCCAAAGCAGCATTGCCAGCGCGTTCGCCCAAACCATTAACTGTTGCAGTTACCAAGCTACAACCGGAATTGATCGCGGCTAATGTGTTTGCGGTTGCCAAACCATAGTCGTTGTGACAATGTACTCCAAAAGCAATTTCAGACTCCATAAGTTGGGCTAGACTGTTGATAAACTTGGTCATTGTCTCTGGACACATAACTCCAACTGTATCACATATCATGACACTGCTAGCGCCCAGCTTACTCACACGATCAAATATCGGCGCTAATTCCGATGGATCTGCACGCACAGTATCTTCCGCAACGAAATTAACCCGTAGCCCTTTTCCTACTGCATAGTCCACCGCTTCTTCTATTCTAGGCTGCGCCTGCTGCAGTGTGATACCGAATTTATGCTGCAAATGCTGCGGGCTTACGGGCATAAACAGAAAGACTTCTTTTATGCCACAGGCTAATGCTAGATCTATATCATGGCGTAGCGCACGTACAGTGGCAGCAATAGTCGTGCGATAGCCTCGCTGCAACAAAGCCTCAAGCGTTTTCCTCTCTTCTTCTGAGACGCTGGGCATTCCTGCATCTAGAATATCGATTCCAGCAGTATCTAAAAGATCAGCAATAGCTAACTTTTCATCAAGAGTAAAAAAGACTCCCGGTGCTTGTTCCCCATCCCGTAATGTGCAATCCACAAATCTTATTCTTTTGTTTGTCATTGTTACCTCTCATCATTGCGAGAGAATCTTTTCTCCTCGCTGGCGGGATAAGTTCTCAACTTGATCCCTGTTAATGCCATTTACTCTCAAACTAGTTATGTGCTTGCTACCATACGATATCTGACTTGGCCTCGTCATCAACAGAGACCAAGCCATACTGCTAACTAATCCTAACTGTTCGATACTTAATTTTATGCTCCGACAACACCTCTGCTAAAGCCTCCATCAAGCTATTATTATGTATTGGTAAGCCAATGGTGATCCGGGCACAAGTCTCAAGCACAGGTCGAATTATGAACCCGCGTTGTAGTAAGGCATTGAAGATCGCTCCCGGATCTTGTTGAAAATCAACAAAGACAAAATTTGCTTCACTAGGCACATAACTTACACCAAGTTTTTCTAATTGAGCATAGAGAAATGCTTTACCATTAATTACCATCTGGCGACTGCGCTCAATATGTTGGTGATCTTGGAGACTTGCCAATGCCGCTATATGTGCCAGATTAGTGGTATTAAATGGTTGTCTAGCTTTTTCCAGTAACTCTATGATGTGGCGTTCCGCAACAGCATAGCCTATACGCAGCCCAGCTAACCCTGCCATTTTAGAAAAGGTTCTAACAATGATTAGCAATTTATCTGACAGATATTGCCAGGCATCAGTCTCTGTGTTGGTAGCATACTCTATATAAGCTTCATCAAGAACCACAGCCAGATTTGCTGGTAATAATCTCAAAAAAGAGTTTAATTCAAGCGGCTCTACCATAGTACCAGTAGGGTTATTAGGATTAGCAATAAAAATCAGTTTTGTCTTGTTCGTGATACTGCTTGCCATTGCTTGCAAATCATGAGTGTGATCGCGCAATGGCACTACTACATTCTTTGCGCCATTGGCTTGCCCTAACATTTGAAACCAAGGAAAACTAGGATGGGCTGAAATCACTTCATCACCAGAACAGAGAAAAGCTCGCGCAATAATCTCCAGAATGTCGGTTGCTCCATGACCTAAAATGATACTCTCACAACCAACGCCATGCCTTTTAGCGAGAGCATACTTCAATTCCCTAGCACTATCTTCAGGATAGAAATTAATTTCTGGTAGTAGGGATTGCACTGCTGCCAGTGCCAATGGCGAAGGCCCCATAAGATTTTCATTAGAGACCAGTTTTACTATGTTTTCCAAGCCAAACTCTTTTTTAACTTCAGAAATAGATTTTCCTGGTTGATACGGCTTAATAGACCAGATTGTGGGGTTGGCTAGTAGCTGTAGAGAGTTTTGTAATTTGGAGATTATTGTTTCACCATTCAAAGAAATGGTGCTATAAACTTGCTGCTGGAGCTCGTTACCATGTCTTCTATAAGCAATGACTGGTATTTTTTCCATACGAACCTCAACTATAGCCAATATATGGTATTGAACCTGTTGTAAACTATTAGATGCCCATAGTGAAACTACGGGAAGCAATAGTTCGGTAATTCGCCTTTTACAACCCCATTGACGCGAACCCAACCCAACTTGTTATTCGTGATTTTTTGGCATGAAGTCGCTGTAGATAATCAATTCGAGATATTCAAGACTAGAATCGGCAATCCTTTGCCGCTATTAACCCTATACTTAGGATTGTGTACACGATCTTAAGCTTTCTTTATAAAGCTCTATGCGGATAAGCTGTTTCAATAACAGGGTCTGTTTACTAATTTTCCTATTGAAAAATACTCATTACTTCAGACAGTAGTTAGGGTTCTCCTGCTCCCATTGACTCTTTAATTGTAACCGCTTCAACTTGGTCAAATGTCTTTTAGTCTATACCTTATTGACTCCAATAATGTTATTTCATAGGAGTATAGTGGCAGATCTGCGTCCTGGAGTGATAAACGCTCAACAGAGATGGAAGATTTTCTCTCCCAAGAGCATATTGTGGCAAATTGAGGTGTAATGAACCTTAAACTCATCATCTTCGCTTACTTGATATTGGTACTACTATCTTCTATTGTGCAGCAAAATAGAGTATCCATAATATAAAATTGAATACTCTGTGGTAGCTTCGCTTTAGCAATTATACCTGCAGCAAGATATAGTGCTGAAATTCGTTTCTCTTAACTCTAAGAGTTTTACTCCTTTTCCTGATTTTATCTAATGCTTATTTCTTAGCATTACTCAAACTATAATATGTTGCATTAAGCATATGAATAATAGTTTTGAAAAACTATCTATTAAATAGACTATTTTTAGAAAAACTGCAAGCGGTTTTTATTGTTATCCGGACTATAGCTCCAAGAAAGTATTAGAGTTAATAGAAACAAAAAAAACACGCCCTTGCCAAAAAAGCAACAGTAAAACTTTAATTTATATGCTGATAATTATCAGATATAAGATAGCTAGCTTTTTCTTAAGTTATTTCAAAATCTGGTTTCAGTTCGCTTATAAAGAACTTTTTTCCAGATCTTAAAATT
>JBFLVQ010000269.1:0-11585 GCA_040758525.1 Acidobacteriota bacterium
GGTTGATTAAGATAAATCCAGAGCCACATATGGAGGAACTACTCAAGGCAGCCAGAGAGGTATTACCCAGTCAATGGCAGCCAGAGAATGCCTCAGTTAGACTAGATACTGGTAGAGTAACAGTGAAGGTTGCCAACTATGATCAAGCATTGCTTACCCAGTATCAGAAATCTTTTGAGCAGAAGACTGGCTACCAACTAGTAGTAGAATTACCCACCCCTGTTAATACTGCTAGCAATGAGGTAGAGAGGCGCGACCGTATGGAAGCAAATGCAGCATTTGCTAGTATTCGTGCAGTATTTGCTGAGCGGCCCCATCAGCCATTGAAGATAGGACAGAAGGGCGATACTATAGAGATTACTTTCATCACAGCAGAGATAGGTGCTCGTTATCAGCAAGAACTAGCTTTGTTAGAGCGCCAGACTGGTTATCAGATGAGAGTAAGGGAGAATCCTGATCAGATCAAACTACAACAATTGGCCAAGGAGTTTATTCCCAAAGAGTGGAGAATCAAGCGTGAGCCTAGTATTAATTTGGCAGAGAGGATTGTAATGGTAGCAATAGCCAGTGGAGTAGGAATGAGTTATGCTGGTCAGGCTGTTGCTGAGAAATTTTATCAAGCCACCGGTTGGCAATTGGTTTTAAGACAGGAATGGGGCAAATGACTACGGGAATTAGAGTACCAAAGAAGAAGTTTCCAGCCGCGGAAGCGACTAATGTAGATCAGCCTGTTGAGCCTCTACTGTATCTGATAACTGAGGGAACAGTCGATTTATGGAAAATGTTTACAGTACGTCGAGGCAAATTGGTTGAGCTAATGCTTGTGTTTGATTCAGAAAAAGGCGCTTTCCGCTTTATTGAAGAGATTCAAGAGAGCCATTTTCGTATTGGTAAGGTGATGCTGTCAAAGCTAAAGCAGGTAGTCGAAGATCGCGATATCTTCTTTGTGCTAAACCCCGCTGTACAGATTCAAGGGGAATGGCCCTTCTTGAAGGAAGGGCCAGAATGGGGTATTAGTATTGATGTTTTAGCAGAAAAGTTGATGCTACCGGATAAGTAGTATGGAATAGACCCCCATACTACCTATTTTTGTATCTCGCGCAGAAGCTCTTCCCTAAAATATCCTGCCGGTATCGTTCCCTGCTTCATAAAAATAATGTGGAACTGTTTTGCTGAGAACTTATCTCTAGCAAGTTTAGTTGCCTCGTCACGTAGGGAAAAGATCTGATCTTTACCAAGCCGATAGGTGATCGCTTGAGTAGGCCATCTTGAATAGCGAAAAATGGCTCTTTCTGACGACTCACAACTGGCTCGCTTTATTTCATTTTTGGTTATAACTGGATCGCTGCATGAACCAGGGAGAAAATCTACCACCTGGGAGAAGAGATCTACTGCCTCGTGATATTTTATCCGATTGGTATGAATTCCTGTATCTATACGAACTCTCAGATCACGGTAGAGTTTGCCCTGCAATTGGTAGAGTCTCTCTTCCGGTGTATAAAAACCCTCTGGTGCATTTGGTTGTCGCTCAGCCATTAGGGCTTCAGCATAGAGTGCCCATCCTTCTGAAGCCATAGAATCTTGCCACATTGATGATGAATCCTCTACTGCGCCAGGTGTTAGCCATCTAACCGCGGAGATATTCGCGCGATACTGAGTCATAGTCTTATAATGCCAGTCATGCCCAGGAAAGCCTTCGTGTGCAGCCAGGTCAGCGAGTGCCGAGCGGTTGTGCGACTTTAGTTCTGCTGCGTTATTGTCTGTAGGAGTGATGTAGAAGCGGCCCACACCAGTAGTCTTGAAAGGTGGCGCGGGATAGTAAGCTGCTCCATCAATTGATGCTCGTAGCGGTGGAGGTGTCTCGCTAACATCCAGCTTATAATCGGAAGGAACATCAAAGATACCGGTTTTACGCGCATATTCAACCAAGCGAAAAGCCGCCATTCGGTACCATTCCACCATCTCTGCATCACTCTTAGGATACTCTTTCGAGAGTTCGTCAAAGACAGTACCTACTGCCGCTTCCCCATCGGTAGGAAGCTGCCATCCTCGTTTCTTTCCTATCTCTATGGCAAGTGCGATCATCTCATTTCGTGTTGCCTGTACGATTGGCCAGGACTCTTCATAGAGCTGAGCAACACTCTTGTTAATTCTCAGATTGTTTTTCAGTGCCCAATTGTACTCTGCCTCACCGAATTGGAAGCGATCACCACGAAAGGATGGCTTAACCTCTAGGGTACGCTCATCCTCAAAGAAAGTTTTTATAACAAAATCACGTAGCCCACGATATGCTGTAGCAGCTTGTAAGGAAGCTTCACGGAGTTTTGCCATCAACTCTTCGCGTGATGGACCAGCAATACGTTCTGCCGCAATGGCAGGGAGGGTCTTTTCAAAATATTTAGCATCTGCTTCTGTTATATCAACGCCATTGCGGCGTAGCATACGATAATCTGGTGTGTTGTTGGATTTCACACCTGCCAGTAATTGCTGTTGAGCAGTGGTAAGAAAGCTTGGGATCTCACCAAGGCGCTTGATGACTAGCAACCATTCTGCTGTAGTACCATAAGTCTTCTCGCCTGTTTGCGTCATTCCTTGCAATTGCCAATCGATGGCGCGAAACGGTTCGTCGATATAGGTGTCGAGCGCACGTTCCTGATAGCGACGCACTTGGTGCTGATGTAGTAGAAAGCGAATCTGTGCCATCGCTACCTCATGGTCGATCCGGAGATTTGCTGTTAGCTTATTAACATCGATCTTCTCAAAAGCCGCCAGCGTGGAGGCAAGCCATTTGTCTTCGGCCTCTATTGCAGCGGCGGAATGATCGCGCAGATGTCCGTCCACCTCTTGCAATGAGGCATCTAAACCAGCACCACCTAGATAGGTGTTTACTACTGGATTACGACGTAGAAACTCCACTACATAGCTATCATGCAATTCCTTGAAGGCTCTATTTCTACTCTGATCTTGCGAATTACTATCAGCTACTTTAGGAATTAGCAAAGCAACGGTGATTGCTAGCAATAACAAGGTCCTCTTCATTTTCTCACCTCTGAGAATCTGTTTTCTAAACTAAGAGACCCTATTATATAACTCAAATTGCGACCTAGAAAGTGCAACTGCATTAACAGTCTCCCGGGCTGCAAATCTCTTCTCCATTTAAATGCAAAAACATCTGTCACTGCTCACTATCGAGCATCTTCATCTGCGATTCATCATAACGTGTCCCAGCAATCGCACTGGCAGGAATGGCTTCTTCAATATGATCAATTTCTGCCTTGGATAGATCTATATTTATAGCAGCCAAAGATTCTTGTAGTTGCCGTTGTGTGCGAGCACCAATAAGAGGAACGATAGTCTCCCCTTTTGCCAGTACCCAGGCAATAGCTAGTTGCGAAGGACTAACTCCCTTCTCAGCAGATAGATTGTTCAACGCTTCAACCAGGCGTCGGTTCTGAGCAAGATTCTCTCCTGTAAAACGGGGTAGATGTGCACGAAAGTCATTTGGCGCAGTAGGAACAGAGTTGCTAAGCAACCCTCTTGAAAGTACACCATAAGCGGTTACACCAATACCAAGCTCTTTAAGCAAAGGAAAGATCTCATTTTCAGGATTGCGACTGATGAGGGAATATTCTATCTGTAGATCAGTGATGGGATGAATAGTGTGTGCCCGGCGTATAGTTTCTGGCCCTACTTCTGATAATCCTATGTAGCGAACATAACCAGCCTTCACCATATCAGCAATGGCCGCCATTGTCTCTTCAATAGGAACTTTGGGATCAAGACGTGCCGGGCGATATATATCTATATGATCTACTCCTAGGCGAGTCAGGCTGTAAGCAAGGAAGTTTTTCACCGCCTCAGGGCGAGTATCATTACCGCTCCAACCACCATCAGGACTTCGCAAAGCACCAAACTTTACCGAGAGAAGAGCTTTGTCACGACGATCCTTAAGCGCACGATTAATCAGTAGTTCATTGTGCCCTACTCCGTAGAAGTCACCTGTATCGAGTAGTGTGATACCTTGATCGAGTGCTGCATGAATAGTTGCGATACTCTCATTCTCATCTGCATGACCGTACATGCCAGACATACCCATACATCCTAGAGCTAATGGGAAGACTTGGGGGCCTCTAGCACCGAGTTGTCGCAATATCTTCTGATCGTTTATAGTCATAAACTATCTCCTTTAGTACTGTTTCAATAATCTGTTTGTTTAGATCAAACGGTATGGTTTGACTAATCTTAGGGAGGTTAATTTCCTATAGCAATAAGGCACTTGAAAGTTTTATACTTTCCCTTCGGAAACCATGGAGATTAGTGAATGAACTCGTCTAATGATCAAATAAAGACTGAAGAACTAGTACGTGAAATACTGATACGATTTGCTGACAAATGGACACTACTTGTCCTTGAGATTTTAGCCACTAATGGTGAGATGCGATTCTCTCGACTACGCGAGCGGATTGGTGGAGTCAGTCAAAAGATGCTTACCAAGACACTACGGCAGTTGGAAAGAGATGGACTCGTCACACGTCATGTTCATGCGGTTGTGCCACCACGTGTAGATTATAAGCTTACCCCACTCGGTGAAAGCTTGGGAGAAACAGTCTGCACTATTTGGATTTGGGCAGAAGAACATTTTGACGAGATCGAGAAAGCACGCCAGGCCTTCGATCTGGAAATGAAATCCACCTAATACTATTTTTTCCTTAAGTATTGCTGATCGCAAACCATTATTTACTATTGAAATTTTTATCAGCTATAGTAATATAAATATCACTATAGCTGATATTTATATTTTCACTGAAGAGACATTTATATGAAGACAGCGACATCAAAAAAGTTGAGAGATCCGGCACAAGCTAGAGAGGCGCTGGTTCAGAGTGCAATTAAGTTGTTTAACACAAAAACCTATTTCAATACAGATAGCAATGAGATTGCCAAAGCAGCAGGTTATACGCCAGGAACTTTCTACCGTTACTTTAAGGATAAACTAGAGATTTTTAAGGAAGTATATTGTGTCTGGCATGAACAACAACGCTTAGCAATTATGGATCTATTGGAACACAACCATATTCCTGAAGAGTTCTGCCGAAAGTTAACTACCACCATTCTCCCCTTTTATGTTGAATGGAGTGGTTTCCGTGCCAGTGTCAGGTGTCTTTCTGCTACGGATAAACAGGTTCTTAAATTTCGTTTAGAGCGCCGAGAGGGGCTTATCAATCTTACTAATCTGGTACGTAGAAGTTTTGGCAAGCCGATCAAACCAGTTGTTGAGACTCTCTTTATGTTATTAACGTTAGAGCGTATTAGTGACGCAGTCGCAGACGGTGATTTTAAATATCTTAAAATCAGCTTAGGAGAAGTCACACAAAGACTAGAGAAACTATTTCTCGACTATCTTTTGGAGTAACTATGAGCAATTTGACAATAACCACAGCCGATGGTTTTAAGCTTGGTGCAACTCAGTATGGTAAGGATGGAGATAGCATTATTGTAATCAATTCCGCCACCGCTGTTAAACAACGTTATTATGAGAAATTTGCCCGTTATCTAGCCGATCTAGGGCTTACAGTAATCACTTATGATTATCGTGGTATTGGCCAGTCACGTCCTGCTAGTTCACTAGCGGGATTTCAGGCAACCATGACTGAGTGGGGAATTCTTGATGCTGAGGCGGTGATAAACTTTGCTCGCTCCTCATATCCTCATAGACGTCTGTGTGTAATTGGACACTCTTTTGGTGGTCAGTGTTTAGGAATGCTGCCTAGTCATCAAGCAATTGATCGTGTTGTGCTAGTAGCCAGCCAACTTGCTTACTGGGGCAATTTCCATAAACGAACCTGGCCACAGATGATCTTCTACTGGTATCTGCTTTTTCCTGTTGTTACTCGACTATTCGGTTATTTTCCTGGCAGGCTTGGTCTGGGTGAAGACTTACCTAAGGGAGTTGCCTTGCAATGGGCAAAATGGTGTAGAAGCAGAGACTATCTTTTCTGTGAAGCTAATAAACTTTTCCAGACCTATTATGAGAATTTTTCTGCGCCAATACTCGCTTATAAGATATCTGATGATAGTTATGCTGGCGGTGACAGTGTAGAGCGTTTACTGGCTCGCTACCCACAGTCTGTTAAAAGGCTAATAGAACTGCACCCGGCTGATGTAGGCGCAAAATCGATCGGCCATTTTGGACTATTTCGTGAAACATTTAGAGACTCTATCTGGTCACAAATACATGCCTGGCTTATCTCTTAACCTCTTGCAGAGACCGTTTAATTGATCGAGAGATAGAAGATATGAAAGCAGTATTTATTCGAAAATATGGTGGAGTTGAAGCACTAGAATATGGGGATCTGCCTGAACCAAAACTTGCTAAAGGTCAAGTCCTTGTTCAAGTACATGCAAGCTGTGTAAACCCACGAGATTGGCTGCTACGAGAAGGACGATATATTTTTCGCTATATTATGCCTGCATTTCCAATCATTCTAGGTAGTGATATATCGGGTGTTGTTGTTGATGCGGGGCCAGGTGCATATCGTTTTCGCGCTGGTGATGCTGTATTTGGTATGCAGACCGCTTTTGGCGGTATGGGCGGATATGCAGAATATATTGCTATTGACGAATCGGCACTAGCTCGAAAACCCTCTACCATCTCTCATGAAGAGGCTGCTGGTGTGCCCTGTGCAGCACTTACAGCATATTCGGCACTGGTAAGAATAGCTCAAGTAAAAGATGGTAGTCGTATTGCTATTGTTGGGGCTTCGGGTGGAGTTGGCACTTATGCTGTACAACTGGCAAAGGCATTGGGTGCAACGGTAAGCACAATTACCAGTACTGCTAATATTTCTCTTATGGAATCATTGGGAGCAGATACCATTATCGATTATAAGCAACAAAAATTTGCTTCCATACTTAATAATCAGGATGTTGTCTTTGATACCATTGGTCGGGAAAGTCTTGACAAATGTGCTACTGTGCTAAACAAGCATGGGCGTTATATTACTACCATTCCAAATCTACAAAATTTTTGTCAGACTATTATTTCAAACTATATTCGCTTCTTGAGCCTTAACAGTACTAGAAGCACTCATATTGTGTTGGTGCCGGCTGATGGGCTGGCTCTTGAGCATATAGCAGCTTTAATGGCAAAAGGAAAGGTTCATACAATTATTGATGCAGTCTATCCTCTTTCTCAAGTAAAAGCTGCGCATGAGAAGAGTCGTACTTGGCGCACACGTGGAAAGATCATCTTGCATGTACAATAAATTACCTATATAAGAGTTTCACCAACCGGGACGAACTAGATCGCAAGCGTCATTTGGCTCATCGGTCCAGTAGTATTTTCCATATGGATGTTTTACAAGTCGTCGTCGATTGTGTAGGAATTCATTTAGAATGCTAACTTTTTCCCAATTCTCACCCTCCAGGGGGAAAAGTTCTTCTATACGATCACGCTCTTGTGATGTAAGCGGAACCCATCTTGTCCATAGATCATCTTCTCCATCAAATCTTCCTATCTCTTTACAATGTTGCAGGTAGATTTGTCCACAATCAACACATTGGTCTAGTGTGTAATCTTCGTGTACATCCTTTAACAGCGTACGAACCAGTTGAAAAGGCGTTTTCGGTATTGCAGTGCAACGTGCACAACCGAATGTATGGGATGTCGTTGATATGCTGTTATCACTCATAATAACGGACTTCTATTTCATTCCCTTCTGTGTCATTAATATAGAAAGATATCCCTTCACCTTTTGCGCCCCAGTTCTTATCTGATTCTCTATGAATAGGTATATTATACATTTGTAACCGTTTTAATAACATCTGCCAATCATCAAACTCTACTGCTAAACAGAAATGGTTAAGGTTGGGAAAATAGCCTTTAAGATCATCTATCTTCTTCCATCTATTTGGTGGAAAAAGATCTATAACTGTGTTTGCATTTATACGAATTGAGGGAAAGGGGGCTCGGCCTTCTTTGTATTCATTAACTCTTTCAACTTCAAATCCCAATATCTCAGTATAAAAATGGATTGCTTTATCAATATCATTTACATTTAAAACAATATGATCCATAGATACTCTCATATTTTACTCCTTTTTATGCATTTACGATGTATCTAGGAATTTTGTTTTTTATTAATACCGCTGCTTTGGTAGAGCGCTGCTTGACTAGCGTAGAGGTGTGCATAACGCTGGTTGCTTTCGATAAGCTGATTGTGCGCACCTTCTTCAACGATCTGACCATCTTCAAGGAACAGTATACGATCGGCAAGACGTGCAGAGGCCAATCGATGAGAGATAAACAACACCGATCTGCCTCGTGAAATACGGTGAAATTGATGGTAGATTTCTGCCTCTGCGCGAGCATCTAGTGAAGCAGTCGGCTCGTCCAGTACAAGAATAGCTGCATCACGTAAATAAGCTCGCGCTATCGCCAATTTCTGCCATTGTCCCATAGATAGTTGTTGACCTTCCTGAAAGTAAGTACTTCCCAGCGGTGTTTCATAGGCTAATGGTAAGTTTATTGCTACTGCATCTGCGCTGCTTTTTGCTGCTGCTAATTGAATGGCATCGTTATTATGTAGTTGCCGTAGATCACCAAAACCGATATTTTCCTTTACTGTTAACTCATACCTAACAAAATCTTGGAAAACAGCGGTGACTCGATTGCGCCATTGATCAAGATCAATCTGAGAAAGTTCTACACCATCAACTGTGATACGGCCTATGGTAGGTCGATATAGACCAAGCAAAAGCTTTGCTAGGGTAGTTTTTCCCGCCCCATTTTGGCCTACTAGGGCAACATGTTCGCGAGGATGTAAAAGCAGATTAACTCCTGCCAGTACGGGCCTATCAGAACCAGCATAATGAAAAGATACATCTTCAAAGCGAATCTCAGGTATATCAGCACTCACTTCTATGCTACGGGCGGCAATCTCTGTGTGACTGTTAACCTGTTCTTCTACCATATCTAGATAATCTAACAGATCACCAATATAGCGAAGATCATTATGAATATTTCCTATACCTGCTAGTAGAGTACTTACGCTATCACGGAAACGTTCGGCGGCGCTTAAATAGGCAGCGAAATGGCCAATCGAGAGACGGCCACGTAGTATCAGCATAACCACGCCTAGTATCACGGATCCGTAAGTCAGTTGCTCTACTAGAGCAGATCTTAACAATGAGCGTGCTTGTGTGCTTGCCATTCCTAAACGTTCATCACGTAATCGAGAAAAAAGCTGCTGTCTCTTTTTTAAAAGATATTCTTGAAGCCCAAACAGACGTATTTCTGCAGCCGCCTCACGATTAATCATTAACTCACTTAGATAATTTAACATTCGTGTGTCTGCTGTCTGTTTGCGATCAAGTAGGAACTGCTTCAACGAGGAGTGTAGGCTACTGATATGCAATGGTAACAATCCTACCAAAAGAATAATGGGAAACAGCAGATGCGCCGAGCCTACATACAACAATAGACTAACAGCAGTAACTAACAAAGATGGGATTGGAAAGAGATTTTCTATTGTACTGAATAGTCGCGTGTCCAAACCTTGTTGTGCACGCTGCAATTTATCGTAGAATGTCGGCTCTTCAAAATTGACCAATGGTAAACGGCTTGCTTTTTCTAGCAGGCGTTTCTGTAGACGCGCTTTTAGCCGCTCTTGTACATCGTCGCCAATCCATCTAACAATAGAGTTGATCAGCTCCTGTAACAGATTGGTAATCAGTAAGGCACTCAACCAAACCCCTGCTTCTGTTAATGCAGTATTGCCATTAGCAACACCAACGGCGTTATCAATCGCTCGACGCAAAATAATTAGATTAAGAAAAGGCATCAACCCACTCACCAACGCAAAGACCGCCATTAGCATTATCTCACGAGAACCGAGTCTCCATAACAGACACAAGAATTTTGGTAAGTAACACCAATGGCCTAGCACGGTGCTATTCACTCTTAGTGCACAAATATATTCTGCTGTCTTCAGCCATTTTGATCTTAACAAAACTACTCCTTGTACCAGCTAGCCTGCGAATTATATAGTTCTGCATATGGTCCACTGCTGGTGATCAACTCTTCATGTGTGCCTTGTTGGACAATACGTCCTTGTTGGAGAAATAGTATACGATCTGCCATTCGCGCGGAACCAAGCCGGTGAGAAATAAAGAGCACAGTCTTACCTTGGGAAAGCTGTAGAAATTGGCGATAGATCTCTAGCTCAGCCATTGCATCCAATGCTGAAGCAGGTTCATCAAGTACAATAATATCTGGATTGCGTAAATACACACGTGCAATGGCTAGCTTCTGCCACTCCCCTAGTGAGAGATCTTGGCCATTTTCAAACTCCTTACCCAATGGTGTATCGTAAAGCTTGGGAAGCTGACAAATAAATTGTGCGGCTGAACTCATATCTGCGGCTGCTTCGATTGCTGTTGTATCATTAAGTTTTGTTAGACAACCCAGGCCTATATTTTCGTAGGCGGTGAAGGCATAACGCATAAAATCTTGCAATACCGCGCCTGTCTTTGCCCGCCAAGCTTGTGGAGAAATGGTTTGTAAATCGATACCATCGATTGTGATCGTGCCCTTGCTAGGCTGATAGAGTCCTAATAGCAACTTTGCTATCGTGCTCTTGCCTGCACCATTTTCGCCGACCAATGCGATACGTTCACCTGGACAAATTTGAAGATCTATTCCGGCAACAGCAAGCCGATCACTACCTGGATACGAGAAATTGACGGCTTGGAAATGTATACTCTTATGCAAGGTTTCTGGTGCTGCCATACCTGTTTTTGCTTCCTCACCCTGCAAGCCAAAAAATTGTTGTGCATAACCAATTTGGCTAAAGAATCTCTGAGATCTTTCTAAACGCCAACTGATCATTGCGATCTTGTTAAGGTAATCTTGTAGAGCATATAGAAAAGCAATCAATGCCCCTGCATCTATCTTTCCGCTGGCAGCAGCAAAGATTAGACTGAACCCAACCATACCAAATAGGCCAATATTGATGACCTTTACAGGCAAACTCTTGATAATGTTGCTATGCCGCACAGAAGATATCTCTTTTAATATCTGCTCGGTTAGCTTCCCCCAGGTGCTAATAATATGTGTTGCTAGACCAAAGAGCCGTACTTCTGATGCTGCGTTACGCCGAATCACCAGATCGCGCCAATAATCGCGTCTACGCTGTAGAGGAGTTTGGTTGTAATTGATCTCTATTAACTCTCGCTCTCTAATAATTTGCCAACGTAGCACAAGCAGACTGCCAGCAAGCAGCAAGATTGGTACAGACCAATCTATCTTTGCTAATATCTGCAGAATTGCCAAGCAACTAAACAATAATGAAACAAGCCTAAGTAGTTGTGTTAATTGATAAGCCAGTTGCGATTCATCCATTGCTCGCCAGGCTCGTTGTAAAATATCGTGATAGGATGCATTCTCCAATAATTCCAAACGAACCGAGAGTGCTTTATCAAAGAACTTTTCATCGAAGCGTGTTCGTACCCTTTCTGTGAGTTGGGCAGCTAAATAACGCTGGAAGGTGTCAAAGAAGATCATCCAGTTTAAAAACCTGACTAAG
>JBFLVQ010000270.1:0-11531 GCA_040758525.1 Acidobacteriota bacterium
CCCAAACAGGTAAATATAGAGAGCAGTAGCAATGTATGATGATTGTTATTTGCCACTACTACTTCCAGGTGCTTGAACTCATCCACCTTCTTATCGATTTTTGCGCATAGATATTGAGTTCCCCAACGATCATACCAGTGCACCGTAGTAGGATTGAATTTATTGATCTTCACCTGTTCGATCGTGATACCAGTATATGGTGTAGCGTTTCCATTTATTATCTGTACCCTACCAGGCTCACGCCCACCATTTCTTGGTAATAACTTTAATGCTCCTTTGGCGACGGATGTTTTGGCATTGCTCAAATCACGCTCATTAAGTAGTTCAACACCAGATACTCTTAATTGTTCAAGGTATGGCTTCTTTTCCTCGCTAAGAGTTGGCAACATCGCTTTCTTAAGACGCTTAAGAATATCTTCTGCTTCATCAAGCAATGGTTTTGCTGCACGGCGTAATTCTGCAAACATCAGTAGCCCCCAACCATTGCCACTTAATATCAATCTGAAACCATTAGGAACTATCACCTCATTATCGACCACAGCGGCACAACCTTGGATCAAAGTGTAGGTAAGTAGGTGTCTAAAGAAGAGAGTGGCGCGATAGAGCTGATATGATGGTCTTCCCATACCATGCATCAATACCTCTCGCTCTCGTTGTTTGAACTCAAGATCATCTAGGCCATTGATCAAGAGAGAATAGAGGTTTGGTAGTTTCAGTTTTGCTACTTCAAAAGTAGTGCGAGTAAGATGGAACTCTGCTAGTTCTTCTGGTTTAAGTAGATTGGCAAGATGTTTTTTAAATATGTCTGCGCCATGAAGCTGACGTGTATTTTCAAAATGCTGCTTGGCAAAATGGAAGAAAGTATTACCAGCAACTTTTACACTATCGAGTACCAAGATATCGCGATTGTGGCGAATGGCGATATCTGCTGTTCCACCTCCTACATCTACAAAAACTTGCATCTCATTTTGTGAAGGCTCAATATTAGCGCCACTAGCAATTGCCAAACTCTCATCGACGCCCCGATGATAATCACAATCATCTATAGTATTAGCTGGATAACATAGTGTGCGAATCTGACGAATAGTGGCCTGCATCTCGGTATGGAAAGTATCCGGATCGTCAAGTGCAAGTGGGAAAGTGGCAACATAATTGTTAATAACAGCGCCTGCCTGAAAGTATAAGTCTGCATGTGCATATAAAAGAATTGTCGCAAGAAATAGTCTACGTGCCGGTATACCTGCTCCTTTAGCCCATTTTAGATTTTCTGATGTCTGCCATTTCATACTAGTATATGTTTCCCACAGATGCGTGAATGAACCATCGGTTAGGCGATTCTCTAGACCCTTGTGTAATCCAGGAATATCAACTTTGAATAGATGGTGAGGTTGTAGTTGATCGACTCGCAGTTGTTCTAGTTCATTTAATGCTCTCTTTCTTACTAGTAAGATGGATGGAAAGAATCCTTTTGTGCCACTCCACTCAAATGGTACATAACCAGGATTCTCTGGAGGCTGCTTACCCCATAACATTGCTGGCTTAAGACTAAATAGTAGCGGTTTCGAACCCTCATCAACTTGATAAGCAAGACAGGTGTTGCTAGTACCAAAATCTACTGCTAAAGCGGCTGATTCTCCTTGACGTGGTGAATGTTCAGGAAGCGCTAAAGGAAAGAGTATGCCACGCTCAGTATCAGAAGCATCAAATAATGTTAATGCCTTGGGGCGATTAGGTTGTGTAGTCTGATTTAACACACTGACATAAACATCGCCTTCAATTTCGTAGATCTTTCCTAGTTTACCCTGTTCATCAATAAGTGCCAGCCGTCCACATTCTGACTTTTTTACCCCAGCGCCTTCCGCAACATATAGATGCCATTTTTCAGAAACCTTTGGTGGCCAAAGGGCAAGACTGAGGTTGGGCAGATCTTTGGAGATAATTGGACTAGTACTCACTTTGATCTCAAAACCGATTACCATAATCTTCCAGTCAACTCCTTCTCCGTATTGAGCCAATGTTGCAGAGAAGTGATCGCTGGGCCGTTCCATTGTCTCAGGAAAATGCTCAAAGAATACCTGTTTCAATGGTGTCAGACATATTGCTATCTCATCATCATTCAAGACCGACCATATGCCACCATAACCACTAGCATCAATCCTGTTTACTATGTTTACTTTAAGTCCGTGGGTATCAGAATTTTTTGCTACTTTGCACCAGTAGGGTTTTTCTATCAGTAGATCTTTAATTAGAACAATACTATCGTAGTTGCCTAAACGCTGACGTATTGTCTTACCATCAAAAATTATCGATATTTCACTATCGCTCGCTCTAGTGTACTGAATAGGTGATGGCAAACCTGCCTCGATCGGGGTTGTCATAGATGTAGATAGTTGTGTTAACCCATCTAATAGATAATAGACATATCCTTTACCATCTGCGGTCGGTTTTCTCAAAGGATATTTTGCTAATAATTGATCTGGTGTAAGTGAATTATTGCCCCAGGTATTTGGATCGGAAGAGAGATTTTTAATTATCAGAGAGATATCAGGAATAGATTGAAAGCTGGTCTCGACAGTTTCATAAAAATAGTTGAGCAATTTCTTATATTCGCCCTCCAGTACACTATATGCCAGGCTCTTTAGATGTTCATAGAACTCTTTTAGCCTCTGATTATTGGTAAGAAACTGCTGTTTTATACGTGGCCAACAAAGCTCACCTTGCTCTAAATAAGGGGACAATAATGTACTCTTGTGCCAATCTGAGCGACCTCGTGCTGGAAAGAATATTAGCGGTTCAAAATAACCACCGATCACTGTTCCATCATTGAGTTTAAGTACTCCTATCCTGGTCAAGCGGCTGTCGCCCAATGGATATGTTCCTATCAGTGCTGGCCATAAGTGTCGATCATATTTATTCCGTAAAGTTTCACTGGACAGCCAATCTAAATGTGCAACTCTGAAATAATGTAGCAGTAATAGACTGCCCCATTCTTCTAGTGCACGATGATTGCGCTCTTCTAGTAATCGACGAAATGCATAGGTTTGTGCCCATACAGTAGGAAAAGTCTCAAAGAATTTTGCATTGTAGTCTGGAATATTTATCCGATCTTTAATGATCGGCTGGAAAGAGTGCTTAGATATCTGTCCCAACTCCTGTCCAAGAATATTCAAATTTATCAATACTTGAACCGGCATCTTAATTCCTCCCAATAGCCATTCAATAGTAGTAAGGAATAACTAGGTTATTTTTTCTCGTAGAGTAGTGACCAGAGCAGACGTAAATAGCCTCCCAAGCTGTAATCAGGCCCTGGATCGATTTCGCTAAACTCTCTTGTTGATATCTTTATTGCCGAGCTTCCTAGTGTTAGTGGTTCTTTAGGCTCGTAATAGTTAAAGAAAGTCTTTGATGCCAACTTACCTGTGACTTGCTCAACATATTCATTTTTGTTGGCAAGTAGTGGTTTCAATTCTTGTTCATCGCCATCTTTATCCCATCCTAGCGTTAAGACCGCACCATTATCATCACTTTGTGAATAGAATGTTGCTTTGATCGAGTTAGCGATAATGTCTAATGCTTGGCGATAGGATATATGATCCCGCTGTTGTCTTATTGTATTGCCATCATAATGCTTTAATAATCGAAAGTTGCCCCAGCCTTTGGCGGGTTTATCCCAAGGAAGTTGATGTAGTACCAAATGGTGTAAGATTGCTGTTGCTAGTACTACGCGCTCTGGATCTATCTTTTCTGTTGATCGTTCGCCAAGCTCATAGTGAGGCAGATCACGTAAGCGCATCTTTTGAGAGTCTAATGTCTCAGTTGTGCCAGCAATATAATGTGTGCAACCTGTTGGTGATGTTGAACGCGAGAAGAAATTTAGCGCTGAGATTGCCGCTGCTACTTCTGCTGAGTTAAGCGGATTAACCTGTCTTTGACCACCATTACTCCAATAAGCCAATGTATCAGGCACAGGCTTGCCAATAAGATATACTTCATTGAAATAAGAGGCGACCTGTTGATTAAAGTAGTTGAGACTCTGTCTAGTTCGTGCTTCCATCTCGTTAGGATCGGCATAAAACCCTAACAGAATCTGTTTAGCCAACTCTCTCTTCTCTTCTGGAGTAAGCTCATTAAAACTTACTTCCTGATCAAGTCGCTTTACTGCAGCCTCGATCTCTGCTGTAGTAACCTCTTCTTTATCGAGAAGAGTAAGTGGTGGTTGTGGTGGTTTAGCATAAGGCGCCAATAGACAAGCGCCAATTCGCCAAGGCTCTGGTGAAATATTCCTCAATTTCTCTTCACCAAGAAATTTACCTGTTACTGGCACACCGCAAGCTCCTGTTCCGCCATGTAGGCTGCCGCATAAAAAGAAGTTTGTTGGGACATTTTGAAAGCGATTGAATCTCACTGCTTTGCCACCGGCAGTGTTCTCATCCCTGAGAGTTTCAACAAACACACCTATTACTGCTGCACCAATGAATGGTTTTTGATAAAAACCTCGATCTATCGTGATGTCTAGATCCTTTGCTCCATAGAAGGGATTCAATACTGGTTTGGAAGAGGGCTTCTTCTCCTCTTCAGTATCAAGAATACCGCGTAGTGTCTTTGCCATACCCCCTTTCTTAGTACTAGTAAGCGCATGATTATCTAATTGAAAAGGATCTAATTGGCGAATATTGGTATCGATCTCCATTGCCCAACGACTCGATACTGTACCATCTGGATTGATCTTGCTACCCAATATCTCTTGTAATTGCTGATATGCCTGTACAGCTTTGAGCAGTGTACTACCAGCACCAGAACTTACATCTGGATCAAGACGCCAAATCTCTAGTTTTTCACCAGCGCTAGTTAAGGTGTTATTCTCGTCTCGTCTGGTGGGGAATCCCATTGCTAGCAATCGTACAAGTGCTTCTGCTACTTTTGTACCACTACCACCAACAGCAATAAAAACATTTCTAGGTTTTTGCATCTCTTTACCTCACTAAAAAAGCTCTCTTCGCCAAAAGACCAGATGACCAAGAGAGACTAAAATTGCGTAGATAAGCCAAGAAGACAGTATTCCATTCAATAGCCCATATACAGCGACAACAGTAAAAAAGACATCATCTGCATACCATAAAAATGTCAGACTGATAAAATTGAGAAGTAGGCCAACAGCAAGAAATAGAATCGTCTGTCTTCTTGTCCATATTCTATGCTTCTCGACAATGGCAAATATCTTCATCAGCCACTTGATCAAGAGCATCACAATTGCAAAAGTGAATGCAATCAACAGTGAAGTAGCAAACCAACTATTAGCAACCACAATCCAATCGGATGTTATTGTGCGCATTATTGGATCAGTCACAAACAGTCTAAGAATAAATTCAGGTAACCAGAGAGCTAATGCTAATGAATGTTGAATATAACTTAATACTACCTGCCATATGGCAAAAGTATCTATATAGGAATCAATGTCTTTCCAGATCATTTCTCCTCCCATGCGTTCTGCAACTAGCTTGTATGGAGTCTTTACTATTGATCGACTTAGTATGGGCCGATACGAAACTGTAGACTGGCAGCAGTCTTCTCCTTTATAAAATCATTATTCCAGAGTCCTGCCACGACTCTAGGAAATCGATATGTTTTAGTAGTCTCACTAATTATGTAGTCTTGATCTGTAGACCATTTATGTATCCAATTTGGTCCATCGTTTTGCGCTAGTTTTTCTCTGCTGAACACGCCCTCTAGATTGTAGAAGCACCAATCTCTTCTCTTGCCAGGAATACCCCAATCTGCCTTAAGTTTTAAGGCAATTGTACCATCGGAATTTATCAATGGTTCACCATCGATCAAGACTTGTGGATATCTCTGTCGTGAGCATTCTATGTCTTGTGGACAATATGGTGTCAACTTCCAGTCTAAGAGATTAGCAATCTCTTTTTGGGTGAGACCATCAAGGGCATTGTTAGTCAATGGTAGTTTAGTAATTACCAGATTATAGCTCTCTACAGATGTATTGACATCTAACCAGAGAGTATATTTCAAACCAGTTTTGCTAGCCTCTGGTATTAACAGAGATCTCTTATTGGTTGAGCTTATATTCCATTTTGTACCATCTGGCATACAGGGATCAGTGTATAGCGTTGTAAAATCATATTCTTGTAACAAACTATCTGTTTCATAGTTTGGCACTGTAGCAATAATCTCTTTAATCCTCTTTTTCAGAGCCTCGACAAACTCTTTAAGCCTGTTGTGATCGGGTGAGAAGATAAATAGATAAAAAGGTCGGAACTTTTTTACATCGTTACCACTCTCCCAAGCAATACGCAATTGATCATTGGTCTCCGGGATAATCGCAGCATCAGCAAATTGGCTCTTTACTCCAATAACACAACCTGCCCATCCTTGTTTTATCAAACTCTGTAAGGATACTTTAAGACTACTAGGGTCCACTCCACCTGCTACTTTTGACTCTATCCCATCACTTATTAATATATGTAGTCGAGCAACACTCTTCTCTTGATCAATTTGATTATTAGTAGACTGTCTACTTGGTACACTCTCTGTGAATGTCTGTACTGCTTTTGCAATATTGGTTATCCCTTTATGATAAAAACTTGCATCATGAGTTGCGCGATCAAATTCACTGCCACTGCTCTCGAATCTACCTACTGATTCACTGACACGACGCATATAGAAATGTAAATTTGCTTCGCTAGTCACAATATCTTGTAATTTGGCTAAGGTTCTACTGTAGATCGTTTGTTGTGTAGTCTCATCATTCCAATTCATATAGAGAAACCCTCTCATACTAGCGCTTTCATCAATGTAGGCAACTATATTGTCAGTGCTAACTGTTGTTGACTGAGATAATGTAGATGCACAGTCTTGTCGCTCTATTGGCCACGTTGGAGGTGATGAGTAACAACTCAACATCGTGTTGATAGCAAGTACACTAATTATTAATAGACTTCTTCTTAGATAACTGACTAAAACCATTTCTAATTACTCCTTGTGATAATGGTATAAACGATATTGGATCAGGATAACCGACAGAATTAGAAAAATTTCCACCTGTGCGGATGAGATCTTGAGCCGCGCAGTGGTGAAATACCTTTAGGCTGGCACAAGAGAGGATGATCTTGAGCCCTGTAGCGGTGAGATACCTTTAGGCCGGCGCGTAAGCGCCGGTACCGATCAATAAATAGAATAGAGCTCCGTAGGAGCGATAGATTGAATTGGCATAGATAATCTGTCGCCTTTTCCGGGCTTGCTGGCTCTACCATTCTATTCCCAGGGCTTACGCCCTGTGCTAAAGATCTACCGCCGCTACGCGGCTCAAGACCTAATCCGCACAGGTAGAAAAATTTTGTGAGAATTGAGGTGGGTTTTAATCATAATGGCACAAAAAAATACCCTTCTTTGTGCCATTGTGATGGTAAGTGGATTAAGCCTTGTTACTAGCATTAAAGATGGCGCTCCAGCAGAGTTCTGGTCTGGGAGCTTCATCTTGTTTTACTTTTACCGGCACTAATCTATGAGTTGGGAGGGTTTTGGCTATGCTATAGATCAATTCAAAATCGATATCAACATTCTCATCACTTGGTCTTGCCATTTCCAACCCGACTGGTGGTACATTCTCAAGCATCACTTCTACCAGGCTACCATTATTAGGAGTAAACATCAGGCTGGTTCTGCTATTTTTCGAGAACAACTCAACATTTTCAGCCTCGACATTGATCTCATAATAACAGCAAGATGCTAATCTCTGTTGGTGAGTGTTATACTCTATAGGTCTTAGATCGGTAGAGATAAATTTATATTCACTTTGAGAAATAAAAGCAACTGGTTTACCGAATTTATCCCTAGGAGCATATGAATGGCCATTATATATGCCTATTTCTCCTGCTTTTAAGCGTATTCGTGCTACTATACCGATACCATCCTTATCTAAATCACCATCAAAACACTCCTCTTTTACTTCTAAGCCATTGGTATCCGGATATATCTTTCTCATATCTGGTAACAGTGATAGCGCATCACTACTAATGGCTGTTGTGCCTAGTGTCGGTTCGGGAATGGTATTGCCATTAATAAGGATCTCTAGTTCATCTCCATTAAGAATCCACATTCCTTGTGGTTGATCCAGTTTTGAGTCAGGATGCAAATAATAGTCTGCTTGCTTCTTACCGAGCCCTTTTGCTTGTGCTAAATCTTTAATGGCAAACCTTACAGCAGGCACATGGGAAACATGATTTTTACCATTGGAAGCGACACCAGGAGCACGTGCGTCAATCAATAACACACGTAGACAAGGTTTCTCTGTATTAGGAACGTATACACATAAACCGCTAAAAAGTAGTCTCAGTGTAAATGGCATATCTCGGCACTCCTTTAAGTTTTACTTTGAGGGGGATCAACTTTATAAGTTTAATTAAACGCTGAAATGGTAAGAGAACCGACAGATACTGATACTAAATTTTTCTAGCTATTATTGAGTTGTACATCCTCCTAGTAGTATGAAAGATGCCCATACCGAAGGAGAACGTAGCATTGGATTATCACTGGTAAGACAGGCAAGCTGTGCAGCATTAAGAGCATCTAGAGAATTCTTGCCTTTGCTCCGTTCATTGTGGAAGTTAATAAATAGTTGTGCCGAAGTCTCATCTTCGGCATCCCATAGACTGGCAATGGTTGCTGGTACACCAGCGGCTAGAAATGGCCTAGCAAGATTAGCTAATCCTTCGCCTTGAGTAAGTCTACCACTGGCGGTACGACAGGCCGCCAGAACAACCAAGCGTGTTCGTGGAAAGTGATTCTCATATAGTTTATAAGCTGGCAATGCACCATCAGTACCAGGTTTGGCATCAATCGCAGGGGCAAAGATCAGTATTGAACTGAGTGGCGATTTCCCATTCATAATTGAATGTCCAGCAAAATGAACAATGCTATAGTGGCCAGCCCTGCTAAGAAAAGCCTGTTTGGTTGCATCTTTACCAACGAGCAACCCTGACTTTGTATAACAGGCAGCAATCTGCTTAGCCTCTTTCTCTGCATAAGGTAGATAGGGCAGATCAGGAAATAGTTTCTCATCAAATGTTGGGTTTCCTATAACTAGCGCCGTCTGCTCTGGTTGTGAAGCTAGCTGACGATCTTGCTGTAAACAACGTACAAACATTGTCGCACTGGGGGCAAATGATAACTTATATTCTTGTATAAGATATTTCCCCGAAAGTGGATCGACAAGTGCTGCAAATGGCAACAGATGCAATTCCTTGTCGGGTACAATTACCAGATAATGCGGTTTTTCATCTGGGGGGCTGTTGATGGCCTGTTTCAATTTACGGAAGACTAGATCATAAAGCGATCCAGACAAGTACTGAAATTTCTCGTTAGCTTCTGCATGCTCAATAGCGCTACGTAGTTCGCTTACCTGCTGTGCCAATCTGCTACGCTCGATTGATGTTGTGATCAATTTAGCACTATTACGCTTTATTACCCAAGCTAGTAGTTGATCTGCAAGCAAGGAGTATTCGATAAGCATGACATCAGATGGCAATTCCTGTTGGATCTGGGCAAGCTTGAGTGGCTTGGAATTGTTATCAAGAAACAGCCGCCGCTCATTACCAAGATGGACGATACGCTTCTCTCCATTAAGAGCATCAAGTAATGATCTTGCTCGTGCTGTTTCTGCATAATCAAAAGCTTTATCCATATGATGGCGATGTAAAATATGAAAGCTTATAATTTCGTCATATACGGATTGTGTCTCACCTAGGAAAGCAGTTCGGTAAGTGTCATCATTGAGATTCTCTCGCTGTTTCTCAAACTCTTTAATGCTTGTTCTTAGATCAGATTCAGCTTTTGTTTTATTGCCAAGTTTAAGATAAGCCCGTGCACGCGACAGATAAAGATTGGTAATTCGATAGCGATCCGAAGTCTTGCGATAGTAATTGATTAATCTAGTAAATAGAGAAATAGCATTGATTGGTTGTGAGGAGACTTTAATATTTCCCTCAACCATTAATATCTCCTGCTGTAGTCGTTGCGAGGTTATCTTATCATCTATCTGTCGCTGATATCTTTTAGCATTTGCTAGATCCTCTAAAGCGGCATGTTGATTACTAAGTTTATGATAGAGCAGGCTACGACGTAAGAATACATTTGCTATGGTCAGATGATCGTTAATATGCTGTGCCACTGCTATTGCTTCATTATGATAATAGAGTGCTATCTCTAATTCACCTTTGTTTGCGATCTGACTGGCAATACCATTTAATACTGATACACGACGAGGCGATGCTAATCTGGTCAGGTAGTCTAAGGCAGCATGTTGGTGCTGCCAGATCTCATCTCTTGCCCCTATCTGGTCCAATATTTCTGAGATAAATAGGTGAATTCTCGCAATGCTTTCTGTATCAGCAGCCTCTTCAAGATAGTTTAATGCTATGTAAATTGATGAGAGTGCGCTACTAGTCTCTAATGTGTAAAACTGAGCAGCCGCTACTGCCCACCAAGCCCGACCCATTATGTATTGATAACCGCGATGTTCTGCCTCTACACGAACCTCTTCTAACAATGCAAATGCTTTCGTATAGTTAAGACAGATAATTTCACAACGTGCAAGTTGCAAGGCAGTGAGGATAACAAAAGCAGTAGCATTTAATTGTTTGAAGTTATTGTATGATCTCTTAAATTTAACTCTAGCTTTCTCAAATTTATTTGTTTCTTCTAGTAACTGACGGCCATTGTGATAATCGATAAGAGCCTGAGCAAATCGATAAAGCCTCTCTCTTGTCATTCGATTATCTATATATATTTCTGAAACCAGATCACTGATCAATTTATCATGCTCTTGTGCAGCTAATTGTAAACCTATTGTAGCTGCTAGTTTTAACTGATGATTCGCCTCATCAATTTTAGTATAGTCTCTTTCTATTGTTAAAATTGCCTCAGCCCAAGTCGGTAGTAATTTCTCTAAGACATAACGACGGGCAAGTTGAGGAAAGCGGGCGGTCATACTCTTAGTAAGTTCTAAATCTCCTTTTGTCATTGATACCGCAAGCTTTGTATATACCTCTAACGGATTGATAGTAGCCGATACTTGCTCCAGGCCAACAAGTCGTTTACGTGCTTCTGCTGTCCAGGTTGGAGATGATTCTACGTTGAGATACTCTTGCCAGGCCGAACAAGCCGTCTTGTACAGATACAATCGCTCTAGGATTAAAGCACGATTAAACTTTGCTTCTGCTAAAAAAGGCGCGCCTGTTACTGCTATATCAATCATCTTAAGCGCTCGTATAAGATCTTGGGGGTCCTTGTTATATTCAGCTTGAGTGAAGTATGCCACCGCTAGATCATTAAGCACTTGTGGATTAGTAGGCAGACCTTGACGTGCTTTTTCTAGTGAATTTATCGCTTCGCTAAGCTCACCTTTTAATAGATGGATAATGGCTGCTGCGCGGTAGGCTAGTGGTGAAGGGTGATAAGCAGCTTCAAATAAAATATCTGTAGAGATCGCTTTGAAAGTTAAGATTTCATCGCTACTT
>JBFLVQ010000271.1:0-11522 GCA_040758525.1 Acidobacteriota bacterium
GCAGACTGATCTGCACTAGCAAAAAAACTATTTATCTTGCCATGAACTTCAAACCCTGTTTTGGCAAACTGAGAGTTTGGACTCAATAGATTGATTGTGCCTCCTAAAGAGTCACTACCATATTGTGAAGAGCCGGGACCATGAACAATCTCTATCTGGCAGGCAATACTGCTATCAAGTAGTGCGGTATATTGATCTGGGCCACCCTGAAAGATCGAGTTATTAAATCGTATACCATCAACTAGTGTTACCACACGTTGGCTGGTCAATCCACGTACCCTGATAGAAGCTTGATTACCAGTCTCTTGTTGTAATGATATGCCAACCTCTTCCTGAAACCGTTTTGGCAGGATTACCCCTGGGCGCTCGCTCAGTTCTGAGCTGGTAATAATATTGACTTGTTGAGAAGCATCAAAAATATCCTGTACCTCATTAACTACCGTGGTTACTGTTACCCCATCAGAGATAGGCACTAATGCTAGAGTAATTACTACTTTCTGGTTTATCCCATTTAATAGACGGATCGCCTTATGGTAGGGAGCAAACCCGCTCTGTTCAACAACAACCTGGTAACTACCAGCCGACAGATTGTTGATCTCATAGAGACCCTCTTCATTGCTAATCCCACTACCGGCGAGGATCTGTTTATCATCCAAGACAGTAATTGTTATCCCTGATAATAACTTCCCTTGATGATCAGATATGCTTCCAATAATACTGGCTCTCTCATTTTGCGCTTTGACGATCCCTAGTTGGTGAGAGTTAAAAAGGAAAGCCAAGCAGAGCACTAGTAGACTGATCGAGATAGCCCTTTTTTTCATAATAACCTTTCGCAGTAGCACTGATTGATCTGTATAGAACCTAAACCCCTACTTTAATAGGGCGCTTGTTCATCGTTTGAGGAACATTTAAGATTTAATAACTTAGTATTCCAATTGAAATTGTTGGCTATAGATACAGCGCTGCCAGGCAATCTCGGTTGCACTTGCTAATCTTGCGATCTCACGATAAGTATAATCACCATATATCTGTGAATCTGATTGTGCTTCTTCTGCGATACGTCGCCAGGTAGCTTTACATCTTAATGCTTGTGCCGTCTTAGATTCTTGTGAGATATGTTTATGTAGGCGGGCAAATTCCAGCTCTATACGCCGATAGAGAGAAGAAGGAAAGCCATTGGTCTGTTCTAGCTCTGTGATCAGCTCGATGATACTATTCTGCATACTTGATCCCCCAGGCAATCTTCACAGGAAAATAGTACAAAAGTGACGGTGGGCAGGTGTGGTTAGAACTTAGATAGAGAAGAGTTCAGAACCCCTGTCTTTTCCGGTTAGGTGATAGGTTAGGTGTAGGTTTAAGTTTGGTTGTCGGTGTATTCAACTTTCTTCCTACCAACCGTCACTTTTGATAACGGCTTTCTCTCTGGCAATTTTAGTACCATAGTCTCTATATGACTGGATTAATAGTTTAAC
The DNA here is from genome assembly GCA_040758525.1 of Acidobacteriota bacterium. Lineage (GTDB taxonomy): Bacteria > Acidobacteriota > Blastocatellia > Chloracidobacteriales > JADJPF01 > JBFLVQ01. Next base: position 1,473 of record JBFLVQ010000271.1, read on the forward strand.
CTAAGGCTTTTAATCGATTTGTCAGTTAATTGGGAGAAACTTGGGTTTGTCCGTTATCAAGCCTACTGTGGTACAATGTCCTAGTATCATGGAACGCTATGGCAGAATGCCACAATAATTTTAATGCTCTTATTTAGTAGCCATAATCTCATCAATCTTGGAACAGCCCATCACTAGATCGAATAGGTGTAGCTTAAAACGCTGAGAGAACTCTTCGCAGACCTTAATGCCACGTACACTATGGCCATGTGGGTCAAGTGGTGGTGAGAAGATGGCAATACCGAATTGTTGTGGGATCACAGCAAAGATACCACCTCCCACACCACTCTTAGCTGGCAGACCAATCCGATAAGCCCATTCACCGGCAGAGTCGTATAGGCCACAGGTGTACATTAGACTAAGGATATCTTTGACATAATCGGCCATTACAGCAGACTGGTTGGTAATAGGGTTAATACCATTATTGGCCAGCGTGGCTGCCATTAGCGCAAGTTGGCTGCAGTTGACCATTACTGAACATTGCTGGAAATATAGGTCTAGGGTGGTATCTATATCGGCATTGAGCATTCCAAAATTGCGCATTAAGTGTGCGATTGCACGGTTACGATGGCCGGTAAGCCTTTCTGACATAAAGACTGACATATTGACAAAGACCTCTTCGCCAATATATCGACTAAACATCTCCAACATATGATTGAGTCGTTCGGTGGGATCGTCGCCCTTAATTACACTTGCCATTGCAATCGCACCAGCATTGATCATAGGGTTATGGGGTCGTTTAGAGCGCTCATCAAGCATAATGGAATTGAATGCCTCACCAGTTGGCTCGACGCCTACCTTGGTGCTAATGTACTCATGCCCATGATCTTCAAGCGCTAGGCCATAGACAAAAGGTTTGGAGAGTGATTGTAATGTGAATAATTGCTGGCAATCGCCCACCTCGTAGATCTGACCATCAACGGTGGCAATCGCAATGGCAAACCAGTCTGGCTTTGCCTTTGCCAGTTCTGGTATGTAAGAAGCAATCTCGCCATCTTTGACTAACCGATATTTCTCATAGAGTTCGTTAAGCAGAGCCATCAAATGGGTTCTTACCGGCGTGGTGGGGAGTGAAATAGGGTTTAACCGGATATTCTCTTTCATGACTTGTTACCTCTGCTACTGATACTAGACGATGGCTTGGTTTGATAGAGAGATTAACAATTTATCATAGCCACCTATGGGCCACCTATGGTTTATTCTCGCCTTACCGTCAAGGCGGAAATATGGCCGGAAATGGTAGGCTCTTCTTTCCGGTAGCTCAGCAAAAACCCGCTTGCTCAGGCGTAGCGTATAGCGTACAATAGGTCTTTCTCGCGCAGGATGAAGCCTTGATGAAGCCTTACTGCAAAAATAAGATACAGAGCCTATTCTTTTGGGGTGGGGCGTTTTGGAGGTAGTTACGGATAGCCGTAACAGACAACGCCAATTTTGTTTTTTTCTAGCTGTAATAACAAGTTGCTATTTAATCAGTAGGAAGCGCAATCTTGTCAAGGCTCTACATTAAAATAAAATTTTAGTGGAGGAGATAATGGAGAACCCTGAGACCGATTCGATACGGGAAGGATTGAAACACCTGTCTGATATTGTAGAAGGAAAAATTACCCTACAAGAGGTTTCTGGACTATCTGATGAAGATGTAAATGCGGTGCTTGCCATTGGCGCGCTGATGTACCAACAGGGGCGACGTAGCGAAGCAGAAGATCTCTTCCGTGGTGCTGTCTTGCTTAATAAGAATAATGCATTGGCCCACTCTGCATTGGGTACTGTGCTTACTGCCGAGGGCAAGCATGACGAGGCGCTTACTGCTCTTAATGAAGCCTTACGCCTTAACCCTGATGATATTTCTGCTTATGTCAATCGTGCTGAGATCTATCTTAAACGCGCTGAGTTCAAGGCTGCCAGTGATGATCTTAAGAGAGCGATTGAACTCGACCCTAATCAAACCGATCCTGGCGCGAATCGTGCGCGTGCCATTATTATAGGGATGAGCGAGTTGATCCGCGAAATACAGAAACGGCTTGAACAGGAACAGACCGTTTAAACCTGTAGCCGGGGAACGACTATCAGGTCTGTTCCCCTGTCGCACCTTTCCCTACACCCACATAATGTGCTGCTAGGTTGCTAGGAAAGTTTTTTCTGATGGCATTCTTGTGGTCATAAGGCTACAATTCTGGCTAACGTAACGGTTCCTAAGACAAGGAAAAAGGAAATATCTTGATGTTATAAACACGGAGGAGAGCTGTGTTTGAGGATATACTTAAAAGCCTAAATGAGATCAAATCGGAACTGATGGCTGGTAATGTTGCAGGGGTACTATCGCAGTATAGCGATATCGCGATGGCAGTGTTGGTATTAATGATCCTTACACTGATGATCTTGCCTGTACCAACATTCGTGCTCAGTTTCCTCTTGGTTTGCAATCTTACACTGGCTTTTGCCATCCTACTGGTCTCAATCTACATCTCCGAACCGCTACAACTTGCTTCTTATCCTACAATACTTTTGATCACCACACTGTTTCGTCTCGGCTTGTCAATTGCAGCAACACGTCTAATCCTACTACAAGGTGATGCTGGCGCAGTGATTGAGACCTTTGGCAAGTTTGTCGTAGGTGGCAATATTGTCGTAGGTGGTGTGGTCTTCCTAATTATCACGATTGTAAACTTTCTTGTTATTACTAAAGGTAGTGAACGTGTTTCGGAGGTGGCAGCACGCTTTACCCTTGATGCCATGCCCGGTAAGCAGATGAGCATCGATGCCGATCTACGTGCAGGCGCCTTCGATATGGCAGAAGCGCGGCGTCGCCGTAATGCACTAGCACGTGAATCGCAATTACACGGTTCGATGGATGGCGCTATGAAATTTGTTAAAGGTGATGCGATTGCCGGCATCATCATCACACTTATCAATATCATAGGTGGCCTCACAATCGGTGTACTGATGCGTAACCTAGAATTGGCGCGCGCCGTCAAGATCTACACCATCCTCACGATTGGTGATGGTTTAGTGGCACAAGTTCCTTCCCTACTTATTGCTGTCTCGGCCGGTATTGTTACCACACGAGTAGCAACCGATGACGCTAATTCAAATATTGGTAAGGATATCAGCCAGCAGTTGATGGCCCAACCGAAAGCCATTGCCATTGCTGGCATTCTCTTATTCTTCTTTGGCATTACTTTCCTCTTTGTCAATCCAGGCACATCGATACCTTTCTTCATTATGGCATTGGCGACTGGCGGTGTTGCTTATAGCATTCTACGCAAAGGTGTGCCGCTTACTGGCGAGGCTGCGCTGGAAAAAGAGAAAGAAGATAATAAACAGCGACTAGGTCGTGATCCACAAATTTCGCTCACCATTCCAATTTCCGTCGAGGTAGGTAAGGATCTTACTCCACTTATCGATCTCAACCAAGAGGGCAAGTTCTTAAGCGATCTGGTGCCAAAGATGCGCCAATTGCTCTATCAGGAATTGGGTGTGATCTTCCCAGGCGTACAGGTTACTGGTAATGCACCATTACAAGAGAATAGCTATATTTTCCGGCTTAAAGAAGTACCAGTTGAGATTGGCAAGATTGTTCCTGGTCATGTCCTGGTCAACGATGGTGCCGATAATATACGTGTCTATGGCTTAAAAGGGATAGATATTAAGAATCCTGCTAGCGGTAAACCGGCTGCCTGGATACCGGCTGAACAACGTGAGCAGGCTAAGAATGCTGGTCTGGTGGTATGGGAGCCGCAAGAGGTAATTCTCTTGCATTTGACTGGCTTCCTAAAGCGCTATGCCGCAGAATTCCTAGGCATTCAAGAGGTACAGAATGTTCTTACGGTACTTAGTAAAGCGCTCCCTAACTTAGTACAAGAGACGGTGCCAAAAGTAATCTCAATCTACCAACTGACCGAGGTGTTACAGCGTCTTGTCCAAGAAGAGATCTCGGTACGTGATATGAAGAGTATATTGCAGTCGCTCAGTGAATGGGGGCGTGTTGAGAAGGACACGATCATGCTCACTGAATATGTACGCTCAAGCTTGAAGCGTTATATCAGTTTCCGTTATACGGCTGGTAATCCCATCCTCTTTGTTTATGTGCTTGATCCTGAGATCGAAGATGCTATACGTGGTGCAATTCGGCGTACCTCTTCAGGTACCTACATTGCCCTCGATCCCGCCATTACTCAAGATATCTTAGCCGCTTTTCGTCGTGAGATTGGTGGTCTACCACCAACTGCACAACAACCAGTGGTTGTCACTGATCAGGAGATACGTCGCTTTGTCAGAAGAATTGCAGAGCTAGAATTCCGCAACTTGGCTGTGCTCTCATACCAGGAGTTAGCGCCAGAGCTATCTATACAGCCATTAGCGAGAATCAGCCTGCAGTCTGCTGGTCGTGGTCAATTACGCTAATTGCAATCGTAGCTACTCATCAAAGCGGCGTGTCAGCGCACTAGTATCGACGCGCTGGGCTTCTGCTTTACTGAAATGGAGGGTAAGATTACGTTCTTTCTTAGAGCGATAAAGCGCTAGCACAAGATCAAAGGCATCTAAATCGCCTCGCAACTGTTCTAGACATTCATTAATAGAGCGTGAGCCATCAAAGAGTTCTGGTACTTTTTCACCCTGCTCACAACTCTCTGTAAACGACTTTGGCCATTCCAGCTTAAGGTGGGTTGCCGCGGGTGGGAGTTGTAGAATAATCTTCTGCTCTTCATCAAAGAATTTAAGCATTTCAAAGATAAGTTGGCGGCGTGTAAGACGTAAAGGTTGATCTTCACAAGGGGGATCTTCACGAAAGAGAAATTCTCCACTATCCCAAGTAAGTATACGGTAGAGTGCTCCCAATAAAGGCAATATACCCAGTTCTACATTAACAATGACACCATCAACTAAAAAGATGCGAGCAGCATCGGCAATATGGTCATCATCAGTTCTAAGCGTTAGACAACCGGTGCGGCCTGCTTGTTCAAGCTGCTGTAGGATCTCCATTACCGAACTCTCACCAATATGTCCAGAAAGTTTCCGTCGCCGTTTGCTACGTAAGAGCAGACGCTTCACCTTTGCTTTGACTGCCTCGACATCAAAAGGTTTCCCCCAATACTCATCGATTCCTTGGGCAAAAGCAGCATCTATCTCAACATCACTATGGATAGTGCTTAGACAGATAAAGATCAACTCTTGAGTAAGAGAACTGTTAACAAGCTTCTTAAAGAGCACGCTGCCGCTCATATCTGGTAATGCTAATTCGCTAATGATCAATGTAGGTCGTTGCCGTTCGACAATCTCCAGTACCTGTTGGCCAGTATCAGCTAGTTGTATTTGACAGCCCAATTCGCTAAGTGAATGGGCGAGTTGGCTGCATACAATAGGATCTGGATCAGCAATCAGTACACTCTGGTCGCTTAGATCATTGCTTAAATAACCGGTCAGACGATCTAGCCAACTATGCCGTCCATTATTAACCATTGATGTATGTGCTTTGATCAACTCTTCTAACTGAGTGTGGTAATTGATATCTGCTTCGCTAAGCGTGGGTACTGTCTGCAAATATTTAACCGCTTCCTCTATTCGATTCTTACCTAGATAATAGAGCAGTACTTGACGACATTGCTGATAAGCCTGACGATGCTGATTCATCTTGTAGTAGACACTGGCTAATTTATTGGCAATCGCAGTACGGCGGCGTAGATTAACAACATTACGCACTTTGGAATAGGCGAGCACCGCCTGCTCTAGCTTACCCGTCTCGCGCAATAGATCGCCAGCGGCAATAAAGCTGGTAATTGCCTCTTCAATCTGACCGACTTGTTGATAAAGCTCTGCCAGTTTCTGTTGTAGAGTAGTATCTTTGGGTGCCTGTTCTAACGCTACCTTGTACTGCTCAATTTCACGTATCAATTGTTGGCGTTCAATATTAGAACGCATCTGACGGCGAGCTTTAAGCAGACCAGCAGTGGTTGTAATAGGATTAGGACGCTTAATATCGTATGAGGACATCGTGATCAGCAATTCAGCCAACTCATGAGCCATCTCTTCGGCGGACTGTTGACGCTCATCAGGATCTTTTGCCAGCGCAACCAGGATCATATCTTCGAGCTGTGCAGGCATATCGGCAACAATCTGAGAGGGTGGCACAGGCGTCTCAGTCATATGTAGCGCCATTACCTGTAATGGGCTGGCGCCCACAAAAGGCGGGTTACCTGTGAACATTTCATAGAAGAGCACCCCTAAACTGTAGATATCTGAGCGATGATCAGTCTCATCACCACGACACTGCTCAGGCGACATATAATTGGATGTTCCCAGAATTATATGAGGGTCGGTGAGTTTGGCCTCTTGAAAGCGATCAGTAAGAAGTTTGGCTAGCCCAAAGTCTACCACCTTAACCAGACTAGTATTAAAGAGCCCTTCGAACATAATATTCTCTGGCTTAAGATCACGATGTAGTACACCATGAGTATGGGCTACAGCAATTGCTTCACAAATCTGGCGACCTATATCGATGCCAAACTCTAAGCCACATTTGGGCCAACGTGCCAGCAGATGCTTAAGCGTAAAGCCACTAATAAACTCCATTACCAAGTAGGCATAGCCTTCGATAGAGAAGCCAAAATCATATACAGAGACAATATTGGGATGCTTGAGCTTGGCAATCGCAAGTGCCTCGCGGTGGAAACGCTCTTTGGCATTGTGATCAGCAGTAAGGCTAAGATTCAAAATCTTGATGGCAACATTACGTTGCAAGATCAGTTGGGTTGCCTTGTAGACTGTGCCCATACCGCCTTTACCAAGTCGGGTCTCTAAGAGATATTTGTCATCGAGAATTACTGTACCGATCTGCCCGACACCAGCGTCAGCCGAAGACTTCAGCTCACTGCCATCCAGGCGGCAGTGTTCTATATGATCTTCATAACAGGCGCCGCAAGACGGACACTCTTTCATGGGCAAGCTCCGGCAACCATAAATAATGTGTATGCCTATAATATCATGAGGAGTATTACTACTGCGAGAGTTCCATAACATCTATTGTGTATTGGATTAACGGGTAACACAAGGGGAGGCTGGGAAAAATCACAGACACTGTCAGGGTCGCTTGGTGCAACCACTAATTTGATATATATACCGCTAATTTGCTATATGTACCGCTGACAGATTTTCTCTTACTGGCACTTTGTACTATTGCTAAACTTAGGACACAATTAACTAAGAGACGGAGAATAACCATGAAGAAATTTATCTTTCTAATGATTGTTATATTAGTGGCGGTAACGGGAATATCATGGCCTGTTGGTTGGGCGCAAAGCAATGAGGAGGCTGCCGTACGTGTGCCATTAGAGAATTATCTTAAAGGGCATGCTACTGGTAATGCCGAATATATTAGGAAAGCCTTCCATCCAGATGCAAAAATCTTTTCTTGTCGGGATGGAAAGTTAAATGCACTTACCCTAACTGAATTCGCAACCCGCTTTCCTGGCCAACCTGCGCCTGATGAGGGGCAACGTAAACGTCAGATAGAGAGCATTGAAATTACTGCCAATGCTGCAATGGCTAAGATTGTGCTCGATTATCCACAGGTCAAATTTACCGACTATATGTCGCTACTAAAAATTGATGGTGAATGGAAGATCATTAATAAAACTTTCTATGCTGAGCCCAAGAAACAGAGCCAGTGATCTCTTCAAATGATGTTCATCGCGCCACCTGAGACAGGGTAAGCTGCCAACATGGACTTAATTAACCTAAAAACAGACTGGCTCTCATTCTGGCGATTGCAGATCGTGGGATGGTTGCTCTATGCAGTGATGATCTATATTACTTTCCTAACCGTGCTGCCTGTCGAAGGTGGATATCTAAGACTGCTACATATCAAGTTGTTCCGCTCGTTAGTTGGTTTTATCTTAAGCAGTATCTTGCGATTTATCTATCGTAGTATAGCTCACAAATACTCATTACGTTTGGTTGTACTACTTGCATTAAGCTGTGTATCAGTATTTAGTATTGTATGGACAACGTTCGATTATCTATACAAATGGTTAACGTTAACAACATTTCAAACAGATGTAGCAATAGCAACCTTTCCACGTACTGCACTCGATTATGCCATGACACTAACAGCTTGGAGTGCTTTGTACTTTGGTATTAAGTACTGGCAGGCATGGCAAGTGGAACGTGAGCGCGTCTTACAAGCGGCGGCAATGGCTCATCAGGCACACCTGGAGATGTTACGTTACCAATTAAATCCACATTTTCTCTTTAATGCACTCAATTCGATACGTGCTTCCATTGATGAAGACAGTAGACGCGCCAAACAGATGATCACTGGTTTTTCTGAATTTCTGCGCTACTCATTACTCACTAATAATGTAGAGAACGTATCATTGCGTGAAGAGTTAGAAGCTATTCGCAATTATTTAGCGATTGAAAAGATCCGCTTTGAAGATAAGTTGGAAGTCGAATTTGATGTTGAGCCTGCTGCTGAAGATTATCTACTACCCGCCTTTCTAATTCATCCACTGATTGAAAATGCTATCAAGCATGGCAGAATGAGCAATTCTACTCCACTTAAGATTCGTGTGATAGCACAAGTGTGTGGTGGCTCTTTACGAGTACAAATTGCCAATAGTGGATGTCTAGCTAAATTCTTAACGCCGACACTACCTAATAGCAATGGTACACGTACTGGGCTAAGCAATGTGCGCCAACGGTTGGCACAGCTTTATCCTAAGCGCAGCCAATTCACCCTAGAGGAAGATAATGGCTGGGTATGCGCAATAATTGAGATTAATCAGACTTGAGTAAAGCCAAGCGATGATAGAGACAATTAGAGCAATTATTGTTGATGATGAGAGGTTGGCACGCAAAGAACTACGTTCGCTACTCGCTGCGCATCCTGAGATTGAAGTGGTTGGTGAAGCCGATAGTGTTGTAGCGGCAATGGAACTTATTCGTGCGCTAGAGCCATATGTAGTCTTTCTAGATATTCAGATGCCTGGCGAATCTGGCTTCAGCCTGTTTGATAAGATTCAGGTAAATTTCAAAGTGATCTTTGTTACCGCCTTTGATACTTATGCGATTCGTGCTTTTGAAGTGAACGCGCTTGATTATCTGCTTAAACCAGTTAACCCTAATCGTCTTGCCGGGGCAATCAATCGTCTATTAACAGGCGCCCAACAGGAATTAGTAAATATTCGCAAGTTAGAATATGATGATCGTTTATTTGTTGAGACTAATGAACGAGCCTGGTTTTTAAAGTTAGACACTATTATCTATCTGTGTGCGGTGGTAGATTATTCAGAAATCTTCACTGCTGATGGAGAGAAGATTCTAGTACCAAAGACACTCAAGCAATGGGAGGAGCGTTTACCGGAAAAACATTTTCTCCGCATTCATCGCTCAATAATGATCAATTTAGAATATATTGAACGGATCGAGCAGTGGAGCAATCGTTCCTACCAGATTTATCTTCGTCACATTGCTACACCTTTTACTGTCAGTCGTAGATATGCTGCCAGGTTGAAGCTCAAGTTTGGTTGATATGTAGTGTCATAGGCGCTTGCTGATTAGCGACTAGATCGTCTAGCGCATCCCTTGCCCCCTTGCCCCCTTGCCCGCATTACCATGTGAGTAACCCGTTTTTCATATCACTACCATTGAATAGCAATGCACAACAGGTGATTGTCTGTATTATTACGGGCGTAGAAAAGCCTACTTACTGATAGTGGGATATCCATTATCCTGGTACAAAAAAGAGCGGCTATCATTTTTTTCTATCATTAGAATACAAAATCAGTAAAAATCAATTATTAACTTTTAGCAACACACATCGTGCTTTCCAGTAACCTCACAGGTCTTTAATTTAGATAATGGCTATTTTTGACTGGAAATGTACGCCTTAAGATTTTTAATGGAGACTACCGCAATGTTTCGAAATATTACAATAGGGAAGCAGATGATTCTTGCCTATGGGCTAGTATTAATACTGCTGTGTTTAAGCGGACTGTTGGGTTATTGGTGTTT
>JBFLVQ010000272.1:0-11473 GCA_040758525.1 Acidobacteriota bacterium
GAGAATAATTTTTGGTTTAACCTGCCCAATCCTTTATGTTATTCTTACATCAGTAATAGGGGGGCAAGGATATTATGGTGGGTACTGAACTGTATAGACGATTTACAGATGGTGAGCTAATAGAATTATTGATTAATTCTCAACAATCTTCTGAACAGCTACAAGCTGCTTGGCAAGAATTTATTGATCGTTTCGAGTATCTGTTGATTAAAACGATCCGCTTCGCTTTTCGACACCTCATACCGCAAAAGGAACTTACCCCAAAACAGATTTGCCATTTGACAGAACAGATATTCTCTCAATTAGCGCAAGACAACTATAAGCCATTGCGTGAATTGGGATATCGTGTAGAGACCAGATTAGAAACAGCGCTGCAGAAATTGGTCTACAAAACGGTATTAGAATATTTGAACGAAAGTAGAGCCACCAAAGAGATGAATAGCTTTTAGTCTGTTACTCATACCAAATCTCGATCTCATACCCATCCGGGTCCTTGACAAAAGCAAAGGGAAGACCAGGAGCAAATTCTCCTCGTTTAATAATCTTTCCACCAGCTTGTTCAACTTCTTGCACCGCAGCATCGATATCATCCGCTGCCATTAAGCGAAAACCAAAGTGTGTGATACCACCTATCTTTCCAGCCTGTGCAGAGTCTTTTTCAAAAGCAATAACATCATGGCTGCCAGGTCCTTGAACTTGTATGCTGTTCTCATCACGATAGTATTCTTTTACACCAAATACTTGCTGATAGAAACGTAGCGAATGCTCAGGGTTTTTGACAGCAAGATTTATGTGTGTCAATCCATGTGTCTTTATCATATTTATACCTCATTTCAGGTCGGTAAAATTTTTACAATACGCAGATAACGATCTTTTGTCACAATCGTGACTGTCTAGCAAGTTTAGCACACAGATTAAAAGGAGAAGATTATGGCAAGCAGAGTAGATCCCATTCCTGAGGGTTACCATACTGTCACACCCTATTTGACGGTTCAGGGAGTAGCCAAACTGATCGAATTTGTCAAACAGGCTTTTGAAGCAAAAGAGATTGAGCGAATTACACAATCGGACGGAACTATCACACATGCAGAAGTTAGAATTGGTGATTCAGTTGTTATGATGGGTGAGGCAAAAGATCCAACAGCAGCGATGCCTAGCGGAATCTATCTATATGTAAATGATACCGATGCCACCTATGAACGTGCACTCCAGGCGGGTGCAACCTCGCTAATGCAGCCAACAGATACATTCTATGGTGATCGCAATGCGGGTGCCAAGGATCCCTGTGGTAATCATTGGTGGATTGCCACACGCAAAGAAAATATTTCCCCAGAGGAGTTGGCAAAGCGTGCAGAGGCCTTTATGAAGGAGAATAAAAGATGAAAGCCTGTGATATTGGCACCTTGCTGAGTATTTTACCTAAACTGACAATCACATCAGACACCACTGCTGAACAGGCTGAAGCAGCATTTCCAATGCTCGCATCATTTAATCAAGGAGGGATATTTGTGGGCCATTTCTCAGGACTGGCACCATGGGAGCGTCATACTGGAGGTGATGAATTACTCTACTTAATGGAAGGAGAATCTGAAATTACGGTACTGACTGAGAGTAAACCAGTACAGATAACCTTACGGGCAGGATCTGTCTTTGTGGTACCACAAGGACTATGGCATAGACAGCTTGCGCGAGAAGGGGCGACACTGCTCTCAGCAACACCACAGCCATCAGAGATCTCAATTGCCGAAGATCCAAGAAAAAGTTGAGACCATTTTTGATGGGATTAATATCTAGCTGATGATAACCCGTTAGATTCTCTGCGTATTGCTACCATAGTTTGACAGTGAGAAAGTGTCATGTTATATAGTGCCTTCGGTTGGTTCTTTGTATAAATTTTGGGTGCCTGTTGTCATTAAGACAACAGGAGAATAGGGAAGCGGGTGAGAATCCCGCGCGGTCCCGCCACTGTATTGCTTTAAGTACTCTGCTCAAAATCATTGCCACTGCGTACTAAACGCGGGAAGGCAGAGCCTAGAGTCGGCATTTAATCATCCGATTAGTGTTGCCAAAAAGCTAAGTCAGGAGACCTGCCCAAAGTTGAGAGCGAACTGCCTCTTCGAGAGAAAGAGTGATCGCAGTGATAAGACCAATAGGCATAACCTGAGAAGCTTCTGCCTGAGTCGCATTGCTCTTACTTGCGAATCAGGCAGAAGCTTTTCCTTTTACGCATCACAGGTGCATTAATACGCTTGTGTTCGTATAGCTATTTGACAATAGAGTAACGCCTTTGGGTGTGCGGGAAGTGTGGTGTAATGCCACCGCTGCCCTCGCAACTGTAAGCGGCTAGAAGACCAGTTCCATATTAGCCACTGTAAGTGATTGGTCGCCTATTAAGCGGCTGTCCTTATGGGAAGGTAAAGGTGTGTAGATGTAAGCCGCAAGCCAGGAGACCGGCCCATAGGTGCTTCTCATTTTCATCTTCCGAGGGGAAGAAAGGAGAATGTAATGTCGATCTTTAAAATTATAAACCTTAGATCTTTCCGCCTATCTCTATTCTCTATAATCCAGGTTCTCTCTCTTTGTAGTTCACTGGCACTGGCTACAGTAGAAGCACAACTACATGGTCATATATCTGATCAATCTGGCGCTGCTGTGGCTGGTGCTACCATACGTCTCTCATCACGTGAAGGGTTACGACACTCAACCATTAGTGATATCAATGGCAACTATACTTTCAGCCAACTTCCTACTGGTGAATATCTGATCGAAATACAAGCAGCTAACTTTGCTAGACGAGTGGAAACTTTTCAGTTTAATGGCACACAAGAACAAACACTCGATATTAGGTTGGATGTCTCGGTTATTGCTGAACAGATCGTTGTTACGGCTTCAGCAACTGCGCAGTCGGTTGATGAGATCTCAAAATCGATCTCTGTTATTGATGCACAGCAGATAGAATCTCGTAATGAACTGTCAATAAGTGAAAGCTTGCGCCTTGTACCAGGACTGCGTGTGCAACAACTGGGCGGTCCCGGTTCATTTACCACAATCAAAACTCGTGGTTTGCGTAATGAAGATACTGCCATCTTGATTGATGGCTTGCGCTTCCGCGATGCTGCTACTACCGCTGGTGATGCTACTTCGTTTATCGAAGATCTATTGGTAGTAAACACTGAGCGTTTAGAGGTTCTACGGGGCTCAGGTTCTTCTCTTTATGGTACGAATGCAATAGGCGGAGCAATAAATATTATTACAGATGAAGGTGGAGGCCCTACACATGGCCAACTTCAACTTGAAGGTGGTTCATTAGGACTATTTCGTGGACGCGCTAATTTAGCTGGTGGCACAAATGGTGGACGATTTGGTTATAGCGCTGGAATAGCTCATCTCAATGTCTCCAATGGTGTAGATCAGAATGATGCTGCACGTAATACTAGTGGTCAGGGACGAGCGCAATATAACTTTACACCATCGATATCCTTGGCAGGAAGAATCTTCACTGCTGATGCTTTTTTACAACTAAATGACAGTCCATTTGCTGTGCCAGCGGCAAATTTGCCTAAGACAGGCATTATACGTGCAGTTTCGTTATCTGCCGACCAACAAAAGTTACTAGAGAATGGACGACCATTCCAGCTCAATAATGCAACATTTATCCCCAGCCTTGATGATCCAGACAATCGCCGTCAATCACATTTCTTTTCCGGAGCGCTGATCTTTACTCAACGACTAAGTGAAGCAGCCAGCTATCGCATCAGCTTTCACAATGTCACTACTAGCCGCACTTTTCGTGATGGACCAGGTGGCGTTAGGTTTGAGCCGATATTTAATAATTCTAGTGATTTTGATGGTCGGCTAGATACGCTTAACGTAAATACAGACCTACGAATTGGACGTCGTCATTTTGTCTCAGTAGGATATGAATTTGAGCGTGAATACTACCGCAATATGACACGTAATGAAGACCCTAATGCTGACAAACGAATCAATTCATTAACTACAATTAAGCAGCATAGTCAGGCGTTCTTTGTTCAGGATCAGTTACGATTGCTCGATAAGCGCTTACAATTTTCTGCTGCTGCTCGTATACAGACTTTCGCACTCTCACAACCAAAATTCCGTGGCGGTACCGCTAGATACACAGGAATCACATTTGATGATCCACCAACAGCTTATACTGGTGATAGCTCAGTCTCTTATTTCTTAGCATCAACAAATACCAAACTGCGTGCACATATAGGAAATGGATACCGCGCTGCATCACTTTTCCAGCGATTTGGATCATCCTTCTCCTCTGGCTCATTTAGCCCATTCGGTGATCCAACTCTTCACCCGGATCGATCCATAGCATTTGATACAGGTATTGATCAGACGCTTCTGAATGGACAGGTGCAAGTGAGCGCAACCTACTTCTATACTCGTTTGCAAGAGGTGATCGTCTTTGATTCAGGCGGCTTTATTAAAGATCCATTTGGTCGCTCTGCTGGCTATCGTAATACCGGTGGTGGTCTGGCGCGAGGAGTTGATCTCAGTTTAGTAACAACACCAACTCGCTCACTCAATTTAACACTCTCCTATACCTACACAAATGCTGACGAACGTAAACCTTCGATAAAAGAGTTCGTCAAAAGTTTTGTCACTTCTAATCATATGTTCACACTGCTAGTCAACCAGGCAGTTACACGCCATATGAATATTACCTTCGATCTATTTGCTGCTAGCGACTATGCATTTCCTTTCTTTGTTAGCGGCAGTGGAAATCGAGCCTATATCTTTGATGGACCTATTAAAGCCGACCTGGGAGTAAGTTACACACTCCCGATCTTAGGAGATCGCCAACTACGCTTTTATGCAAAAGGAGACAACATTTTTAATCGAACCTATTTTGAAAATGGGTTTCGCTCTCCTGGCGCCAGCTTTGTTGGTGGCCTTACATTAAGTTTCTAAAGCAAAGGAGAAAGCATTATGAGTATTGCAACTAAACGTGGTGATAGTGGACAGACCGGTCTAGCGGGCGGTATTCGTGTCTCCAAAGCTAGTTTACGTGTTGAAGCTTACGGCACAATTGATGAGCTTAATTCGGCAATGGGATTTGCCCGATCAATCTGTGAGGATCAAGAGATCCGCACAACTGTCAAAGCCATTCAACAAGAGCTTTTTCGAGTAGGTTCGGCGGTGGCTACACCACCAAATAGCAAAAAACAACCTCCTGTTATCACTGCTGAGATGGTTGAAGTATTAACCGCACAGGTTCATCGAATCGAAAGCACAGAAGGTGTTCTTGGTGATTGGTCACTTCCTGGTGAACATACAGTCTCTTCTGCATTCGATATGGCGCGTACTATATGTCGTCGTGCTGAGCGCCAACTAGTTCGACTCAGTGAATCTGGGGAAGAAATTAATCCCCATATTCTTGCATACCTGAATCGTCTCTCCGATCTTCTCTGGCTCTTTGGTCGATTAATTGAGGTTGGTGCGGGAGTCGATTCGTCTTTACGTAATGAAGCCGATAAAGGGGCAAAATGGTCACGCGCTTGGTAATAAAATAGTGTGAAAAGAGATCTACATGATCGTTTACATTTCTGCAGCAGATACAGAGCTATTAATTATTGAGAGTGCGACAAAGCAACTACCTATTGACTTCCCTGCGGTACGTACTTTTCTTAGTACGCGACTGCAAACAGATGCAGAGATCGAATCTATGCTTGCCAAAGTCGCAGCCGAAGCACGCGTATTTGTAGTACGCGTGCTCGGTGGGCGAGCATATTTCGAAAGAGGCTTTGAGCTACTACGTCAATTCTGCCAAACAACACGATGTCTGTTGCTAGCTTTTCCTGGTGATCAACAACCTGATCCTGAGTTGGCTGCGCTCTCCAATGTTCCCATTGCCGATCTCGCTACTGCATTTGAATATGTTGTTACAGGTGGAGTAAGAAATTACAAAAATCTATTGCTCTATTTAGCAGACATTTATCTCTCGACAGCTTATGGCTTTGAATCACCACTGACAGCACCTACAGAAGGTCTATACTATCCTGACACCTTTGATCTAATTGACTCTGCCACAATGGAGCTAGCCGCATTCTGTCAGCAGTATTGGAAAGAAGGCCGCCCACGAGTAGGTATTCTCTTTTACCGTGCACACTGGCAGAGTGGCAATCTTGCTGTTATTGATGCACTGATACGTGAGCTTGAAGCACACAACTGTAACGTGTTGCCTGTTTTTTGCTATAGCCTGCGCGATGAAACGGCACAGACTAGTGGCGCACCTAATCTGTTTGCTCGTTACCTTAATAAAGATAATATTTCAACCGTGGATTGTATCATTAGCCTGCTCAGCTATGCTATGACAAGCCTACATCACGAAGAACAGACCACGCTAGCTGTCAGTCCAATAATTGAATATGTGGCTAGATTGGGAGTTCCAATCATTCAAGCCATTACCACTTCACTAACGATTGAAGATTGGCAGGCAAGCGAAGCCGGTATTACACCTCTTGATGCCGCAAGGAATGTTGTGATGCCAGAGTTTGATGGGCGAATCATTAGCGTACCAGTTTCATTCAAAGAACAACAATCAAATAGTAGTGCACATCGCTCAGTAACGATTATGGATCGTGTAAATACGGTCGCTTCGCTAGCTGTCGCTTATACACGGCTTCGCCTGAAACCAAATTCTGAAAAGCGCCTTTGTATCATACTAACGAACTTTGCTAACAAACAGGGGCGTATTGGCGGTGCCGTTGGATTAGACACACCTGCATCAGTGATCGAGATTTTACATGCACTAAAGCGTCTAGGCTACCACGTCGATGATATCCCACCTGATGGCGATACACTTATGGCAGAGTTGATCGCTTGTGGCAGCTATGATAAAGATTTCTTGACTGAAGAGCAGATGAGACAGGCACAAGCGCGATATACTTCAGCACAATATAAAAAGTGGTTTGCCGAGTTTCCTAAAGAGAACCAGATTGCACTTGAGCAGGTTTGGGGAACACCACCAGGTGAGGTTTATCGCTATGGTGATGAAGTTTATATAGCAGGCTTACACTTTGGTAATATTTTTGTAATGCTTCAACCACCACGTGGCTTTGGCGATAATCCTCTCGCGGTCTATCACAGTAGTGATCTAATTCCAACCCATCAGTATTTAGGTACATATAGATGGCTGCGTGATCATTTCCAAGCTGATGCAATAATTCATTGTGGCAAACATGGCACACTTGAATGGCTACCTGGTAAAGGATTGGGACTATCAGAAAGCTGTTATCCTGATCTTGTGATTGGCAGTATTCCAGTATTTTATCCATTTATTGTTAATGATCCTGGTGAAGGCACTCAAGCCAAGCGACGAATGCATGCCTGTATTATTGATCATTTAATTCCACCAATGGCACGCGCAGAGACCTATGATGATCTTGCTAAATTGCAGCAACTCTTAGGTGATTATGCTAATGCTGAGCGTATTGATCAAGAAAAACTTCCCTTCATAATGCAAGAGATATGGGATGTTGTTGTGGGAGCAAATCTTCATCATGACTTAGGTCTTGAGACTCAGCCAGATGAAAAAGAGTATGGCGAATTCATTCAGCACATTGACGGCTATCTTTGTGAAATTGGAGATATGCAGGTTCGCGATGGATTGCATGTACTTGGTCGGATACCTACAGGTGAAGATCTGATCAACTTATCACTTGCGCTTGTGCGCCTTGATACTCCGGCTGCAATGGGACTGCGCCACGCAATCGCGAACGATCTTGGCATTGATTACAACCTGGTGAGTGATGCTAAAAGTTTGGGTGTCCCTTATACCACCGCTAATGGTGAAATACGAAAACTCTCTGCACATTTACCAGAAGGTACACCATATCGCACTAATGGAGATATTCTAAATGCTATTGAGCTTCTTGCTAGACTTATTGTCGAGCGTCTGGCGATAACAGATTTTAATTCTAATGATATTGCTGTGATACTAGATGCGTTTAATCTGTCTGCTGAGGGTGCAACTTCGCTAACTCTAAGAATGCTAACCATTGAAATTATCCCTAAACTATGGCGCACTACAGATGAGATCGAAAATCTACTCAATGGACTAGCCGGACGATATGTACCTGCAGGGCCTAGTGGTGCGCCTACACGTGGCCAGACATCGGTATTACCAACAGGTCGAAATTTTTACTCAGTTGATGTTCGCGCCATCCCTTCCCCATTTGCTTGGAAGATCGGACAGAAGCTTGGTGATAACTTGCTTAAACGCTATCTAGAAAAAGAAGGCCATTATCCTCAAGCAATTGGTATAACTATTTGGGGCACTTCAAACATGCGTACACAGGGTGATGATGTTGCCGAAGTCTTATGGTTGCTGGGTGTGCGTCCTGTATGGCAGGAAGAGAATCGACGTGTTATTGATCTGCAGATTATTCCTCTTGAAGAACTCTGCCGCCCACGTATAGATGTGACCGTGCGTATGTCAGGGTTTTTCCGTGATGCTTTTCCTGGAGTTGTAAAACTGCTTGACCAGGCGGTAAGACTAATAGCCGATCTAAATGAATCTGAAGATCAAAATTTTATTCGTCGGCATGTGAATGCTGCAGAGAATACGCTCTCAGCAAATGGTCTGTCTCCTGAAGCAGCTTACATTCGTTCAAGATTCCGTCTTTTTAGCAATAAGCCTGGGGCATATGGTACTGGAATACTTGCTGCCATTAGCGAAAGTAACTGGGAGACAAGCGATGACCTTGCCCGCATCTACATTGATTGGGGTGGATTTGCATATACAGGCCAGTTATATGGTGAACCTGCTGCAGAGGAATTTCGCACAAGATTAGCAGCAGTTGAGATCGCCGTACATAATCAGGACAACCGTGAGCACGATATATTCGATAGTGATGACTACTTACAATTTCATGGCGGAATGATTACTGCTATTCGCTCACTTACAGGACGACAACCAGTTGCAATGTTTGGAGACTCATCCAACCCTGAACAAGTACGTGTTCATGATCTCAAAGATGAAGTACATAGAGTCTTTCGCGCACGTGTCGCCAATCCCAGATGGTTACGTTCTATACAACGTCATGGCTACAAGGGCGCACTAGAGATGGCGGCAACCGTGGACTATCTGTTTGGCTATGATGCTACCACTGGTGTGATTGAAGATTGGATGTATCAACAAGTAGCAGAGAAATATCTCTTTGATGTGCAAAGTCGTGAGTTTTTAGCAAAGAGTAATCCTTGGGCGCTTCATGAGATGGCAGCACGAATGTTAGAAGCAGTATCCAGAGGAATGTGGGCTGAACCAGATGCTGGCACAGTTGCTCAACTTAAAGAAGTCTACATTGCTAGTGAGGGTGCACTTGAAGCCAAAGGAGATTAATGCAGAGATGATAAGAAAAGAGTTGCCATCATCACGTGGGCTTTTTCCTTTCACGGCTATAGTTGGCCAGCAGATGATGAAGCGAGCGCTGATATTCAATGCAATCGATCCATCCATTGGTGGAGTCTTGATCACTGGAACACGAGGCACAGCAAAATCTACTGCTGTACGCTCACTGGCAGCCTTGTTATCTTATATAGAAGTTATTAATGGCGATCCATTCAATTCGCCTCCTGATCCAAACAATTGCGATAAAGCCATTCATATACCAACACCATTTGTCAATCTTCCCATAGGTGCTACCGAAGACAATGTACTTGGTACATTAGATATCGAGCGAGCACTCAAGACAGGAGAACGCCACTTTGAACCAGGACTACTAGCAAGAGCAAATAGGGGTGTGCTCTATGTTGATGAGGTAAATCTGTTGCCAGATCACTTAGTTGATGTGTTATTAGATGCAGTGGCAATGGGAATTAATCGTATCGAGCGCGAAGGCGTATCATTTGAGCATGAAGCAAGAGTGATTTTGGTTGGAACAATGAATCCTGAAGAAGGAGAGCTTCGACCTCAATTACTTGATCGCTTCGGTCTTTGTGTAAAAGTAGATGGATACCTAGAGCCGAATGAGCGCAAAGAAGTAATACGGCGAAGAATAGCTTTCGATTCCAATGCAGAAACATTTACTGCGCAATGGAAAGAGTCTGAGCATTCTCTGCAGAGCCGTATCGAATTGGCTCGTACAATGCTCGGCAATGTACAAGTTTCTGAAGATCGGCTTGACGAGATCGCCCAGTTGTGTGCAGACGCAAAAGTGGATGGGTTACGCGCCGATATTGTGATCTACAAAACTGCCTGTGCCATTGCTGCATTTGCAGGTCGTAATGAAGTAATCTCATCAGATGTGGAAGAAGCAAGTCTGCTTGCACTTGCTCATAGACGTGCGCCAACACAGTCTGGTTCGTCTTCCCCACCTATGACAAAGCCACCAAACAGATCCCCACAAAATCAGACTCCGCCTGGTACTACACAGAATAACTCTCGCTCTTCAGCATCAGAAAATCGTGAGAATTTAGCTCAATCAGATCAGTCGCAGGAAGAGACCAAGCATTTCTCAATAGGACAAGGATTGAACGTAGCTTTAACGCGCAATCGGCGATTTACTAGAACAATTTCCGGTAGCATGCATGGTAAGCGTGCTCCTGCCAGTAGTCTTGATCGACGAGGAGCATTTATTCGCGCAATATTGCCACGCACAGGTGAGCCGTTAGACCTGGCTCTCAGTGCTACGCTACGCGCCGCCGCACTCGATATTTCGCACCGCCGTGTAGCGGATTCAGATCGGCTAGAAGTGCTTACTAGACATCTGCGAATCAAACAACGCCGTACCCGTACTCGTAATCTGCTCATCTTTGTTGTTGATGCTTCTGGTTCAATGGCGGCACAAGCACGTATGCGTGCAGCCAAAGGTGCCGTCTGTGCTTTGCTCGAAGAGGCTTATCAGAAGCGCGATTATGTAGCGTTAATTGCTTTTCATGGCGATACCGCAGAGGAACTATTACCACCTACACGTAGTGCTATATTCGCCTATCGACGATTGGATAGTTTACCAACGGGTGGACGGACTCCCCTAGCAGCAGGGCTTAAACAGGCACGTTGCCTTATTGAGAGACAACGGCGTAAGGATGCCAACATACATCCATTTATTGTGCTTGTTACTGATGGTAGAGCAACTATGCCAGAACAGGGAGCATTAGAAGCAGCATTTGCTGAAGCAGAGTATTTGAAAGATCAAGCTGTCGAAAGCCTAACAATAGATACAGAAACGGGCTGGTTGCGTCTTGAACAGACACGCCTGATAGCAGAGCGATTAGAAGCTTCTTATCGCCATATATCAGATTTACCACCTAAGTCATGGAGTCAAGTCGTTCGTGAATGGGTTGCCACTTCTCAAAGAACCAGTCTGGAGACAGCATTATGACAACATACTTACCGACTCGCTACACGCTTATCTATTTTGCAATAGTAACTGTAATAATGGTTCTAGCAGGTTGTCAGCAAACCAGAGATGAGAGTTTTAAAGCAAAAGTTTCT
>JBFLVQ010000273.1:0-11469 GCA_040758525.1 Acidobacteriota bacterium
ACTGGCATATATCTGGTAAGCAGTATCAGGTTAATCTCTTCTCTGCAAATGCAAAGCAGTTGACAAGAGAGATCGGCTATTTCCTTAAATTGATCTTTCACCAATTTACCCCATTGGGATTGGTCGGTGTGCTCTCAGGGTTATGGGCACTCTGGCAGCGTCAGCGTAATCTTTTCTGGTTACTGTTGCTGATTATTATTTTTGATGTTGCTTATGCGCTCAATTATGAGATTGCCGAGGATAAAGATGCTTATTACCTGACTACTCATCTTGCTCTTGCGATAGCGCTTGGTGTCGGCGCTAAACATCTCTTTGATCTACTGTCAATGCGTGGCGCAAAGTTCGCTATGGCAATCATCATACTGCTAGCAGCATTACCACCAATAAACTTTGCTGCACACTATTTTGAAAACAACAAACGCAATTATACCATTGCCCGTGATTTTGTTGAGAATACCCTTAATAGTGTGGCACCGGGTGGACTACTGATGACACTCGATTGGCAACTCTACTCTCCCTACCTATACTTGCGCCATGTAGAAAATTACCGTCGTGATATCACGGTAGTAGATGTAAATCTGGTACGTCGCTCCTGGTATGTTGAAGGTTACTTACCACGTGAGTATCCAGAGATGATGAAAGCATGCGCGCCAGAAGCAGCAGCATTTTTAGAAGATCTTAAGCTCTTTGAACAGGACAAGTCTTATGATGTAGCGCGTATTAATGCACGTTTCCTTGCCCTCCTCAATGCATTTATTGAATACCATCTGCCAGAACGCTCAGCCCATCTGATGTTACCTATGGAACCGGGCGTTGGCACTAAATTTAACTGGGTACCACAAGGTCTTACCATTGGTCTTTATGAAGATAAAGTATACCGACCTGAGCCGACACTGCCCTTACAATTACGCGGCCTGTTAGATGGTACAGTCTATTTGGATGAGGTGGTGCGTGCCAAAGTGATTCCTACTTATGCGGTAATGGCGGCTAATCGTGGTAAATACCTGACTCTTGGTAAACAGTTTGATGCAGCCATGGAGCAGTTTCAGTTAGCCCTTAAACTTGATCCTGAACTTGATCGTGCTTACGAGTTTATGGGTGATAGTTATGCTTTGCAGAATAGAGTGGCAGATGCTTTGGCGGCTTATGAGAAAGCACTACTGCTTAATCCATCAAATAATGCCTTACAACAGCGTATTCAGGCATTGCGTAGCGGCGCACCAGTAGCGATACCTGGCTCACAACCCTGATCAATGTGTAATAGATTTATTATTGATTATTAGCGTTCCCAGCCATAACGGCCAATCATTTTGACGAAGATAACCCCACCATGCTCTTCCACAGTGGTGCCAGTCTCTGTTTTGCGTATACGCACAAGGCGCTGACTACGCTCTGTCCCGATCGGCATTACTAGACATCCACCCAGCTTCAACTGTGAAACCAGCGCAGCGGGAATTTCAGGCGCAGCAGCAGCGGCAAGTATACCTTGATAAGGTGCATTCTCTGTCCAACCACGACTACCATCAGCACAACGTATGATTACATTATCAATACCAAACTGACGTATACGTGACTTGGCCAGTCTGGCCAGTTCATCTATACGCTCAATGGAAAAGACGAGTCCTGCTACCTGTGCTAATACTGCCGTCTGATAGCCGGAGCCAGTGCCGATCTCAAGCACACGATCCTCTTTGGTTACCCCTAATAGTTCTGTCATACGTGCAACCATGTAGGGTTGAGAGATGGTTTGACCGCCAGGTATTGGTAGTGGATGATCACCGTAGGCTTTGCTTTTAAGCGCCTCTTCAACAAACTGATGACGTGGCACAGTAGCCATTGCACGTAATACACGTTCATCTAGGATGCCTCTAGTTTGCAACGAAGCGATCATTCGTTGGCAGGAGAAATAGTAAGGATCAGATTGTTTATGGCTCGGTGCGAGCAGCATCCTCATTTACCAGTTCCGATAATTCCTCAACATCTCCGCTCATCCAGTTGCTATCCCAATCTACCAGTTTGGTAAGATGTGTATGATCGGTCATATCATTCTTGAGCAGTGTGACCGATACGAAACCTTGACTAATAGCATGATAGTCAGTGCCTATCACTTGATCACGTTTAATGAAATCCTGGCCAATCCAGTAGAAGCGACGGTTGCGCGGATCGATAGTCTCTATCAGTTTTGTCTTAGCAATCTTAGTACCCTGTTTAGTAATGACAGCACCTTTTACTGGTCCAGGCGGCACATTCACATTTAACAGTGTACCGCTCGGTAGACCTTTTACCAGTGCCTTGCTGGCAATCAGATAAGCGAACTCGGCAGCATAAGTGAAATCAAACTGTTCGCGTGTAACTAGTGACATTGCAACCGCCGGAATATCATAGATTGTTGCTTCTACAGCTCCTGCCACTGTGCCCGAATAATGCACATCATCACCTAGATTACCACCCTTGTTAATACCAGAAACAACCAGATCAGGTGGTGAATCTTTCATAATCAGATTAACACCCAGTACTACACAATCAGTGGGTGTGCCATAGACAACATAGTGATTGTTGGCACGTGCCTCAATATGTATAGGACGGTTGAGTGTTAATGAGTGAGAAGCTGCCGTCATATCTGTAGACGGTGCAACAACGATGACTTCGCCTAAACGTGAAAGGCTCAGGGCAAGTGCCTTGATTCCTTCCGATTCAATACCATCATCGTTAGTAACCAGTATTTTTGGCATAAAAGCAAGACAAATTAAAAGAGGCGCGAAAGTGAACTTTGCTCACCTTCCACCTCTCCTATACTCTCGAAGTGATGGTCGGGACGACTGGATTTGAACCAGCGACCTCACGCACCCCAAGCGTGCGCGCTACCAGGCTGCGCCACGTCCCGATAATGATCCGTGATATTTTCGCTGCCTATTTCTCGTCGATTATCGCATCCTTAGAAAGCATTGTCAATAAACCCTGCAGCTCCCGTTTCACCCTTCGCAACATACGTAACTGCTGAGGTGTAAGTACTATCTCGCTCTCCAAGGGCGCTTCTTTGATTGGCGCAGCAGTCTCCTGTACCATCTCTGCAGTAACTACTTTTAGCTTAGTACCGCCTCGTAATTCACTAGCCAGTTTCTTCTTCGCACCCGCAATTGTGAAGCCTTCGTCATAAAGAAGTTGTTTGATACGCATGATGATCTCAACATCTTTACGACGATAGGTACGCTGACCAGCACGGTTCTTTTGCGGTGTGAGCATAGGGAATTCTGATTCCCAATAGCGCAGTACATGAGGCTGCACTTCTACTAGCTCACATACCTCACCAATCTTGAAGAAGAGTTTTTCCGGAATCACTTTTGCCGGCTGCATCTTGCCTGACGCTTTAATGTTTTTCGGTGGCATTGCCAGGAATACTGCGGATTTCACTTAAGCTGCACAGCATCAATATGTTATGCTTTTATTTAGCTGGTGTCAATATTGAAGTGGCCTTAGCTTATAGATTTATTTGGGGTATTGCCATGGCAGGTAAAAGAATTCTTATTGTTGATGATGAAAAGCGTCAAAGGGAGATTCTCGAACTCATCTTAAGCGAAGAGAATTATCCTGTGAGTACGGCTTCAAGCGCTGAGCAGGCACTTAGAATGGTTAAGCAAGAGCGTTTTGATCTAGTGCTCACCGATCTCAAAATGGGCGGTATGGATGGCCTACAACTACTTAACCAACTTGTGCATTTTGACTCTTCCATCATTGTTATTCTTATGACTGCGCACGGCTCGATCGATTCGGTTAAGGAAGCGATTAAGCTAGGCGCCTTCGATTATTTAGAAAAGCCTTTAGAAAAAGATAAACTAATCGAGATCATACGTAATGCGCTTGAGCGGCTGAATCTGCTTGATAGTGAGATTATTGGCCAATCTGAGGAGATGGAGCGTGTTAAGAAAATGATTCTGAAAGTAGCACGCTCCCAAGAGACAGTACTTATACGTGGTGAATCCGGTGTCGGCAAAGAATTAATCGCTCGCGCTATTCATAACAACAGCGCACGTGCCAGCCAACTCTTCTCTGCTGTCAACTGTGCTGCAATCAACGAGAATCTACTGGAATCAGAACTCTTCGGTCATGAAAAAGGCTCTTTCACAGGCGCGCATGCAGAGAAGAAAGGCCTCTTTGAAGTTGCTGATCGAGGCACACTATTTCTTGACGAGATTGGTGATCTCAATATTAGTATGCAGGCTAAGATCCTACGTGCCCTACAGGAACGCGAGATAATGCGTGTAGGTGGTACCAAACCAATCAAAGTTGATGTACGTGTGCTGGCCGCTACCAATCGTGATTTAGAAGCAATGGTAAAGGAGAAGACATTCCGCTCTGACCTCTACTATCGCTTAAATGTTATCCCAATCAATATCCCGCCCCTACGTAACCGTCGAGATGATATTCCTGTATTGATCGACTATTTCCTTGCTAAACATGGGCGCTCTAGTACCAGACCCGTCAAAGGACTCACTCCTGCGGCGAGAAAACTCTGTCTTGAATACCCTTGGCCAGGTAATGTGCGTCAACTTGAGTCAGCAATTAAGAGAGCTGTGCTACTTTGTGAGGGAGACTATATAGATGTAGAAGATCTACCTGTAGAGATTCGTCAGGGTAGCGAGCAGGTCTCAAACTTCAATTTTAAGCTTCCCCCAGAAGGGATCTCGTTTGAAGATCTAGAACGCTCATTAATTATTCAAGCAATGGAGCAGTCAGATTGGAACATCACTCGTGCTGCTAAGCTACTTGGCTTAACCTTTCGCACACTCCAGTACCGATTAGAGAAGTTCAACATTCAACGGCCTGGTAGAGGCAAGGATAACGATCTGCCAGATGAATAACCCTCTGCCTGCTAATCTACTGGCAAGCAGTCTATATTGAACTTTTGAATAGGTTGAAATACTGATGGGGGGTTTGTTAGAATGAAATTAGCCGGGAACGTGAACATGAACTAGAGCTTGAACCTCTACTGGTACTAGAACACTATTTCTACCACTGGTGCTGGTGCAAGAGTTTGAGCTTGAGCTTGTGCTAAGAGCATCTAGAAGATAGCAAATAAGCAACTTTTAAATACGTTTCCCGGCTAAACTTGTTATAAGAAAATCCATTGTAAAGCAAAGGCCATTTTATACTTTATTCACAATAAAAATGTCAATGCTTCTTAGGAAGAATGGCAGCTTTTTTTCCGGCCTGTTTTTACCTCTACAACTTCGCCAATGTTAAGCCATTCTGGTCCTGATACTTTCCTTTACGATCGCTGTACGAGGTATCACATTCTTCATCAGACTCGAAGAAGATGATCTGAACAAATCCCTCTTCAGCAAAGAGGCGTACTGGCAGATTGGCAGCATTATAGAGTTCAACCACCAACCGGCCACGCCAGTTAGCCTCTAATGGCGTAGTATTTACAACAATACCACAACGCGCATAGGTCGATTTTCCCAGTGCTATTGCGGTTACATTGCGTGGTATGTTGAAACGCTCGATCGTGACGCCTAATGCATAAGAATGCGGCGGTAGTAGCCAATAAAGCGCTCCATCCTCATCCGATCGCAATGGTATGTCTAACAGGCTATTTGGATCAAAGCGTTTAGGATTGATCTCTGTACCTTGAACGGGCGAGAAGACTTTGAACTCATCACGGGCCAGCCGGCAATCATAACCGTAGCTGGAAAGGCCAGAGCTAATTACACGTCGATTCTCAACCTCACGCACCAACCGCTCTTGAAATGGAGTGATCAATTGATGCGTCTGACACATCTTCTTAATCCAGCGATCTGATTTGATCATTAGTGACCAACGTGTGAACACGAAAAGAGTCGTGTTCACACGTTTATCCTTTCTCTCAATATCAGTCGCCTATAGAAGCATGCTCGTTACGGCTTTGTCCATCACTCTTACCGATAGGCATAGAGAGTTTAGGTGCGCGCTTACGACGTGGCATGCTCTTAAGCACATCAAAAAGGAAGTTGCCAGCAGTAGAAATTACTTCATGCGGCAACACACGCATAGAGTTGCGTAGCTCGCGTCGTTGTGCCGCGAACTCTCGTACCTCTTCAACTGTAAGGCCCTGCTCATCGAGTACGCGCTGATACTCTGCGCGAGCTTTCATCTTGGCTTCATAGAGCTTCATCTGAACACGGCTCTTAACATTAACTTCACCATCGCCAGAGGTTTCTATAGGAATAAAGATCGCATCTGGATAATCGGAGACCACTTTTGACTGTACTCCATCAGACTGTGTCGAAGGCATACAACCAAATGGCTTAAGCGAGATCACCATATGCGCCTTCTTATGCTTGACAGCCATAATGTTCTTGCCTACTTCCATATGACCTTCACCACCACCTAAGCGGGTGTCATAGTACATATGGCCATAGCGTGCCATTACATCTTGATCTGGCAAGGTAGCGATCTTAAAGCCAAGCGCGGCTCGATAGACATCATAGAAAGTACGGAAGAGTTTTTGCGCCAGCTTAAGTACACCAACCATCTTAGCGGCCTGCTCATCCATTCCTAGAATTGGCAGTATACGCCCGCCTAGGCCATTGCGATCTTTGGCTTTCTGCTCACGTGTCCAGATCAGATACTCAATCCAGGTACCGATCGGCTCAACATATACTTCTGCGCCTTCTTCCTCAAGCCAACGCGCCATATGATAGTTGCCATCGCCCTCAGTAGTCATTGCAAAGAACTCACCCGTGATCTTCACTTTTGGCTTCACACGTGTGTAATCGACCTCAATCTCCTCAAACCACTTTTTCACCTGGCGCAAGCCTTTGATAACAGAAGTCTTCTTAGCGAACGTATCATACAGATAGGCTTTTGACTTTTCGATCACCTGATCGGTTTGACCTTTGACGACTTCGTAGGGACGGATCTTATAACCTAACTCATTAATCATATCCCCAACCATCATCGCTTTGAGCATACCGATAAAGAAGCCTGGTGTCATTGCTAAGCCCGCCTCTTCCGCACTACCCTGGCTTAAACCCTCTCCCTGCTGGAAAAGCAGCACTCGGAAGTTTGGAAAGCCAGCATCTCTAAGCGCTTTGCGATACTCAGCCTCATACATACCAAAACGGCATGGGCCACATGCGCCAGCCGTGAAGAAGACAAAGTTGTTCTCTAACTCTTCCGTGGTATAACCAGATTGGCGCATCTTTACCAACTGTTTGACCAGATTACCAACTGTATAGTATGTGGGGTTGCACTGGCCGCGATTACCGTACTCCTTGCCGAAATTGAGCGCCTCGTTGTCGGGAACGTCCAGACTCTCGACCTTGTACCCTTGACCCGCCCATGCGCCACGAATCATATGTTCATGTGCCATGGTCAGTCCGGAGATCCAGATCGTCGTATGTGGCCGCTGCGATTTCGTAAACGGCAGTTCCTGCGGCCGCTTGAAGTGTTTTACCTCCTTCTTCGCTAGGCCATATTTTTCTCTTAATTGTTCTTCGTACGCCTTAATCTCCTCGTCCAAATTCCTTTCCATCTCTTTTTCAATATGCTCGTTCATTACTGTTTCCTCGCAGTTAATAGACGTTCTCAAACTCTCTATCAAGCCGGCAAAGCTTGATGTTGCCTCACGGCTGATTAATCCCCAGCAACCGCTTCCAATGAATTGACCAGACTCTGGCCATGTTGGAAGCGTAGTCGCGCCTTGAATTCTTCCAACTCTCGCTCAAATTGCATCTGTAGATCATCTTCTCGGCGCATTGCCTCTTCATAACGCTTCAAGAAGTAGTCGATCGTCTCAACACGAATCTTAATTGAGCCACTAGGCTTGTTCTCATCAATATCGTGGAAGGTAAAGAATGGTGTACCGCTTGACTCTACAATCGACTCAACTACGGAATAGATTGGGGCGTCATGGCCACACTTGAAACTTGATAGATCAACAGCAACTAGATTGGGATGGCGCGCTACATACTTGGCACCCCAAACCTTCATAGAAGAGTTCTCGCTGTAGCAGTTCTTCCATACATCAGTAATATCCATCGCGCTCTTGAGCTCGCCACGTGCAATCTCTTCGCCAAAGAGTTCCTCAAGAATGTCTTCATCAAGCGGCAATGACCAGAGCGAGAAGATTGGATAGCCACGCTTCTGGATCTCTTCAAGAATCTCATGATTGAGGCCAGGATCATTATGATAAGGACGGGCCAAGCAGACTACTCCTACACGCCCTTCACGGGTAAGTTGATCTAGCACCTTACGCGCCTCAGCACGTTGATAACCATTGAGGAATTTGTCTATCGCTTTATTCCCTGCTTCAATCGCCAGCCTATTCTCTTCACGGGTAACGCCTAACCACTCACTGAAGAAGTCGAAGAGTTCTTTCTCGAAGAGATCTGTCTCACCCATATAGAAAGGCGGATCATAGTATTCAATCTTGCATTCGGCAAAGATATCTCCCTCTTTTGTGAAGGCTGCCTTTGCTACATTGGGGGTCGCCTGCACAGTTGGACATGCGGCGGAATCTTGGGTATTTTGTAGATCGGTACGCAGTGAAACAATGGTTGGGAAGAAGATCGCATTGACGTTTTTGCCCTTGCCATAAATCAAATTGTGAACGTGAGCAATACCAATCTTAGAGGGGAAGCAGGCATCGATTGAGCCTCGCCTTGAACCCTCTTTATACATCTTCTCTTCAGTATAGTCAGACCAGACAAGATTCTTGGCCGGTATTCCAATCGCCTCTAAATAGGCACTCCAGAATGGACCGGTTGAATACATATTAAGTACACGTGGTAAGCCTATACGGATCTTATCGCGCTTCTCTTTCACCTTCTCACGATCTGCCCACCAAGGTAATTCGACCTGTTCCTTCTTCTTGCCAAAGAGTCTCCCTAGTAGACCTTGAGGCTGATTGGTCTCTGATACATAAGCAGTAACATAATCAGCAACTGACTGTGGAGCGTAACTCTTGAAGGCGTATTTGGCAGCTATCTCAACAAAATTTGGATTAGCTCCTTTGACTGCATCTAATGAGGCTTTAATCTTCTTCATCTCATCGACGTCTTCTACTGTACCCTTCTCGCAGGTGGCAATAATGAAGCGGCGATTTTCGCCCTTAGGGGTCTGAGTATCAATAAAGGTACGTAGACATTTGTTCTTGCAAAAGTAACAACGAGTAGATTCGTCACGAGTAGTGGTAAAGCTAAGATTTTCTGCTGCTTCAAAACCGATGAAAGTGCTCTCATTATTGCCTACCGCACGGATCGAATCGAGTGCGGCACCAATAGCGCCAGATTCGCCACAGTATTCATGTACAAAGACCTCGGCGTCAGGTACCTTCTCCTTGATAAAGTCGTATTGAGCCTTAACAGCCGCCATATTATGTTGAGTGCCACCTTGTAGCACAAAGCGACGACCAAATTTGGCCAGGTTCGGCTCAGAGACAACATAGAGCCAGATATTTTTGGGCAGCACTTTTGCTAAGCCAGCCATAATCTCTTTGGGTGACCAACCCAGTTGCTGGAAGTTAACAATGTCTGACTCCATAAACACAGCACAGCCATAGCTAAAGAGCGGTAACCGTTCCGCCCCAAAAGCGATATCGGCGAACTCTTCAACAGGATGGCCAAATTTGCCAGCGGTGCTCTGTAGGAAGTAACCATTGCCGGCTGAACATTGTGTATTCAACTTAAAATCTTTCACTTTGCCATGGTTAAGGACAATCACTTTAATGTCCTGACCACCCACATCTACAATAACATGTACATCCTTATAATAGTGCAAGGCCGACTGTGTATGGGCTACCGTCTCGACTAATGCAATATCCGCACCCACTGTGTCCTTCAAAATATCCTTGGCATAACCAGTGGTACCAACTCCAGATACTTTGAGGATCGCACCCTGTAGCTCAACTGCCTCACGCAATTTGCGTAGGATCTCTTTGGTATCTTCTAACGGATTGCCTTTGGAGAG
The DNA here is from genome assembly GCA_040758525.1 of Acidobacteriota bacterium. GTDB lineage: Bacteria > Acidobacteriota > Blastocatellia > Chloracidobacteriales > JADJPF01 > JBFLVQ01. Next base: position 9,949 of record JBFLVQ010000273.1, read on the forward strand.
TTGGTAAGCTTTTGCCAGTAGACGGCCATCACGGCTCATTATCACACCTTTGGTTGAGGTTGAGCCGCCATCAATACCAAGATAACCTTCGACTACTTCACCACACTGGAATTTTGCCGGTTCAAATGGTTTCTTCTTAAATTTCTGCAAAAAGGCCTGCAGTTCTTCATCATTCTCGACTAGCCCTTTATCACCAGAGGCCTCACGCATCTTCTGGCGACCATATTCAATAAAATCTACTAACTCTCGGTCGCCCTTGTAGACGCCTATATGTGCATCTTCGCTCTTACCATAAAGCACTGCACCCATGGCTGCATAATACTGTGCATTGTTCGGTACAACGATCAGATCTTTAGGCTCAACCCCTTCTGGCAATGGGAACTTACGCTCTTCCCAGATCTTCGGGATATTATGGCGCCAAGCATCCTGCATTGCAGGAATGAAGGTGTTTGGCCCACCCAATAGCAAAACCTTTGGACGTAGCGTATTGCCACGTGTAAGAACAGAAAGATTCTGCTGTACAATTGCCTCAAAAAGTGAGGCCATTAATTCTTGTGGGGGGACACCTTGCTTCTGTAGACCATTGATATCGGTCTCGGCAAAGACTCCACATTTGCCAGCTACTGGATGTAACTTTACATCAAAATATTTAAGCGCCTGTAGATCTTGCGAAGAGAGACGTAGCTTGGCATTAATCTTATCGATTACTGCGCCTGTACCACCAGCACATTTGTCATTCATCGAAGGGAGCTTGCGGCGTGCGCCAGTTTTGGGATCTTCCACCCAAATGATAATCTTGGCGTCCTGCCCACCTAGCTCAATCACTGAACCAGCCTCTGGATGGTTCTTCTCCACCGCCAAGCTTACCGCATTCACTTCCTGTACAAACTTTGCGCCTAGATAGGGGGTTAGCGAACCGCCTCCAGACCCAGTGATAAAGATCCTAAACTGCTGGTCCTCTAGAGGAAACTCCTTCTTGATCATCTGAAGGAACTCAAGAACCTTCTCCGGTTGTTTGGTCTCATGCCGTTGATAGTCACTCCATAAAATCTCGTCCGTCAACGGATCCATGACTACTGCTTTTACTGTTGTGGAACCAACATCTAGTCCGACATATACACCTTGAGGGTAATTCTGATGCCTCACGGGTTCGACTCCTTCAGTTCTATGATTTTTTTTAGAATTAGCCAGATACTCTGCGAAACGAAATGTCTTTGGCAATTTGAGTGCCACGCCTCTCATAAGACAACCAATTAATATATTTTCAATAGTTTACACATTTTTTTCAGAATCTTGTGATAGTTCTGGAAAACCCCTAAAACGAGTCAAATTGACACGCGTTAGAGCTTTTTGATGAGTGCCGTATAATTCTGCTACAGAGACTAAAGAGAGACTGACAATAGTGTATCAAAATGACCTACAGGCAATTTTTTCCTATCGGGAAGACTATCAAGAAGTGACAAAATACTCTTCTGATCAGAGAAATTGATATGCTATATTTCAAAAAACTGTCCTTGTATT
>JBFLVQ010000274.1:0-11466 GCA_040758525.1 Acidobacteriota bacterium
AATTGCCGAGATTGACATGGTGGCCGTCGAGGTTGAGTCTTATGGCGAGTTGCAACACGGCCGTATTTATAACAACGAATACCATATATTGATGACGATTCGTGATCGGAAGATCAGTGCAGTGAGAGAATACCTAGATACACAGCATGTCTTTGCGACCTGGTTTCAAACTTAAGCCAGGCTCTATCACGAATCATTAAGCTATCGGTTGTTGAGTAAATTTGCTAAAAAATGGTAGCTAGCCTGAGCACTGTCTGCATTCCAGTATCAATATACTCTTCTATATCTATATATTTGTGCCTTCGCCATATGAGCTTGCCTATGGATGTATATTCCTGGCGGCTAAGAGTGGTGTTAGATTATTCGTTGCCTTCGCGAGATTGTGTTATTGGGAAAGTTGCAAGTTGGCTATTCTTTAGCTTTATTCCAAACCTCGACCATTATAAGTGTGTTCTTGGGTCACAAGTATTTTCAAGAAGCAAATATCTTCAGGAAACTATGTGGATCGATAGTGATGATTGTAGGGGCAGTATTAATCATCATCTTTGGCGTACGACGTTGAATTTGGTAATCGAAACACAATTTAACATTAAAATTCTTGATAAGATATCTCTACAAGTTCTCAAATATCACTTCCTTTGTGGCTGATTGTACGCTATCTTTTTACACACCTTTTAATAGTGGCTCATGAAAAAATATTAATCTAAAGGAGAGAATATTAATTAAATGGAAATACAGAAAGAATATCGAAAAGGAGCAATTGGTGCTCTAATGGATGAATACGAACGCGCAACATTAGAGCTAAAGCGAGTTATTGAGAGTGTCACTGACAGTGAATTTGAGCGAATTGTCGATAAAGAGACTAGCGATGAAAGCTGTCGGTCGATACAGACTATCGCTGGGCATGTTGTTATCGCTGGGTATGCCTATGCCAACTACATTAGAGAGCAGTTCAAAATATCTACAACTGCAAGCCAGGATGGGCTTTTATCTCGCTCACAATCATTAATAAAGCTTAATGAGATACTTACTTATACAGAGCAGACTTTAGAAGGTAGATGGTTAATGTCGGAGCAAGCAATATCCAGTATAGTGATTAAAACCAGATGGGGGGTTACATACGATCTTGAGCAGTTACTGGAACATGCAATTGTTCATATATTAAGACATAGAAGACAGATTGAGAAATTTATTGCACAACAGCGAAACATGGCAGAAAGTTAAAGTAATTATGGATTTGATACAATAGCAAAATAGTCTGTGCCTAACGCCTTGCTCAAGCAGATGCTTTGCAACATTAGCGGCTGCTTTTTCAAATTTATAAACTACGCTTTTATGTTGAGAGAGCTTTTGCGTGGGAAGACAAGTTTCGTCGCTTAGTTATTCGTTGGGAGCACATTCATCGACGCCATATGGGCTTCCATTTTATTGCTTTTATTCTCATCAACTTAAGAGAGTTTTGCGGTGCTTATTAAAACTTACAACCAGCTCGATGGAAAAAAACAGCAGGGTAAAATCGCCCTGCTGTAATGGACTCTGATTATGCTGAGAACTATCGGAACTTGGTTACAATGGCAGCATGAGTTAACCGGATTGGTTGCTGACCTGGTGGATTACGAAATTGTGGATGTGTTGGGAGAAACTGGTTTTTAACAAAACCTATTGCTGGTGCACGACCACCAAGCTGATTGGCTGCGCCTGTTACCTGGCCGGTCTCGCCAGTTGAAGTAATATAAGCAACCAGACCTAATATCGCGGTTATAGGAAAGCCGCCATCATTATTATCATTGCCAGCGAGCCCATCACCATCAAAGTTAGGAAAGAGATCATCAAGGTGAATAGCTACCTCAAATCCATTATCTGGCACACGTGGAGATTCCTCCTCATCTGCCGCAGTAGCACGTTGAGCAATATTGGCACTGTTGAAACCAATAAAGCCAGGGAGTTCCATTAGATCATCAGGTTTTGCAGTATCAATACGATATACTCCAGCTCGCGCACCTACCGGTGGAGCAATAGCAAAATCGCTTACAAATGGAGCTACCGGAGCAATATTGAGACCCCCACCACGGAAAGAGGCAATAGCGATTTCAGCGCCAAAACCAAGGGGAGCTTCTACTCGTGAATTGGATAACAGTCGTGTTGCTGGACCACTATCATCATTGAGTAGATCAAAGTTGGTTAAGCCGGTTCTTCTACCAAAGTCAGTGTCAATAAATAACACTATCCCATTAAGTGAGTTCGCGCTTTCGGCACCATTAATTCTACTGGATAGACCTATGTAGAGGTTCTTCTCGTCATGCTCAACGAACATAGCCTTCAATTCATTAACACCTTTATCGCCTTCGCTAGCAGCGACAAGCTGCTTTGCCACAGGCAATGGGCGGAAATCATCGATAATCGTTCCATCTATGGTAATACGATTTTTACTGGGTCTATTTACAAAGAAGACCTGAGTAAAGGTACTAAACAATGGTGGCTTATTAGCTACTGTATTGGTAAAGACGAGCGCGCGTACAACATGTAGTCCTTCGGCGAGATTTGATATATCGATATCATTAATGGTGAAATTGCCTGGGCTCTGCTTATCTGCGATAACAAATCCATCGGAAAGATTCTCGGGTGTATTGGTCAATGGTGTACGATTATTGATGGGGGCGCCATCATCCAATCTTATTGCTGCACTGGCAGCCGTAGCATCAGTACTAACCTTGAGAGTGATCTTATTAGTAGTAACAACTGGTGCGGCAAAAGTCGTATTGGGTTGAGGATCATTAAAGCGACCATCTACAGTGGGGAAATTTTGCAAAGGCAGACTGACACCATTCTCCTCAATAACAATAGGAGTACCACCGACGGGGGCTTGTGGTGTAGCAGGTGCGTAGAGTACAAAACCTCTACCATTATTTTCAAAACAGGTGTCGCCATTACAAAATACTCCTGGAGGTGGTGGGTTAGGTGGATCATTGGTTGGATCGTTATTGGTCGGTACCGAAATTGTTACTCGACCATTACTATCAACTGTCAGTGGTGGCATCTGGCCGCTATAATCAATCAACACTGTGCCAGCAGCAAATGCAGTCTGTACATTGGCGGTCTGTGTACCAAATTCGGCGCGGTCGCCACGGTCATTAAGGCCCACTAACATTACACCATTGCCATCAACTATACGCTCAAAAACGAAAAGGTCATTGCTGGAAAAGCGACTTATCATATCGCCACGAGCAAATTTATTATGTACCTCAACCAGTGATGTAGTGAGTTTACTACCTTCGCCTAAGGCATCACTACGACCAGGCTTAGGAAATCCATTTGAGCCATCAGCAATATTATTACCATCAAAATAGACAATCGGTCGTCCTACACGCGTTAAAACATGTGCAGTTGCGAGATTGTTTGAGGTAGGCGCAGGATCATCATGACTATGGACAAAGGTTACACCAACATTACGATCAATACCACCATACTCAAAGCCTATACCAAAAACCGAAGGAGGATTACTAAAGGTTGCGCCAATATCGCCAAAGCCATTAGAGTTGTACACATTGGCAAAATTAAAACGTAATGGAAAATCGAGTAGTAGCATACCTGTCTGAGCATAGACACCCAATTCAATTCCATCACCACTCAATGCTTCACCAAAGGTGTAGGCATTATGTCCACTACGTTGTGCTACTCCTGATTGTAGTTCGTTGAGAAAAGGTGGTGCAGAAACTTTATAAGTACGACCATCAGTTGGAGAAGTGAATGAACGTGCGCCACCCCAAAATGGTGGAGGAATATGTTTTACTGCATCTAGCCGAAAGCCATCTGCGCCAATCGTGTTGCCTAACCATTTACCCCACCGATTCAAGAATTCACGCACATCTTCGCCGCCTCGTGCGCCAGTCAAATAGTATTGTGATGTGAAAGGGTGACGAATAAAGCTGGGCTTTCCTGCGGCATTGAGACTAACACCAGGTGGTAATGGTGAGCCAACCGGCAATACCATATTGCCGTCTTCTTGTGCCAGATCCTCTAAACCTAACAGATCATTATTCCAGATCTGAAAACTGAAGCGAGTAAAATCGGTCATCTCATCATTGTTGAGTGCTGAGACAGATTTTATATGGAAGTCTTGAGGAATCAGATCTGGGTAACCATCTGGTTTTACTGCGACGCGGTTGGCATTGTGATTCGCTACTGTATCGAAATAGACTTCCAATCCAAGCCGGTGTGCTTCATTAATTAATTCGATAAGATCATGTGTGCTACCATATTGAGTAACAACACTGCCATACTGAAAGCGATCACCAAGATCAAACCTGTCAGCAGGATCATAGCCTACACTATTACGACCTGTCCCGGCTTTTTCTGGTGGTGGTAACCATAAAGCGCCATAGCCAGCCTGTACTATCTCTGGTAAACGCTTCTGGATATCACGCCAGTTGGTAGCAAAAAACTGCAAGATGGGGTAACGTCGCAGAGGATTGTGCATACCATTAGCATTAGTTGTTGTAGATGGAAAGCAGAGCCATAAGAAAAACGACAGAGTGGTAACGGTTAGCAAGAGTCTCTTCATTATTATCTACCTCGCACAATAGATAGTTTGATGCAATGGGTAAGATCGCTACCCAGCTATGCTGACCTATGTAGATATCTGATTGATGCTAGACATTATCATAGTTTTTTCTCTGTTACTAGCGTTATAGCTGGCTATGATAATGCAATCGCCGGATGCTCGATTTTGTTGGTCTGTGGTAAGTTTATTGTTTGTGTCTATCGCAGCAGAGTAGATCTTTCTGCGTCTATTTGCATTAATCCGCGTTTATACGATAGCTGTGGACGATAGGGGGAAAGAGATTCTAAACTGAGGTCATTATGATTCAACTTGTACGGAAAATAATTTTCCGAGATCGAGTAAGATACAACTACGAGGATTTTGTCAGCCATAGACGCAGCATTAACACTATGAACAAACCGGCGGATGCGATGATATCTGCAATAATAACTTTACGAATTCCCGCTCCGAATGGTCTATCTAGTAGAGCAAGAATAATGAACGAGAGCATGCTGATTAATCCAATCGCTACTGACCAGAGATGCAGCTTTGGTTTAAATGCAGAGTAGATAATAAATGCGCCTAGTAGACCGAAGAGAGTTGCCCTATGCCGAAGCAAGATAACTATATCATTACTTTGAGCGTTAATCTTATATAAACGATACACCATCTCAGCAGAGAGGACACCGATTATTGGATAGAGGTTTATTAATCCAACGAGAATAAGAATACCAACAATAACTCTTTCCATATACCCTCCCTACTAAATAGTAATAAATAGAATTGGAGTATTATGGAAGTGTAGGTAAAGCTCAACTACCTGTAAGGTAATCTTACTTATAATAGTTTCAACTAGAGATAGTAAGGTAGCAGGGAGTTTGACATGCTACGGTAGGAAAGTAGCATTACAATAAAGACTAGCAGATAAAATTGTCTTTCAGATGTGAGGAAGTATGAAGGTTTTGGTTACAGGGAGCACCGGTCTATTAGGTAATAACTTAGTGCGACAACTGAGCAAAAGAGGAGATCAAGTTATCAGCTTAGTGCGATCAGAAAAGAAGGGTAAATGGTTGTTGGGTGATACAAATACAACATTGGTAGTAGGAGATATGCGCAATATAGCTGGTTTTGCCGAGATGCTCAATGGTTGTGAAGCCGTCTTTCATACCGCGGCATATTTCCGTGAGTACTATCAACCAGGAGATCATGCTCAAGCGCTCAATGATATCAACATCAAAGGTACATTGAATCTGATGGCAGAAGCAGACAAGCGCGGTGTGCGCCGTTTTATTCATGTAAGTTCTGCTGGATCGATTGGTATGAAACCAGATGGCGAACCCGGCGATGAAGAGACACCACCACTGCCAGGACAAATGACCAATCTATACTTCAAGAGCAAGGTAGAAGGTGATCAAGCGATCCGTGCTTGGCAACCAAAGCATGGTTTAGAGATAGTGGAGATCCTTCCTGGTTGGATGTGGGGGCCGGGAGATGCGGCGCCGACTGCAGCAGGCCAACTAGCATTAGATTTTCTTGCTCGCAAACTGCCAGCTATTCTTGATGGTGGTGCTTGTGTTGTTGATGCAAGGGATGTAGCAGATGCAATGATAGCAGCGCTTGATAAAGGTGTTGCTGGACAGAAATATATTGTTGGTGGTGTTTATTATAGTTTAGAAGAGATCTTAAAGCGGTTGGAAGAGGTTTCTGGAGTACCAGCGCCTAAAATACATCTACCACATTATGCCGTTATCGCTTATGCCTGGTGTGTAGAACTGTTTGGCCAATTAACTGGCAAAGAGGTGTTAATAACACGTGAAGGAATAAATGTGATGCATGCGAAATTACAGGTAACATCTGAGAAGGCTAAACGAGAATTAGGCACTCAGTTTCGTCCTTTGCCAGAGACATTAAAGGATGTTGTTGCCTGGTATAAAGAGAATAGTTTAAGCCGTGCTGTAGCCGGTTAATGCTGGCTACAGCGGAAATATTCATCTTGTTTGATGGCAGATTATTGAGCCAGGACAATAAGCGGAGCAAGCGCTCTACATTCTTGCATCAATCATCTTCCTATCTCTGCAATACCTTCAGTCAATTTAGCCGGATTAAGTAACTACTCTGAATTCTAGACAACTTGTCTAAAATTGAGATTTTTTCCTTTAGGAATTCCCCTATCTAATTTAAGAAATCTAATCAATTGCACAACATAAGAAGTAGTTGTGGTACGGCACCATTTTTGCCTAGTTAGCAAAATGGTAACACTGGGACGCCTTATCAGGGATCTACAAATGGTAGTAAAAAATTTGTAATCAATTAGGAGAAAAAGGATGAGAATGGTAAAGGGATGGCAGATATTTTTGCTTGGTTGTCTAAGCTTATATAGTTATGTGGGTCTAGCGCAGACTGTAGGAGCAAGTCTGCATGGAACGGTGACAGATTCAAAAGGCGCCGTTCAGAAAGCAAAGATTCTAATAAAAAATACTAGCACAGGTATTGTGCGAGAGTTGGAAACAAGTAGTTCAGGGACATATCGTGCTACCCTGCTACCACCAGGAGATTATGTTCTGGAACTCTTTGTTACTGATCATCCAACCGTGACTAGAGATGGTATCCATTTAGATATAGGCGATGATCCAGTTATCGATTTCAATCTACAATCAGAAGAGGGTGTAAAAGGAGTAGCTGCAGTTGGCCAGCAGGATACTTTTAATAATGAACTAGGTGGTCTGGTAGGATTAAAGCAGATAAGAGATCTGCCATTAAATGGTAGATCATTTCAGCAACTGGCCATCCTACAACCCGGAGTTACAACCGTATATACGGCTGGTAATGATAATACGGGGGGAAGACTGCCAAAGATATCTATTAATGGCGCAAGACCAGAATCAAACAGCTTTCTTCTCGATGGGACAGATATAAATAATATCTTCAATAAAACTCCCGGTTCTGTCGCGGGAGTGTTGCTTGGTGTTGAAGCAGTACTTGAATTCAGAGTTCTTACCAATGCTTATTCGGCTGAATTTGGGCGAGCTGGTGGGGGAGTTGTTAATATAGTCACTCGTTCCGGCGCCAATGAATTTCACGGCTCAGGATTCGAATTTCTACGTAACTCGGCATTAGATGCTAAAAACTTTTTTGATCCTGCCAATCGATCAATACCACCATTCAAGCGCAATCAATTTGGTGGTGTGATAGGAGGGCCAATTAAGAAAGATAAGACCTTCTTCTTTGCCTCGTTTGAATCTCTGATCGAGCGGCTGGGTGTAACAGGGGTAGCAGTTGTGCCTGATGAGATGGCGAGACAGGGAATTTTGCCTGGTCGCACGATAAAGATCAACCCAATAATCTCTGACTATCTGAAGATATTTTTTCCATTGCCGAACGGACGCTCTCTAGGTGGTGGTTTGGCAGAGTATCTCTTTTCCAGTCGCCAACCAACCGATGAATATTTCGTTCAGGGTAGAATCGACCATTACTTCTCTAATGGAGATTCTCTTTTTGGCCGTTACACTTTTGATAGTGGTAAGGTGGGTCGCCAGCCTACTAACAAAGCGCCTGTCTCATTCGTTGAAGAGAAGTCGCGCAATCAATACTTAACCCTTGAATATCAGCATGCTTTCTCACCTTCACTATTGAACGATCTGCGGGTTAGTTACAACCGGTCTACACTCTTGGCCAAAAATAAACGCACAGTCGATATTCCTTCTTCTCTCAACTTTATTCCTGGTCAAGATTTTGGATTCTTCGGTATCGCTGGTCTTGCCTCTGATTACGGTGGTGATAATCGTCTACCGCTGCTAGACAGATACAATGTCTTTCAGCTTACCAATAATCTCTACTACAACAAGGGGATTCATAATGTAAGCTTTGGTTTCACGGTAGAGAGATTACAGTATAACCAAGATGACTTTCGCTTGAATGGTGGTACAGTAGGCTTCTTCAGCCTGGATGCTTTCCTACAAGGAACGCCAGGATTTGCCTTTATTATACCTGATCTGGATAAGGTAGATACTGTAAGAAGTTACCGTCAATCTATCTTCTCGCTCTTTGCGCAAGATAATGTCCGACTAAGAAAGAATCTCTCACTCACGTTAGGGCTTCGTTATGAGTATGCGACTGCTCCCAGAGAGATAGATAATAAGACAGTAACATTAGCAAACTTGCTGGATAAGAACTTCAAGATTGGCTCAAAACCATATGAGCCGGATGCGCCGCTCTATAATTTTGCCCCCAGAGTAAGTTTTTCCTGGGATCCCTTTAACGATGGTAAGACAAATGTGCGTGGTGGCTTTGGTATCTTCTACGATCAAACTCTCACCGATAAATATCAATTTCTTGTCACTTCCGCACCATTCATTAATTTTGCATTTCTTTTCGGTCCTAACTTTCCCAATGTACTCTCTAATTTCAACCCCAATTCACTGATTCCACCCTTTTTGCAACTGTTTGAGAACAAGCCCAGTACCTCCTACTTTATGCAATATAATTTTGGTGTAGAGCGGGTGCTAGGTAAAGATTTTACTCTCTCTGTTGCTTATGTAGGATCGCGTGGAAATCATCTCCTCAGAACTAGTGAAGCAAATTTGGCGAATTTCACCATTGTGAATGGACGTAAGGTATATCAGCCTCAATTGGGCCCTATGAACCCTAACTTCTCTTCGTTAATTTACCGAACCAACGATGCCCAATCATTCTACAATTCTCTTCAGATTGGGCTGTTAAAACCATTGTCAAATGGATTGAGGCTACAGCTCTCTTACACCTTCTCGCGCTCTGTTAGTGACACAGATGGCGCCAATACCAGCGATTACATCAATGGACCTGTCTTTAGTACAGATGTGGCTGATCATAAGCTTGATAGAGGATTATCGTCATTCCATGCCAAACACAATCTCTCTATCAACTCGACATATGATCTTCCGCTAGGAAGAAATGCTCAAGGGTTGAAAGCAATCTTGCTCAAGGGTTGGCAGATAAATAATATCACTTCTGCTATGTCTGGCCATCCATTCTCTGTCCAGCTTGGTTTCAATCGTATAGGCAATCTCAATAATACTGATTTCTCTTTTAATGCTCGTCCGGATCTAAAGGCTGGCTACTCTAATAATCCGATTCTAGGTGGCCCGGATCGTTATTTTGATGTAAATGCTTTCGAGCTTCAGCCAGCAAATCATATAGGAAACCTTGGGCGTAACACATTGATCGGTCCCTCTCTGGTTACAGTTGATACTGCGCTAGTTAAAACTTTTCAATTAAGAGAGGGGCGCTCTCTGCAATTTCGTGCAGAGGTTTTCAATGCGCTCAATCGTCCAAACTTTGCTATTCCTTCAGGGCTTGTTGTTATTACTAGTCCCAGTGGCACAACAGCTCCTAATGCTGGGCGGATAACTTCTACGGTTACTACCTCTAGACAGATTCAATTTGCCCTTAAGTTCGATTTTTAAGGCTGATCGTTTAAGGCAAACTGTTAGGCTAGGTGAAGGGTATGCTTACACATTGCTATTGCCGTGGAGCTCTAGTAATAAACTCCAGAATGTGTTGAGCAATCTCTTCACCTTTTTCTTCTTGAAGAAAATGGCCAGCATCCTCAATGACAATTTCTGGTTGAGCTTTTGCCGTAGGAATAAGCGAGCGAAAGAATCGATCACCTCCACGAGTAATCGGATCCTGGTCAGAAAACATAACTAAAGCAGGCTTATCCCATCTGCTTAGCGCTTTTCTAGTTTGGCGCATTGCTCCAGCAACCGGATCATCAGGAGCAATAGGTACAAGCAATGGCCAGGCAAGCGCGCCAGCTTTATAAGCTGGATCTGGGAATGGTGCATCATAAGCAGCAACAACATTATCAGATATGTTATCGGCGTGCGCGGCGGACATACGTATAACCTGTCCTACTGGGAGGTCATTAGTCTTTTGAGAGAATGCTCGCCATTTGAGAAAGGCTTCTCCGATTGGTTCATCACCAGTAGGTAGACCAGTATTCATAATAACTAGTCGGGTAAAGTAATCGGGTTGGTTGCCCGCTAGATTGAGACCAATCAGTCCACCCCAATCATGTACTACCAATGTTATCTGACTAAGCTTCAGTGTAGTTATAAAACCGGCTAGGGTGTTATAGTGCATTTGAAATGTATACTGATCTCGCTCAGTAAATTTATCTGAACGACCAAATCCAATGAAATCCATAGCAATAACTCGGTGTCGAGCAGATAGCAAAGGCAGCATCTTGCGATATAGATATGACCAAGAAGGTTCTCCATGTAGGCAGAGAATAGTCTCTCCAGAACCCTCATCTAGGTAATGCACTCTGAGGTTGTTAATTTCTATATAATGTGGTGAAAATGGGAAGTCAGGCAATTTTTCAAAGCGTTCATCTGGTGTACGTATAACCGCCATCTAATTCCTCTTTTGAGTTGAAAATGTACCTTCTTTTAGTCTAAAAATCTAATCCAGTCAAGCCGTCATGCTCCTATCGCTCCTATCGCCCACTAATATGAACTATCCCAGTTGGTAATCCTAGCTGGTTAAATACGGCGGCAAGGAAGAGTGTCACCAAAACCACTAATCCAACAACTACTGCGGCATTACTAAACATACTTAAAAATAGTTTTGTGCGTTGTTTGTATATTTCCCACCAGTGTTTTGATAGCTTTGTTTGCTGAAAATGTTGGTTAAAGGATAGTTCTGATCGATCACCATTTATTTGACAAGCTTTTAAGTAGAGCAGCGTGAGGGCAATGCCATAGCGAGAGTTAGAGAAACTCTCAATCAATGGACTACCTAACATCAGTATAATGAAAAATATGTTACCAATTCCCTGGCCAGTAAGTTTTGCTGATAGGCTGTCTATGTTATAGGATAGGCCTTCAATCCAAAAAAAATGATTGATTGCCAATAACATCATAAAAAGAATTAACAACCCTACTACT
>JBFLVQ010000275.1:0-11414 GCA_040758525.1 Acidobacteriota bacterium
CTTCACAAGAATAAGATCTTCCTTTTTAGTAAAGCTATGTCAAAATTAAGCAGTCAGGAAAAAGGTTGTGAAATAACTTGCCAGATTTTTAAGCAAGCAGGATCAAAATTTGAGATAGAGGAAGAGATTAATATTCCTTTACCTGGAAGAAAGGTATGTCTCGGTTATGTAGAAGATTTAGATCCTTGGTCTGATAATGTTTTACTGATCGATAAGCTAGATCCTCCATTTAAATCACACTATTTATTGTTCAATTTAGCGTCAAAACAGATGATGGATATTGGTACTGTTAATACGTATGCAATGTTTTTAAAAGAAGATCTGTTGAAGCACTAGATGGCTATTTCTAGACCTTCCTTAAAGCATTATCAATCCCTGACGTATGCCTATGGTAACGGCTTCAGTACGACTGGTGGCATTGAGCTTGGCAAAGATCGAAGCAATATGGAATTTCACTGTATGTTCAGATATCCCTAGTCGTGCAGCAATCGTCTTATTGCCGAGCCCTTCTGCCAACATACCTAATATCTCGATCTCACGCGCAGTTAAAGTATGACTTCCCGTTCCTGGGAGGGTTTGTGCGGATGGGAGTCCGGCGAGCAGTTCCGCCGCTGTGTGTGAGTCGAGAACCACCAGCCCATATGCTGATGCCTCCACTGCCGACACGATCTCGTTTGCTTGTGCCGTTCTTGGCAGTATTGCTCGTACTCCTGTGCGTAATGCTTCTGCCAGCCATCCATTAGGTGGGTTATCCACGAGAACAACAATGGCAATGTCCTGTCGCAGGACGTTGAGCCATGATAGGTCCGGTAATGCTTCTTCATTATGTACCTCCAATTCCATTAAGACTACATCTGGGGCAAGATTCTCGATCTGTTGTGCCAATGTAGTCTGTTCAGTTGAACTTCCTATTACTTCTAGTGATACGCTCGCGTTGATAAGAGCCTCTAGGCCTGCCCGCATTATCACCGAAGTAGCTGCTACAAGAACACGAATCACGCTGCCTCCTGGCTATAGCTATAGCTGCCTACAATTACATCGAAGGTCAGCCGCTGACCGCCACGAATCAGATCGATATTCAAAATATCGCCAGGATTACAGCCATTGAGTGCATTAAAGAGAGTATTGTAGGCATTGAATCGTCTTCCCTGTACACCGATCAATACATCACCAATTAAGATATTGGCTTGCTTTGCAGCACTACCTGATTCTATTGCGAGCACAAGCAAGCCATTATAACGGCGGCCATATATAGATACTCTCACTGGCTCGACCGTTAAGCCAAGATAAGGGCGTTTGTTTCCAGCCTGTAAGAAATTCTCTACAATATTGCTTGGTATTGCGACGGCAAGATTATAAGCGATCATACTGTTTATGCCGATCACACGTCCATGTGAATCAATAAGTGGACCACCGGAATTACCTGGTGCAAGTCGTATATCAGCCTTTATCCAGGGCTGCCCCTTATCGCTAGGCGAATGTAAAACACCAATCGCAAGGGCGCCTATTACACCATGTGGGTTTCCCATTGCAAAGACCAGTTCGCCTGTACGCAATTTGCTTACATCACCAATCTCAGCGGCCATTAGATTATCAGCATCAATCTTAAGTGCGACTAGATCACGTTGTGAATTACGTGCTGCCACCATTGCATCAAAGCTGCGACCATCGGATAGTTCAACACTTGCGCGTGTACTTGGTACAACATGCGAATTGGTAATGATCAGCCCATCAGTACGCCAAATAATCCCAGCTCCCGAGCCATGACGACGGCCACTTACTTGTACAGTGATACTGCGCAATTGTGTGGCAAGCAAGGCCAATTCGTCAGCAAACTCTATCTGTATAGACATACACTAATCCTCCTGGGCAAGAGCATCTTAAACTACAGACAGATATTCCCTAGTAAGGTTACTCCAAACGAATGACCTCATTGGGATAGTCGATAGTTACTCTGAATGCTTTTAAGTAGTTATAGCCAACAATACCATCTATCTTTGTTGCTATTGCTTGGCTAAGCATACTAAGAAAGTCAGAGATCATCACGGTTAAATGATTGACCTCTATATCGCCAATGGTAAGTGATTCGATTGCACTAACAGATGTTTGTACTGTGCCACCTGCGCCAATCATTGCTGGCATGGCTTGGCTCTGGAGGGCAAGGCTTTCTGCTAATTCAAGCGATATCACCGTAGTAGAAGCGCCTGTATCAACAGCAAACTGGTAAGGTCCTTTGCCATTTACAGTAGCAGCTACAACTATCAATGGCTTACCTATCTTTGCCAATTTAAACTTAATTTCTCGGCGTACAGAACTACTCTGCTTAACAGGATCTGCTGTTAAACGGAGAATATGGGTCTGATAGTCAATGGTTAGTTGAAAAAATTTTAGATAGTTATAACCAATATCTCCATCTACCTTTGCGCCAATGGCTGTAGCGATTCTATTAATGTCATCAGTAATAGCGACCTGAACATTGTTAAGTTCGGCATCACCAATGGCCAGTGATTCAACATTACCAAGCGATACTTTTAATTTTCCGCCTGCGCCAGTACCCTCCTTGGTCTCTGTGATAGCAACACCTAAATTCTCAGCAAGCTGAGGAGCAAGCAGTGAAGTTCCTGCTCCTGTATCCAAAATAAATTGATATGGCCCTTTCTTATTGACGAAGGTAGGTAGCAATATGAGAGGTTGTTGGCCTCCTGCCAATCTAAAATCAACTTCGGTGTTCATAGCTCTTCTCCCGCATTACTAGTCTTCTCAGAAATTTATTGTATGCACTAGCATTGCTTAATCATCTCGGCGTGGTAGTTCACCTACGATAATCTCCAATTCGAGCAGATTGCCGCCACGCACGATCTTGGTCTTTAAAGCTTTACCAACTTGTCCAGGTTCTAATGCCGATTGTATATCATTGGTGTCATTGACCAGCTTACCGTCAATATCGATTAGTATATCGCCAATTAATACACCAGCTTTTTCTGCTGGTCCGCTTGACTTTACTGTGACAACAATGACACCGCCACGTCCTGATAGATTCAGTTTTGTTACTAAGCTATCTGGTAGCTGTACAGCCTGTAAGCCCAGCCCTAGATAACCACGGGCAATACGCCCTTTCTCTAGCAATTGAGTGACAATCCGTTTCACTGTAGAGGCAGGTAATGCTAGTACCATACTACGTGGGCCGAATGTATTGATACCAACAATCTGGCCCTGTGCATTTACTAGTGCGCTACCAGAAAAACCAGGATAGCTAGTCATATCAAGACGTACAAATTGATCAATCTTGCCACCACTCCAAGTGCGCCATGAGCCGCTCAGCGCGCTGATAACACCTAGTGAAGCAGTAGCGCCATTCTCTCCTGCACGCCCAACGGCAAGCATTAGATGGCCAACCTTGAGCGCCTGACTATCACCTATCTCAGCAACAGGTAGCTCTACACCTGTTAGTTTCAGCACTGCTAGATCGGTGCTAGCATCGCGTCCAGCCAGTTGTGCTGGTAGAGTGCGGTTATCCGGCAATGTCACGAAAATATCCTCTTCACGCTTTACCGTATGCTCAGCCGTGACGATTACACCTGGTTGCCAGTGAACACCACTCGAAGGTATACGATGGCGTCCATGTACAGCCACCACTGCTTGACTGATCCGCGCGACAGTATCGGCTAAATCATTCGAGAGCGCCTGTAGTGTCTTAGACAGTTCTGAAGATGGGGTTTCCATTTTTATCCCTCCTGACAATCTCGCTAGGGGCTGGCCAGGTCCCGGCTGAGCTAAGCATCGCATGACATGGTAAGGAAAGAAATCGCTCAATTGGTTAGTTTGCACCCGGAAATTTGGCTAGGGTCGCTACGATTCATCCACCGATTTCTACACTTCATCAGATTATTCTACTTTTCATCAGGTTTTTCGCGTCTGGTCCGCTCATTACACCTATATTGAGTTGGTATAGAGATTATTTGGAGGATAATAGTTATGTTTATGTTGGTTATACATACGTTGATCGGTGTGGCAGCCATTCTAATAGGTTTTATCGTTTTGCGGGCAAGGAAATTTAGCAATACACATACACGTCTAGGCGAGATTTATCATTGGCTTATGTTAGTTATTTGTGTTACGGCATTAGCAATAAGCTATACACGTGGCCGTGCCAATATCTTCACTTATCTTGCTCCGCCCAGTTATGCGGCAGCTTTATTAGGATATTTAATGGCAAAGTATCGTCCGGCAAATTGGCTGCGCTGGCATATCTCTGGACAGGCAGGTTCTTACATCGCACTACTAACGGCAGTGCTATTCCAATTTGTTCCACGCTTCTGGCATACTGACACAAAGATCCTGGGATTATCCCTGGCATTTTGGGTAACATTGATAGCTCCTGGCATTATTGGCGGCTTCTTCATTAGACGTACACAGAAGCGCTGGGCAAAGGCGAATGCGAATACACGTTTAAATAAGCGTCGTATTGCCATTGACACTTCAACAGTAATTTAAAGGTAGCCATTGTGGATCTAAGATAGGAATAGAAATGGATCGAGATATTTTCACACAGAAAGATAAAATCTTAGGGCGGCTTGGTACTGTTCTAGCAACTAACCAAGTCGCTACATTGGCTGCAATCCTCTTTTTCTGTGTATTTAGTACGCCAACTACTTCTTGGTCATTGATACAGATTGTCTTCTATTCAGTCGTATACTCAAACTGTATAGGCACACCGATCATACTAAGTTTTCCATATCTAGTATCTCGTTCTGCACGCTGGGGCTTTCCCAGAAACTGGCTGCTTGTACTGACAGCTCTATTTGTCATCACACTAGTAGGCTGTCTATTTGCTGGTGTCTTACTACTTGGTCTGGGTGTTTATACAACTGCTCAATATTGGGATAGATTCTATGTTTGCCTGCGTGTATCACTGGTGATTAGCGCTATTTTTGGTATTACGATGTTCATTTATAACCAGATGCGATTTCAATTGGCTGAGACTCTATTGCAATTACGTACTAGAGAGTTGGAACAGGAGCGTGCTCTTAAGCTTGCCACTGAGGCGCGTCTAGCAATGCTGGCTACCCAGATTCATCCGCATTTCCTCTTTAATACACTCAATTCGATCTCTGCATTGATACAAGAAGATCCGGCCCAAGCCGAGCGACTGGTCGAGCGGCTAGCAGCTTTGCTACGTTACTCACTGGATGCCAACCAGCGCCGTCTTGTGCCACTACGTCAGGAGTTAAAAATAGTTACCGATTATTTAGAGATCGAAAAGGCTCGTTATGGCGAGCGATTAGACTACACGATTGATGTGCCTGGGCAATATCAGTTAGTAGA
Organism: Acidobacteriota bacterium; assembly: GCA_040758525.1. Lineage (GTDB taxonomy): Bacteria > Acidobacteriota > Blastocatellia > Chloracidobacteriales > JADJPF01 > JBFLVQ01. Next base: position 5,326 of record JBFLVQ010000275.1, read on the forward strand.
AGTGCCACCACTGTCAACACAGACGTTAGTAGAAAACAGCATCAAGCATAGCATCGCACCACGTCGTAAAGGCGGTAGAATATCTGTGCAGGCGCGGCTTGTTGATTCCCATTTGCAGATAGCAGTTTGGGATGATGGGCCTGGTTTCTCAGTAGAAAAGATAATTCCTGGTCATGGTTTAGATAACTTACAAGCGCGATTAGCAGCGCTATTTAATAAGGATGCTAGCCTGGCAGTAGCAAAGCGTAATGATGGTCAGCTAGTCACTATTAAGTTACCCTGCTATCAGACGTTGACAGCAAAAGTATGACCACAGTAGCAACCAAACTACGTGCATATCTGGTAGATGATGAGCCGCTTGCGCTCAAGCGTTTAACACGCTTACTAACTGCTACTGGTCGTGTAGAGATTGTTGGCAGCACCAGCGATCCAGAAGTTGCGCTAGAATCTCTTACTCGTATTCAGGTAGAGCTTCTCTTTCTAGACATTGAGATGCCAGCAATGAATGGTTTTGAACTGCTTGCCCAGTTACCATTGCAACCACTGGTCGTCTTTACCACTGCCTATGATCAATATGCATTACAGGCTTTTGAAGTCAACTCGATCGATTATCTACTCAAGCCTGTCGAGATGCAGCAGCTTGAACGTGTACTTGCCAAGTTTGAACGACTACACAGTAGCACTAACAGATCCTCCCTATCCAACCAATTTCAATCTATCTTCGAACAACTGGCAACCACTTTTCGTGTACAGCCAGAGCAATTCCTTACCGTTGTTGCTTCCCGATTGGGTGAGCGTATACAGCTTATTGAAGTCGCTACCATTACACATTTCTTTGCCAAGGATAAACTTACTTATGCGGTCGCAGATAAAGACTATGTTATTGATTACACTATTGCTCAATTAGAAGAGAAGCTAGCGCCAAAGACTTTTCTACGAATACATCGTGCCACTATTGTCAATCTCGCCTATGTGCATGAGCTAAGCCCCTGGTTTGCCGGTCGCCTGGCCGTACGTCTCAAGGATACAGGTAAGACGCAACTGATTGTTGCGCGCGATCGTGTGCCAGCTCTTAAAGAGCGGTTGGGTTTGTAGATTTGCCTGCCTAATTAACTGCCTAATGATTCAATATCTTGTGGATCTTTTCCGTAATACCAGCCATTTTGTATTGACAATGGCAGTCTGTTTCGCCTATATTTCGCGTTAATAAACAGTTTATTCAAATGGCAAGAGTGTGACAAAAAGAGAAGGAGAGGCGTTATGATTTCACAAAAATTACTAAGCTTTGCTCTGTTAGGCGGGCTGGTTTTCTCTCTATCCTATCAAGTATTTGCACAAGGGGGAGAGAAGGACAAAAAAGCCGAAATGGAAGCGATGATGCAGGAGTATGCAAAGTTCTCACAGCCTACTGCGGCACATAAGGAGTTGGCTAAGCGTGTAGGTAAATGGGATCATGTAACAAAGATATGGTTTGATCCACAATCACCGCCCAATGAATCGAGAGGCATAACAGAATACAAGCTGCTCTTAGATGGTCGTTATCTGTTGCAGGAAATGACAGGAGAAATGATGGGTCAGCCTTACCGCGGGATGGGAATAGTTGGCTATGACAATTTCAAGAAACAGTACACAAGTGCTTGGATTGACAATTTTAGCACGGCAATCTTTAACAGTTTAGGCACAGCAGATCCTGCTAGCAAGGTAGTCACTTATCTAGGTGAGATGGACGAACCGCTTACTGGTGAGAAGAACAAGAAGGTTAGAATGGTAGAACGATTTATTGATGACGATAAACATATTTTTGAGATGTATGACAATTTCCCTGGTGTAGGGGAAGTAAAGGTAATGGAGATTACCTTTACTCGCAAGAGATAGCTGAAAAGCAAAAGTGACAGATAACAAAGTAGTATCAGTCTACTGGCTGTTTGTTATCTGTCACAAAAAGATCTAGATTACTCTGAGCCTTTGCGTACTACTTCAACGGAGCAGTGAGCACGTGAGACCACAGCAGTAGAGACACTACCAAGGAGAAATCGTTGGAATGCGCCGAGTCCTCGTGAGCCTATATAGATCGTATCGGCATTAAGGGTCTCTGCTTCATTTAGTAGCGCATATTTGGGATCATCTTTTCTGATTACAGTAGAGACATTAAGGCCAATCACACTCAATTCTTTCTCACATTTCTCTAAATGTGTCTTGATGTAATTGGCCGATTCCACGAGCTTGTCAGATAGTTGATTGTCAGCAGGAAGAGAGAGCGCCGCGCCAATACAAGTAACAAGCCGCACCTCTGTTTGAGCAGGCCATTGACGATTTGCCACAGTATGTACAGCAAGGTCTGCATCAGGCGAGCCATCCACACCTATAATGATCTTTATTGGTAGGTCTGCTGATTCATTACGACCACGTGCCACACGTACTGGACAATGGGCCTGAGCGACAATCTTCTGAGAGACACTACCAAACCAGAGTCGGCCTAGTGCAGAGCGACCGTGTGAACCGACTATAATGAGATCAGGCTTCCATTCATCAGCGATCTTAATTATTTCCCAAGCAGGCGAGCCTGCACAGGCTTGCGCTTTTACTAACCAGGAAGGAAAATCTGTCTGGAGCTGGTTGCCTGCTTCTGTTGCCAGTGCTTGTGCCTCTTCTAGATAGTGTATAACTCGCTGTCGCGCTTTCTTTGCGATCCCTTCGGCAAGCTCAGGGTGGATAGATTCATCATCCCACTGAGCAGGAGGTATCCAAATATCGGCTACAGTAATAATATGAGCTTCCAACTGAGATGGCAAACCTGCGCGATGCAGGTCTCGTAACATTGCCTTGCCACTCTCTGATCCATCATACCCTATAAGAATCTTCATCTCTCTTTTCATAATTTAATTCTCCTGGCTCTGCTCTTGTCAGGGAAAAATTTACTAACTCCCTCTCTATGGCAAGCAAGTATATCAGATGCTTACATGAAAATGATCCTACACTTTAGTGAGTAAGCTATTGGTACGCACAATTTCAACTGAACAGTGTGCACGTGCTGCCACGGCTGCAGATACGCTGCCTAACAAGAACCGTTCTAAGCGACCTAGACCTGTTGAACCAAGAAAGATCGTATCAGCCTTCCAGGTCTGTGCTTCTGCTAATAACAGATGCTTTGGATCACCCTGCTTGACTATTTTCGAGATCTTAAGACCGGCGGCGCTCAATTCAGGTTCTAGTCGCTGCTGAGATTTGTAAGCAAAATCCAACTCTGCTTTTTTAAACTCCTCGGTTGACTCTAACCCTACTGTGCGAAACATCAGATTTAGATTAGCATCAGCAAGTGAGAATGGGCCTATCGCAGTTACCAGCCTTACCTCACTTCCGGCTGGCCAGCTACGCGCTGTTACTGCTTGGGCTGCCGCGACTGCGCTAGCTGAGCCATCTACACCTATGAGTATGCGCATAGCAGTGTCGCTACGTAACAATTGACGGGCAATACGTACAGAGCATTGTGCTCCTGTAAGCACTTTCTGTGATACGCTACCAAGCAGAAAGCGGCCTAATGCAGAGCGTCCATGTGTGCCAACTACAATCAAATCTGCCTGCCAACTGGCAGCCTTTTTGATCAGTACACTGGCAGGTGAACCAACGTGTAGATGAGAATGCAGATCCCATTGAGGGAATTGTGTACGCAGTTGCTCGCAGGCGCGCGCTGCCATTGCACGTGCACCTTCGAAGTTGTAGGGAAAACTATCACTGAGATCCTCAGTGGCGTTTGCATAACTGGGTGGCAACGGTAACCAAGTCTCGACAATGGTGGTTACGATAGCTTGTGCCTGGTGTGGCAGATAGGCTCTGTGTAGCTCCTTTAGCGCAATATTGGCACTTTCTGAACCATCGTAAGCAATCAATATTCTCATAGGGCTATTCATAGCTGTATCCTTAAACATTAAGCCTTTCTCCTTACGATCTCGACTGAGCAAGGTGCATGTATGGAGACCTTTTGGGCAACTGAACCGAGTAGGAAACGTGAAATACCATGACGGCCATGTGTGCCAACCATAATCAGATCGGCATGCCATTGTTTCGCTTCATCAATAATCTCTTCTGCCGCGATGCCTTCACGCACTGTATATGAGACGGTATGGTCTTTTCCCTTTAACTGTTCAGTCGCCATTGTTGCCAATGCCTCTAGCGATTTACGCAACTCTTTGGCAATCTGCTGGTAGTAGATAGCTGATCCTAACTCTTCACCAGTTACATAACTGATAGCAGGGTGTTCTAGCACAACAAGCACGCGTAGTTCACTACCTGACGGCCAAGGTCTTGCTGCTGCTTCAGACACGGCAACATTGCTATAGGATGATCCATCTGTAGCAATTAGTATCTTCATAGTCTCTCTCCTGAAGCAACCTTTGTATAATCAGCTTGAGTGCTAGCAATATTGATTGCTGGTTTAAGTGGACGTGCGATAAGGACAGGACAAGGCGCTTGACGTAGCACCCGATCGGCATTTGAGCCAAAAAGCGCCCACTTGCTGAAACCACTACCACGTGCGCCCATACTGATTAGATCTATATGGTTCTCTTCTGCATAGGCGAGAATCTGTTGATAGGGATGCCCAGTAGTTACCTCATGGTGGATCTGGCACCATAGATGTGCTTCTCTAGGTACAGCATACTGCAAGCGACGCATAATCTGATGATAAGTACTTTCATCATGAGGATACCAAGTATGTTGTAATTGTTCAGGTAGTACATGGAGTATATGTAACTCAGCCTGGTATTCTTGTGCTAGCGAGAGTGCATAAGAGAGCGCCAGTTCTGAATAGTCAGAGAAATCATAGGGAACTAGCACTCGCTTGAGTTTGATCTCACCAGTACTGCCATCAACCCATTCGCGCTCGTTATCATGAGTGACTAATACTGGGCAAGGTGCATTGCGACAGATCGCTTCAGCCGTCGAGCCAAGCAGTGCTGCTGCATAAGGCCGCCGCCTAGAGCGCATCACAATCAGATCTACATGGCGCTCTGCTGCTTCGTGCGAGATTATTTCTGAGGGATTACCCTCTACTACCAGCCCTTCCCAACTGAGCTTATCAAGCTCGGCTACACCAATACGTGGACCAAGTGATTCTTCAAACAGTCCTTTGATATGTCCAAGTCCTTTGATCTGAGCGGACCAATCTGGTGTAGCTTTCTCTTCCACACAGTGGCACACATAAAGCTTAGCATCATAAACGCGCGCCAGCGCTAAGGCATAACGTAGTGCCTCATCTGAATCGGGCGATAGATTAGTAGGACAAAGAATACGACTAAAATAGTATCTAGGAGTAGAAAGGCGCAGGCTGGTTTCTCGCTCAGTACTCATATTTATAATCACGCTACCTATTAGGCGGCGGCCTCCTTGAGATGTTTAATATAGACATCACTGCTAAGTGCAACGTGCGTGCCAACTATTAATGGACTGTTTAAGTGCTAGTGAGGAGGTTTTGCTGCGTATTAATCACCATTGTCGGGGAAATTTTCTCTCAAATAGCGAGCACAAACATTTATCAATTGACCTCCTCCGCGTCCTGAAGAACACGGATTCCTTAGCTGCTAACAACTGTCTGAAGTACTAAGGAACTGGGCAGCATATGAAGATTTATATCCCAAGGTTCGCCATTCAACAGCCTGGCCAATGCCAAGCCTCCAGGCGCAGAGACCGAGAGCCCCTCGGCCTGCAAGGTTGCTATTCCCCTTGCGAGAATGTTTCGCGCGGCATTGGTATCTCTATCGAGTTCGAGCCCGCAGTATGGGCATTTATGCCAGCGTACCGAGAGAGCTTTAGGTACTTTCTTTTTACAGCCGCTGCAAAGTTGGGAGGTATTATTGGGTACTACGTTCTTAGCCAACTTGCTTGCATCTTCTGCCTTGTAATCAAGTTGTGAAAAGAACATTCCCCATCCCACATCAGAGATACTGTTTGCCAAATGTGGATTTTGAACCATTCCTCTAATGTTGAGGTTCTCGTAAAAGATGATGTCGTTGTTGTTGACAAGTTTGCGAGATTGCTTGTGAGAAAAATCTTTACGCTGGTTCTTAATTTTGCTGTGAGTCTTAGCTACCTTA
>JBFLVQ010000276.1:0-11361 GCA_040758525.1 Acidobacteriota bacterium
GAATGGATGAAATAGATCTCATCACCGGTGTTTATGATAAAGCCTACATGAATATCCAAGCCTACTATATAGAGTCCTGCGCCCCATTCTTTTACCGCACTGATAAAATTGCTTATTGCCACTTGCCTAAAACGTTTGATATAGGCATCTGTAGTTAAACTCAAGATAATATTTTCAGATGCTTGCTGTGCCATTCTAGTTCTCTCTACTCGCCAACCAGCATCGCGTAATACGGTCGAGACAAAATATCCACAAGCAATCTTGCCCTGTCTAGGAGTCTCTGTCGTTCCATTGAAATCCCAAGCCGTACCATACCAGAATGGGAAGATATCACCGTAGATGGAACTTGTTATCGTCTCACGCGCCTGTTCAATAATCGCTCTCTTTTTCTCAGGAGTATCAGCCTGTTGATATTGTCTTGCCAAGGCAGTTCTTTTTGTTGCTACTCTTGCCAACGAATCCTGGTAATTAGGTAGATCGTTGATAGGGCGATCAGGGAGGTGATCGGTTTTATGCTTGGATATCGAACTACTATCTCTGTTAATGACCAAGAATGGACTGGCGACTACAGTCATAACTGTAATAACTAATAGAGCAATAATAATGAGCAGATATTTTCTACTTACTTTTAATCTCATAGAGCTACTTGCGACGCTTCTCTTCCCATATCTGTTGCAGTATATCGCCGGTAATAATTTCCACTTCATATATATCGAATGGTCGTTTTTTAGTTATAGGAAATTCATAGCTCTTACCACTCTGATAATCCGTATAGCTAATCTTTTTGTTACCAGATTCATTGGTCGTAATCGTATAACTCTTGGCACAGACGGTATAAATTGGATCGTAAACGAGAATATAAACACTCTTGTTAGTCGCTTTAGGAGAGTCTTTAGAGTTAGAGGTCTTTAACACCTTTGCTTTCATAGCAGCAAATACTCCATAGCGAGCGGTGCCACTGGTAGCAATACTTTCAGGGGGAAAGCTACGACCATAGACCTCATCAACGCTATGGGCAAATTCATAAAAATTTCTCTCTCCCCGATAGCCTGGCAATGTCCCTTTAAAAATCAGCAGGTAGCGGATATTTTGTGTTTTGTTATCCTGATTATCAGCTCTAGTCTTTTCTCTATTGGTCTGAAAGAGCGAGATGATAAGCGCGAAACTGATTCCTATAGTTAAGATCCTAACTGGTCTTAGATACTCTTTTTGATAGTTCATATGAGCGTTATCTCTCAACGCTCTAATTGGTTTCCAATATTTTTACTGATGTCGCTGACTGTAATGTAGGGAGAGGAGAAAAGAGGCAAACCAGACCAGACTAGTAGAAAGCACGGCTGACCAAGCAAACCCGCCCAATTCATTTGAGAAGCGCCCGCTCAATAGTGCCAATATCCAAAAGATCAAGAAGAGCAGTCCAGAAAGATTGCGTGCCCATTGGAAGCTACGTAGTTTTGTGATGCGATTGACTTCTGCCTCATAATAATCTTCATCATTACAGAGGCGGCTGTAGTAATGAGCCTCGCGGGTAGCTAGATCGCGTTGAGCACGATCTTCTGAGGCAGTGGCAGCACTCTGATAGAAATGTGCAACATGTGCCAACTTGCCATCACGCAGGGCAATTTCGGCAAGCCCAACATTAGCACGATAAAGTGTTGGCTCGATAAGAAGCGCTTTAAGAAAACAGCGAGCCGCCAGTTTATACTCCAGCCGCTCGAAGTAGGTTTCACCAATACGTTCAAGCAGGTGTGGTTCATTGCGACCCAAGAAGGCAGCCAGTCGCAAACAGGCACGAGAACGATTCAATAGTCGTGGATCATTTATCGCTGCTAAGGAACGTAGAAAGCGAGCCATCTCATAAAGCAGGTGAGCATTGTGAGGATCACGTTCATAGGCAAGAGAAAAACAGTGCAATGCCTGCTGCATATAACCTTCCAATTTAAGGCTATTGGCCAACTGGCGTAGCAATGTAGTAGGCAGCTTATGATAGACCTCACCATCCAAATCGCTGGTTTCAATCTTGCGCGCAAAGCCTATTAGTGCTTCTTTGGGATGGCGCTCATTAAGATGTTGTTTGAGTTCGAAGGAGCGTGGATCGAGTTTGCTTTCAGCTAGAACATTGAATAGTTGTTTAACCAGTTCAGCAGAGGATGAGTGATGACGTATCGCCATCATTATTCCTATCTGAACATTTGCTCCTGCTAATGTGATCCTGTAGAGATACTTTATCTGACGCAATCCACGACGAGAACGGATCGCTTCTGTGGTAACCATCTCTACTGCATCAAGAGGTAAGATTTGGCGTTGCCCAGAGACCAATCCTTCCAATAGGGCAATAGGTCCACGCCGTTCTATTCTGATACCATTAAAGACTATTCTCTCATAACGCCAACCTAGCAGCAGCATTGGTACCAAGCCCAAAATTAGCACTGGCCACTGTGAATGATAGCTGGCCAGCAGTGAGCCGGCGGCGGTCATCACGATCGTCACCAACAACCAATAGATACGTCCTAAAACTTGGACCTCGATAGTTGTGGCCATAATTCCCAAAGCGCTTTACTAATCTTGCGGGCAGTGCCCGTCGCGTGGGTAAATAATAAGTCAAGACACTGCCAGTGTAAACTTGAGAGTAGCCGCAGCAAGAAAAGCTGTTAGGGGATCATACTAAATAGCTATCCTTTGATCCCCTAGAATACTAGCTTTCGGTTTCATTATCCTTATCAGGCTCGGGTGGGAGCTTTTTGGCAGTAGCAGGATCCAGTACATTAAGGCGCTCATTTGCCTTCTTGCCTTCAGCAGAAGAGCGATCTGCACTGGCTGATTCAAAATAAGCCTTGATCGCTTCAGCAGTATTTTTCTGACGTTCATAGAGACGCCCTATATTATAGAAGACTAGCGATTTCGGCAAAGTTCCAGAATTGTCCTTAAGTTGCTGATAGATGGCAATAGCACGATCCGCCTTATCGCTAGCAGCATAGGATTCGGCAAGCGCAACCTTAGACCAGAAACCAACATCAGAATTCGATTTGGCCAGCTCTTCTAGTTCTGTCTGGGCTTTTGCGGCATCAAAATAGCTACGACTCAAGGCTGCATAATAGCGTGCTACCTCTTTTTGCGAGGAGTAATCAGCCGCTACTTTATCAAAGGCCTCGGCTGCCTCTTTGTACTTTTGTTGTTCATCTGTATAGCTCTTTTTTGCCTTGTTCTGCAGTGCTTCTGAACCAGCGGCAGCGACAGGACTGTTATAGATCTCTAATGCCTTAGCGAGTGCTTCTTGACCACGGCTGCTCATATAACTCATAAGTAGCGTGATAAGCGACCCCAGCACTATCACAATAACGACACCAATAACGCCATAAACAATCTTCTCTTTATATGGCTCAAGCTTGACAGTAACCTTCTCGTAGAGTTCCCACATGGGATCTCGTTTCATCTCTTTTACGGTAATTTTTCCCTTTTTAGCTTTTACAGAAACCACAAACTTACTCCTAAAACGATCTGAGGATTTGAGGAAATATTAGACAATATCCTCGCCAGGCTGGCTTTGTCAAGCGTTGGAGCACCCTTGACGACCTCAGCGGCGCGGCTTAAAATGCCGCTCGCCGAACCCGGCAACTAATATCGATAAGTTCGTTTCAGAAAGGAAGTATTTATGGGACTGCGAGAGAAGCGTTTGATTAAAACGGCTCAAGAGGAATTGATGCCACGCTACCAATCACAACTTAAAAGTATTATTGGTCATGAAATTCCTCTAGAGGCAGAGTGGGATAGTTTTGTTAATGACGCAACCGCCTTGGAGCGCCTAGAAGATTGGGTATTACAACCACTTACCAAAGCATTTAGTAAGATCTGTGTTGATCAACTCGGCAAAGATGCTGTTAAAGAAGGTATTAAGAAGATAATCTTCAAAAATGTGGCTAGCTCATCTGATAATCAACTCTTTCTACATGACGGTATTGTCAGAATTACTTGTGCTTGGGGCTATGGTTCCTACTACAGTGAAGATGCCATTCAAGAGTCGATTGAAAGAGCGCTATGAGCGATAAGCAGACGACCCTCTCAATACTTCCCGCCAAGACGGTTTCTGCCATCTTGGCGGAGCTACATTCTCTGCGACGTCGTGCTAATGCTGGTGAAAATATCCCTACAGTGCTCATTACCCTACATCTACGTAGTGGACGCGATCTGCGTGGTTGGCTGATAGACCTATCTGAAGAGAGAGGTCAACTGGCTGCGCTGTTACAACTCCCTGGCAATGATCTACACAATCCCCAAACAGATCTACTCTACTTAGAGCTATCTACCATTGAAGCCGTCACTATTCACAATGCCTGGGAAGTTGCAAATCTAATCTCCTTTGGTAGAATTGGCGCACCACCAGGTGTATCACCGCCAACCAGGTTAGAAGTGAAGCGTAGTCTCGTCGAACTGTCTCATTCTCTCGCTCAGACCATAGATATCTCCCTCTCTTACCAGGTTGACTGGAACAAGATACCGCAGAGTGGCGAGCCATTAAGGGCACTGGCAGAAACTGTTCGCGAAGCTACTGAAGTGCTTAAAGGGATAGGACAAGACCCCCTGGGTAAAGAGGCACTGGCCAAGCGAGTAAAGCAAGTAGAATTTGAGAATGGCAGCACCCCTGGTGTGTCATTGAAAGGAGATCTTTTGACGATCACGATAGTACTAGAACAGGGACGCACAGGACGGCTAGCCCACACTGAACTGCGTGACCGTATTGAAGCTGTGCTGTGAAAAATAGTCTGTCTGAATCTAGCTACACACAACCAGAAACTTCTTGGCGCGAAGGTAGTGGAGCTGTCTACCTAGCACTATTGCTGGTGCAAATATTCTTTGGTTTGCACTATTTCGCCGCCAAGATCGTGTTAGCAGAGATCTCTGCGCCAGCGTGGGCAGCAATTCGCGTTACCTGTGCAGCAATAATAATGCTGCTACTATGTGTGCCACGTGCGCGTAAGGCTTTTCCACGTAGTGCACGTGATATTGGCGCACTCTTTATCTACTCAGTCTTTGGTGTGATGATTAATCAGGTCTGTTTTACAGAAGGACTGGCACGCACCACCCCAACCCATTCGGCAATCATTAACTCAAGTATTCCTGTAGCAACACTACTGTTTGCTATACTACTCGGCAAGGAGCGCTATTCGTTAGGAAAACTGATCAGCATAACCATTTCGCTTAGTGGAGTACTCTACTTACTAAAGATTGAACAGTTCCAGCTTAATGATGCGCAGATGGTTGGCGATCTGCTTACCTTCACTAATGCTATGTCATTCTCGCTCTTTCTGGTGATTAGTAAAGAGCTGGTAATGCGCTATGACTCTTTTGTTACCACAGCAATTCTGCTTGCCTTTGGTTCGCTGGGTATCAGCAGTTATAGTTATCGTGCGCTACTTGACTTTGATCATACTAAGGTCTCTAGCTCGGTTTGGCTTTTTGCTCTCTTTATTGTGATCTTTCCTACTGTGCTTGCTTACTTCTTTAACTATTGGGCGCTTAAGCGTGTAGAATCCTCACTGGTAGCCTTCTTTATCTATATACAGCCACCATTGGCAGCTACTCTTTCGATCGCATTCCGTAACGAGAAACTAACCCTACGTATGGTGATCAGCGCAGTGCTTATCTTTACCGGTTTCTTTCTCTCTACACAAGTGCGCAGAACATCTTGATCCAGCTACTACAGTAAGACAATACTGAAGGCATGAACAGTGAACTAACGACATTAATCAATGAGATCGCTGAACTACGACCTATTAATCTACGCTATTACCGCGATGCGCTAGGCCAAGAACTACGCGAACTACAAGAGATGGCCGATTGTCCGCAAGATCCAGTCTGGCATGCTGAGGGTGATGTGCTTACACATACACAGATGGTGATGGATGCAGCTCTTGCTGAGATTGCAACCGCGCCACAGTTATCGAAAAAGATCAAACAATCAATATACCTGGCCGCATTATTACACGATGTTGGTAAACCTGCTACCACACATATGGCGACAGATGGGCATATTGTTTCGCCAGGCCATTCTGCCATTGGATTGCCAATGGCACGTACTATTCTCTACCGCTTAGGTGTACCATTCGAGATAAGTGAAGAGGTGCTAATGCTTATTTTGCGCCATATGACTGCTTACCGTATGGTGCGGCGTATTCCAGCAGATTTTAATGTCAATGGTATTAATGTAGAGCAAAAGAAATACTGGCAACTCTCCACTGAAGTAGATATGCCGGCACTCTACTATTTGACACGTGCGGATTGGCTAGGTCGTAATGGTACAGATATTGATAATGTGTTGGCACAAATGCAAACCTTTCGCGCTCGCTGTCAGCATTTTGGTATTTGGCAGCAGCGATTCACAGGTGTGCTTGATGAGACCACACTGGTATCATTAGTAGAAAATAGACAAGAACGCGAACGTGTACGGCATATATTGCTCTGCTTAAGCCTAAGCGGACATCTACAGACACACACTGACGCACTCAACTATCTCAAGACGCATACAGAGATACTTAATCCTACCACTGCACATCTATATGTGCTGATCGGTGTCCCAGGTATAGGCAAGAGCACCTGGTTGGCAAATAATCTTCCCAACGCGCATATAGTCTCTTCTGACAATAAGCGTGAAGAGCTGTTTGGTGATGTGAATTGGCAAGGTGATAATGCGCGTGTTTTTCAGGAGTGTCTACTTAATGTCGAGCAGTCGCTTATCGAAGGCGCAACCGTAGCGCTTGATGCTACCAATATTAAATTAAGTCACCGTAGCACTTTCCTAGATCTTGCTAATCGCTATCAGGCACACACCACCATTGTCTATTTCGATCTTCCCTTAGAAGTAGCGCTAGAGCGTAATCAGAAACGCACACGTCGTGTGCCCGACAGTGTGATTGCGCGCTACTATGAGAAAATAGAGCTGCCACACCGTAGCGAAGCACAAGAGTTGATTATTGTTGAATCATCAATATCGCCAGCTTGGCGCTAGTTTTAGAACTAGTACTATTGCTGGCCAAAAAATGTTAGAATGCCGGTGCTATGTTGACCTTCAGAAGTAAAGAACTCTCGATATTTTATGAGAAATTTGCGCAACTATACCGTGCTGGTGTGCCGATTATGGAGGGTCTGCCACTTGCTTCTATGCAAGTCAAAGACAATGCCGTGCGACGCGGCCTTGATCGCGTGCACAGCTACATGATGCGTGGACGTACACTTACCGAAGGATTTTCACAAAGCCCAGAGGTCTTCTCAGAGCTCCAGATTGCGCTCATCAATGTAGGTGAGATGCAGGGACGTTTAGATCAGACCCTAATGAATCTCTCACAGATGTATGAGCGTGAATACAAAGAGATCCGTAATCTTCTCTTTGCTCTCCTCTACCCAGGCTTTCTCTTAGCTGCTGCCATCCTGCTACCACCAGTAGTCACCTGGTTTACCGATGGCTTTGCTGCATATGTGAAATCGGTTGTCAGTACTTCCTTTTATATTCTTGCACCTAGCGCGGCAATCTATTGTTTATACTATTTTTTCAAGACCTATTTTCAAGAGGCTTTTGATCGTGTAAAGATTACTATTCCAGTGCTGGGGAGCAATCTTAAGAAGCTTGCACTAGCCCGCTTTAGTCGTAGTCTAGCAACGCTTTTTGCAGGTGGTATAGATCTGCGCCGTGGTCTTAAGCTGTCTCTAAAAGCACTCTCAAATCGTTATCTAGAGCGGCGTTGCCGCGCCATTGAGCGAGCCTTAGACGAAGGGCGCACGATCGCTGATGGTATGCGACTAGCAGATGTCTTCCCAGCCAATTTAGTACAGATGGTTGCAATTGGCGAGCGTACTGGCGAACTCGACAAGATGCTTAATAAAGCCGCCGACTATTATGAGTTTGAAGCCGACAAAGCGCTTAAAGCCTTACTGGTAGCACTTCCTATTGTTATATACCTGATGGTGGCAGCCTACATTGCCTATATTGTGATCAGTTTCTACGCCGGTTACTATGCCGCAATTGGCGACATTATCAAGTGATACAACGCACCCGACCTCATGTAGTCGCATCTATAGAGTATACTGGCAAGCAGCCCTGATGGGCGATATCAACAATAAGGAGAAGATTCACAGTGTCAAACAAGTTGCGGGTGGGGGTAATCTTTGGCGGTCGCTCTGGCGAGCATGAGGTGTCATTGCGCTCCGCACACTCGATTATCAATGCAATGGATAAAAATAAGTATGATGTGGTCCCGATCGGAATCACTAAACAAGGCGGCTGGCTAATTGCTAAAGAAGCAATCGGACTACTGCCTGAAACAGTAATGAACAGTACTGAGCAGGTCGCATTGATCGGCGATCCTACCCACCAAGGGTTAATTCATGTCAATGGTCGTGTCTCTCAAGAGACAGAGAAATTTGATGTCTTTTTTCCCGTTCTACATGGCACATATGGTGAAGATGGTACCATTCAGGGTCTGCTTGAGATGGCTGATATTGCTTATGTAGGTTGTGGCGTGCTGGCTTCAGCTACTGGTATGGACAAGGTTGTAATGAAGAGGCTGTTTGTCGCCAATGGTCTGCCGGTTGGACCATTTATTTGGTTCTTGCGCACAACTTGGGAGAAGGATCCCTCAGAGATTCTTACTCGTATCGAAACAGAACTGGGTTATCCATCATTTGTCAAACCTGCTAATCTAGGCTCTTCTGTTGGCATCTCGAAAGCCAAAGATCGTCAACAACTCGAAGCCGCTATCGAGTTAGCGATTCGTTATGATCGTAAGATTATTGTAGAGAAAGGTATTAATGCACGCGAGCTAGAGATCAGTGTGCTTGGCAATGACGAACCAATCGCAAGTCTACCTGGTGAGGTGATTCCTGGCGCAGAGTTTTACGACTACAATGACAAATATCTAGACAATAAGACACAGTTTGAAATCCCTGCCAAGTTGCCAGCTAGCTCTATTGCTGAGATGCAACAATTGGCCATTCAAGCTTTCCAAGCGATCGATGGATCAGGACTAGCACGAGTAGACTTCTTTCTTGAACGTGATACAGATCGATTGATTCTTAATGAGATTAATACGCTACCTGGCTTTACTTCAATCAGTATGTACCCCAAGCTCTGGGAAGCAAGCGGTATCTCTTATTCTGAACTGATTGATCGATTGATTGTGCTAGCAATCGATCGTCATAAAGAGAAGTCTCGTAGTGTGACCAATTATCAACCCGATCAGGCTTAGGAAGAGATCTTAAGTCCAAAGTAGCCCTGGCGAGCACGTACCTGTACACCCTGACGGGCTGGTACTTTCAAGGTTAACTGATGCCAACGTGGTCCTGTGCGCTTATCAGGATAGAAGCCTAGTGTATATTGTGAACGTAGCTCTTTAGCGATCTCGCTTAGTCTTTTGGTTAGCTCCTGACCACCTAGCGTCTTCATATATTGCCCACCCGTCTTCTCAGCAAGACGTTTGAGTGTACCGCTAGCCTGTAGTGTATCAGCATCGCGTCCGGGAGTTCTTTCAGAGATATCTATTGTATAAATAGTTGCTCCTAGCTTCGATGAGAGCGTCAAGACATCATTATCAGTATGGCGGCTACTGGTATCTGCACCATCTGAGATAAGCACGACTGCACGACGCTGCTCAGCACGATTGGCAAGCGCTTCCAGTGCCTCATAGATACAGTCATGTAAGCGTGTTGTGCCACGTGCCTCAATCTCCCAGACATCTGGAGAGATATCACGATCCCCAGAGAAATCCTGTAACTGTTCTACACTACTATTAAAACCATAGACAGCTACTACATCATTGACACGTAAAGCCTCGACAAACTGTGAAGCAGCGACACGAGCACGTGCTAGTTTGGTCTTCATGCTTTCGCTTGCATCAATTAAGATCGTGGCAGCGAAAGGCGTCTCTTCTGTAGCAAAATGTGCGATCTGGCGACGCACACCCTCTTCTTCAAGAAGAAAATCGTCAATCTTGAGATTTGCTATATAACGACCAGCACTATCAGTGACAGTAGCATTAATAAGTACCAGATCGGTTTCGATACGAATAACACCATCATCCTGTCCCCAGACACTGGCGAAAAGAACTACTAATATCAAGGCGATCGCACTCAGCGGCCTAGCTATTCTCATAATCGACTGTAGTTATTTTCCTATCTTCTTTATTGTTTTTGTTAGTGCAATCACATCATTAGTGCGCACGATCAGTGTGATCGAGATGCCATGACGAGAGATTTTACCTAACTCTTTCTCGATCTCGTCGGTTGCCTGTTGCAGCCGTTCCAAAGCAATTTCAAGATTTTGCGGGGGATTCTCGAGTTCATAATCTCCATCATTACCACCCTGCTCAGAGCGTATCTGCTTAGCAATCTTCTCAATTTTATTAAGTTTTTTCTGGTTCTCATCGGTAAGCTGTCGCTGACCCTGAGCTGATTTACAGAGCTGCTGGGCAAGGGTGTTGAGTTCGCCTGCAGAGGTGACTAACTTACGATGCTTCTCCTCTTCACGCTCAATAAGAGCGCGAGTAACATTCTCTTCCAGCGAACTGGATTTCCTATCTTCCTCTTCCTTATCGGCCTGGGCATAGCCGACAGCCTGAAATAGTATCAGTACCGAGAGTAGACTGATAATAATTCTGAACATAATGAGGTCCTTTGAGGGAAAATGCCTTACTAGTTTAACATTCTTGGGGCAAAAATGCTAAACTAAGCTTAGCCGAAATCCGGCAGTCGAAGTTACCGCACTTAAGATCTAGTAGGTAAGAAAACTATTGCCCCATATCTTTTGCTTTGACGTGCCGCTTTTGGTCATATTACAATAGCTTAGCAAATATGGGATAAGTAAGCGGGTATCATAATGCTCAACAAAAATTATAATAGAGGGCGTCTCGCCATCTTCATAGATGGAAATAATCTATTTCATGCCGCCAGATCTGTAGGGGTGGAGATCGATTATGCCAAATTACTAGATATGTTACGTGGACAAGATACTTTATTACGGGCATTTTTCTACACTGGGGTAGATCAGAATGCTGAACGTCAGCAGGGCTTTCTGCTATGGATGCGCCGTAATGGTTATCGTGTTGTAGAGAAGGAATTGAAGACTTTTCCAGATGGCACTAAGAAAGCTAATCTTGATGTTGAGATTGCTGTTGATATGCTATCGCTGGCTGATAAGTATGACACTGCTATTCTTGTTAGCGGTGATGAAGATTTTGCTTATGCTGTCGATGCGGTAGCTTATAAAGGTGTGCGGGTTGAAGTTGCAGGGTTTCGTTCCAATACCTCGCCAAGGCTTATTGATGTAGCAGATCGCTTTATTGAATTAGATACAATTATTCCAGAAATATGTAAGTC
>JBFLVQ010000277.1:0-11308 GCA_040758525.1 Acidobacteriota bacterium
CTTTTTCAAAGGCTTTGACGTCTCTCTATCTTCCTATCCAGTTTTCAAACATCGTGTCTTTTTTTGATTGTTTGCGCCTTGCTTGCGCGCAAATTTTTATTCTACTTCTTTATCTTTTTTTGTCAACTACTTCCTTCCCGTTTTTTCCGGCTTTCTTCCTGCTCATCTTTTATCAATTGTTTTCAATCGATGTTTAGCTATCGACGCAGTATCTAGGAAGTTTCAAAACTCTCAACAGCTCACAAGTTTACCCTTTTTCTTCCTTGCTTCTCGCTGTCTCCCTCGCTTTGTTAGCTTCTTTATATCTTGCCCCGGCGGGAAATCCAAGCTGTCAAACAACAGCCTCATTCTAAATCCCGCTACCAATCCCAGCAAGCGATCAACGCGATCTTTTGCCGAAAATTAGTAGCTACTTTTTCAAATATCAGAGTTGATTAGCAGTCTAAAAAATATCAAGAAGTTCTTCTGCCCATAGGCGAGTGTTCATGATATATATCGCGGTGATGTTGTCAACAGTTTCAGGTCAAATTTTCCCGGCACCATTACGGCCATTCGGCCGCGTGCGCTGGCGAGTCAATTGTGAACGTGGAATAAGCCACTGAGCAATATAGTTCCAGGTTGAAGAAGCATTCTTGCCTGCAAGCATGCCTAGATGGCCACCATTGACCTCATGGTAAGTTTTATCCTTACTACCAATCTTATCCATGATTGGGCGTACCGAGTCAGGATGTCCTAAGAAGTCCTCTCGCCCTGCTAACACCAGGTATGACGATTTGATCTTGCTTAGCTCAACCTTTATTCCACCAATCTCTAGTTTGCCATAAAAGAGACGGTTCTGTTTTACAATCTCTACAAAAAACTGTTTGAAAGCATCACGCGGATAGGCGACAAAATCTTCAAACCAGCGTTCCATAGACTCGTAGCCAGCAATATAGTCCTCATCCCATAGGTTGACCATCAGATTCATTGGTAACAACACTGTATTAAGAGGCTTCATCAATTGGAATATTGTACGTGATACAGAAGCAGGTACACCCTCAAACACTTCAGCAATCGCAAGGATTGGGCGATCTATCATCTGTGCCAGTGAATGGTATCTAGGTAAACGGCTAAAATCGGCGGGTGAGCCAAGCGCAACAATATTGCGGACACTATTACTGCGATCAAGGGCTGTATAAATATTACTGAAAATACCTCCCATACTGTAGCCTAACAGAGTGACATTTGCAGCACCTGTGAGATCGCGTATACGCTCAATTGCCAGACCAATATTGGTTATATAATCATCTAGTCGTAATCCTTTGTCGCGACGGCTAGGCTTACCAAAATCGAGTACAAAGACATCAAAATCGTAGTTGAGCAGATGACGTACAAAACTGTGCCTAGGGCGTAGATCATAGATCTGTGGCGTCACCATTAAAGGAGGCACAAAGAGCACAGGCGTATAAGGCGAAGCATAATAGTCCTGCCAAAACCGCTTTAGGATAAACTGTCGCTCTGCCATTACTACCTCGGCAGGAGTACGCTCGAACTTAGTCAGATAACCATTTGAGGTAAGTATACGTAAGGCATTGAAGACACGTACTGTGCCACGATAGAGTTCTGTTTTACAGCGGCTATGTAGATCTTCACGCAACATTTCGATCGTTTCGATGCTATTTACGATATTATCAAGTTTCATTATTGGTAGATTATCCTTTGAAAGCGTTCTTGAGCACGAACCAGATATTGGCAGGCCGTTCCGCCAAGCGACGCATAAAGTATGGGTACCAGTGCTTGCCATAAGGGACATAGACACGCATTTTATAGCCTTCGCGGGCAAGCCTCTCTTGCAGGTCACGCCGTACTCCATAGAGCATCTGAAACTCAAAGGCTGTCTTTGCTATTCCTTTGCGTGTAACAAACTCCTGGGTCGCTCGAATCATACTCTCATCATGGGTGGCAATACCGTGGTAGATACTACTCTCAAGCATTAACTTCATAAGCTCTACATAATTTTTATCTGTATCACTCTTAAGTGGGAAGGCCACCGCAGGAGGTTCATTATAAGCGCCTTTGCAGAGCCGTATGCTAGCGCCATGTTTGAGTAGATCAGTAATATCATCACGACTGCGATATAGATAGGATTGAATGACAATACCGACATTATCAAAATCTTTATGCAGTCGTTTGAAGAGTGTAATGGTAGCATCAGTATGAGCAGAATCCTCCATATCGATACGTACAAAATGGCCACCTGCACGCGCCTTCTCGACAATACGACGAGTATTGTTCAGACATAGTTCTAGATCAATATCAAGTCCTAGTTGTGTGGGTTTAATAGAGACACCAGATCGTAGTTGCTCTTTATCGATCAACGTTAGTATTCTGTTATATTCGATCACTTCGGCTTCTGCTTCCGCTTCATTCTTGATTGCTTCACCCAAATGATCGAAAGAGGCACCAATATTGTGGCTATTCAACTCGCGCACAACTAGCGCCGCCTCCTCAATCGTTTCACCTGCGACAAATCGGCTAGTAATCTTCTTAAAGAAACTGATGCGCGTGAAGAAGTCCTTGAGACCCTCCTGCCGGGAAAGATATAGCAGTGCTGTTTTCGTAATCATAGGTTCGCTCTGCAAATCAGTCCTTTTACAGATTTAGAATTGAAATTTCTGCGTGGCTTCCCATTCTATAGAATATCGTCAGCTTTTGTCTATTGCTTAGCGATATCTTAGGCGGTCTGCTCGGCAACTCTAGAAGTAATATTGGTTAGCTGGCGCGGCTTACGATAAACAAACATTGGTCGGCGGCGCATTGCCTGCGAACCAAAAAAGCGCAAATAGACCCCCTTAGCATCGCATAACCCTCGTGTTCGTAAGAAATCTGCAATATCAAGCTTATGATCAAGGTGCATAGGATGAGCCTTAGTTGCACCAAAATAGGCTGACGCAATGAGTGTACCGCCATCGGCAAGCCGCGCTAGTAGGAACTCCAACACCTCGGCTGGCTCGTATAGATGCTCTAGTACATCCAGTATAATAATTGTGTCAAAGCTCTCTGCCGCAATCTCTCTATGCTCACTGGCAAAAGTTACTGTAAGGTTATGCTGCTGTGTCTGCCATTGCGCATAACGTTTACTTTCACCTTCCACATCGAAGTAGGTTACTTGACAACCCTGTATAGCAAGCGCAAGGGCAAGATCACCAATCCCTGCACCATAATCGAGTACCCGCCCACGCGCCAAGCTCAACACATCTAAAGTAAAAATGATATGTTTGTAGGCAAGATGATACTGTGCAAGGTCATATATGTAATACTGTGCATTGTCACGGTACCAGGCTTCTACCGCTTCTCGGGTTTGTGGCTGTTTGCGTTGCCAATCGGCGGCTAACTTACCTGTACTGGTAAGTAACAATTCAGCGATCTTTTCCTGGCTCTCTCCAGTAAACCCCATTAGTGCTACTACTGCCTGCTTATGGTTCTGTTTATTATGTTGCGCTCCCGCAATTGTGAGGCTATATGAGACCCCATAACAGATCAAGAAAAGAATCATAGCTGGCAGCGCATTCCAATTAAGTAAGAGTAGTAAGAGCAAGGCTGGTAATTTGACCTCCAACTGAATGGCAAGATGGGCGGCCAATGCTGTCAGTAACGCTGCTAAGATAGGATTTGGTAAAAAGGCTTGAAAAACAATGTAAAGCATTACTGCGTCAGCTAGTAGATAACAGAGACCAAGCCAGCGGTATTGTCTGCCCCATCCTTGCCGCTTGAGCAGATAGCGTATAGTAAGGTTTGTTCCTAGTAACAACGCAATCCCGATCAATAGCGCCTGGTATTGGATGTACCAGTTTGTCTTCTCTACTGCAAGGGCACCAAAAAGCAGTAATAATGCGGCAAGAATCCAGCGTATACGCACACTCCAATAGCATCGCTTTTCCAATTCCACAGTAATATGCAGGTATTTTGGCAAATAGATCAGCGAGTAAAGTAGTGCCAGCGTAAACAGGCTGTTAGTTATGATCTGCCATGTAGTGAAGATATACTCACCATATCGATATTGAATCGCTTCAACAACCAATAAGAGCAGCGTACAAACCAGACTGGCTACGGAATATTTTCTGAAAAAGGTTTGCTGTTGTTGATAGTTCATAATCTCACTCAAGTTGCTTTAGCAGATCTGGCAGCTCAAGATGCGATCTAATAATGAAATCTGCTTTGCTTCTAGTAGTCTCAGTGAGACCGTCAGAGAAGAGTACTGCCTTGGCACCTACTGCCTTTGCCCCAGCAATATCTGTCACCTCTAGATCACCTATGTGCAACATCTCTTGAGGAGATATGCCTAGTGATGTGGTAGTACGCAAAAAGACAGATTCGTGAGGTTTTGATCGGCCTGCCTCATCTGAAAAAGTCAATACTTCAAAATATTCATAAATGTGGTTACGCCGCATCAACTCACGTAGTACTCGGCCAGGCGCAAAGCCTGTGTCAGAAATGACTGCTAGCTTGTAATGTGGTGCCAGTGCCTTGAGTACTTCTGTTACACCTTCAATAAGTGTAGGTGGATAGTCGTAAAGTAGCTCACTGCTCCAGCGTGCCAATTCCTCTAATTCTTCTTCAGGCAGTTTCACTGCCAAGCGTACAAGCATCATCTCCAATCGTTCACGTGCAATTGGGGTACGATACTCCTCACTCCATATGCGATTGCAGACCTCAACAGTATAGGTGAAAGCTTCAATCACCTGCTCCATGTGGCAATCTTGGTAAGGGCGCACCGTCTCCCAGAGAAATTGTAATCGCCGCTCTCGGTAACTGACCTCTTTAAGGTCGCGATAGAGCGTATTCCAGAAATCGAACGAGATCGCTTTTATTTTTTCCATATTGAGAAATTCACTCCATAAAGTCTACATATTTAACTCAAGGATACGCCCATAAGCAAGCCTAGCACCACATAGGGAGAATTGGCGGTTGACACTTAATCCTACCCTACACTATCATCAAAGTCCGGAATTAAAGAATTGATTTTATTTAAGATGACCTATATTCAAGACGTCCTCATTAGCAGGAGAGTTTATGAGCACAACCAATATTGCCAACAAGCTGGAAGAAGCCGAAAAACAGTGGGAGGATAAGACCCTTAAACCCACACTAGAGCGTATGCCGGAACGTGGCGAGGATTTTACTACTGTCTCACTTATGCCTATTAATCGGCTATATACTCCTAATGATATACCAGACTTCGATTATGAAACAAAACTAGGTTTCCCTGGGCAGTATCCCTACACACGTGGTATACATGCCACTGGTTACCGGGGCAAGCTTTGGACTATGCGCCAGTTTGCTGGCTTTGGTTCAGCCGCAGATACTAATGCACGTTTCAAATACTTACTCAGTCAAGGTCAGGATGGCCTTTCTGTGGCCTTCGATCTACCTACCCTAATGGGGTTAGACTCTGATCACCCTACTAGCGAAGGTGAAGTAGGTAAATGTGGTGTGGCTATCTCTAGTTTAGAGGATATGGAGCAGCTCTTTGCTGGGATTCCACTGGAGCGCGTTACTACTTCAATGACTATCAATGCGCCTGCCTCGGTGATCTTTGCAATGTACCTAGTAGCAGCAGAGAAGAGTGGCGCTAATTGGCGTAAGATCTCTGGTACCATTCAGAACGACATACTTAAGGAGTACATTGCACAGAAAGAGTGGATCTACCCACCACGTCCTAGTATGAGATTAATCACTGACGTATTTGCCTTCTGTAGCCAGCAGGTGCCGAAATGGAACTCTATTTCGATCTCTGGATACCATATACGTGAGGCTGGTTCAACGGCAGTACAGGAATTAGCATTCACATTACGTGATGGTATCGAATATGTGCAAGCAGGCATAGAGACGGGTCTAGACATAGATGAATTTGCTCCCCGCCTCAGTTTCTTCTTTAACTCACATAATGATTTCTTTGAAGAGGTTGGTAAGTTCCGTGCCGCTCGGCGTATCTGGGCTAATGTGATGCGCGAGCGTTTTGGCGCTAAGAGTGAACGTAGCTGGATACTACGCTGCCATGCCCAAACCGCTGGTTGTAGCCTTACCGCACAACAGCCTTACAACAATGTTGTACGTGTTGCAGTACAAGCATTGGCAGCAATTCTAGGCGGGACAAACTCTCTACATACCAACTCTCTTGATGAGACCCTGGCCTTGCCTTCTGAACATGCTGTGCTGATTGCACTACGTACACAGCAGATTCTGGCAACCGAATCTGGTGTTGTAAATACTGTTGATCCATTGGCAGGTAGCTACTTTGTTGAGAAGCTTACCGACGATATGGAGCGTGGCGCGCTCGACTATTTTGCCCGTATCGATGCTATGGGTGGTATGATTGCTGCCATTGAGGCAGGTTTCCCACAAAAAGAGATTCAAGAGTCAGCCTATCAGTTCCAGAAAGCGCTTGAGCGTAAAGAAAAGATCATGGTTGGGATCAATGAATATATAATGGAGGAAGAGAAACAAGAGGTACCGCTCCTATATATTGATGAGACGACTGCACATATGCAATGTACGCGACTTGCCGAGTTGCGGCGGCGACGCGACAGCCGTGCTGTTATTGCCTCATTACAAGCACTCAAGCAGGGCGCGCGTGGCAGCGCCAATACCATGCCACTGATTATCGATTGTGTGCGTGCCTATGCTACTTTAGGCGAGATCTGTGACACACTTAAAGAAGTCTTTGGTGCTTATGAGGAGCCTGCTTTTTGATTGAGAATATTGCGCACCATCTACCATTTCGGGGGAGCAGGAGTATGGCAAAAATATTAGTTATTGACGATGAAGATGAGGTGAGATTGGCGGCGCATTTGGCGCTAGAGTCTGGCGGTCATGACGTAACTGAGGCTAATAGTGGCATCAGTGCAATGAAGCTGCTAAAAGAGCGTAGTGACTTCGATCTGATCGTTAGCGATGTAATGATGCCTGGTATAGGTGGGTTGGAGCTTTGCCAACTGGTTCGTTTAGACCCTAATCTCAAGGATATTCCTTTTATGTTTCTTAGTGGTCGGCGTGAGGATGAAGAGCGCTTGCAAGGTATTGATGTGGGTGCTGATGATTATGTCGGCAAACCATTTGCCATACAGGAATTTTTATTACGTGTAAATACAGTCCTGCTGCGCCAAAGGCCTAATTCAAAAGCAGCGCCACCACCTTCTAATCCACTTATGCAACTTACTCTACCGCAGTTTATTGAGATGGTTGTACACCATGGCCTGAGTGGTAAACTAGCAACACTTTCGCGCCCCGATTATAAAGGGTACATCTTTTTTGAAAATGGCCATGCTGTGCATGCCCAATTTAACGATAAGGAGGGAGAATACGCAGTACGGGAAATCCTCTCCTCTTCCCTCCTCTTCTTCTCTTTTGAAGCTTATGAAGTTACTGATCAAATAACTATGGCGATGGATATCAGCCGTGCAATTAAGAAAGCTTAATTTGATAGCCTATGTCCGAACAAAAAATTAGAGTCTTAATCGCAAAACCTGGCCTTGATGGCCATGACCGTGGTGCTAAAGTGATCGCACGTGCCTTGCGTGATGCTGGCATGGAAGTCATCTACACAGGACTACGCCAAACCCCAGAACAGATTGTTAATGCTGCACTACAAGAAGATGTTGATGCTATTGGCATCTCTATCCTCTCAGGCGCACATATGACACTCTTTCCTCGTATCATTGATCTTACCCGCGAAAAAGGTATCTCTGATGTGCTTATCTTTGGCGGAGGGATCATTCCTGATGACGATATCCCAAAATTGAAAGAGATGGGCGTCGCTGAGATCTTTACACCCGGCGCATCGACGGAAGACGCAGTACGCTTTCTCCGCGAAAACGTCAAAGCAAAAGATTAATCGCTCTCCAAAACCATAAAACCATACTCTTTAAGGGCTTGCCCCTTCCTCTCAGCTCTCTCTTAAATAAAAATTCGAACATAATTGATTACTCGAACGTATTCAAAATCGAAAAAAGTAGTATGGTAGGAGGAGAGTCATGTTTTATCACTACTCCAATGATCCGCTTACTAATGCGCAAAGAGATAGATAATCGCCATAGCATTCCGCTATACAATGGTCTAACAAATCAGGCTGAGCAAGGTATCGATATCCTGATCTAGTTGCTCGATACTGCCATTCAATCGTATAGGCGCAGATTCTATGATAATTGGGCTATTACGAACTGCAATGGCTGGCCTAGGGTCTCCTTCCCAAGCTGGATAGACAAGCACTGCGCGTGGCACGCCAAGCGCTACACAATAAGCGACCATCTGGTAATAGTCTGCTGCTCGGTCGTCGATCTTATACTTAGTATCAATGATTGCGATTGGCTGGTTGTTTTGTAGCACTAAAAGATCTGGGATAATAGCAACACGAGCATCAAGGTCAAGATGATCATGAGCTTGGTAACGCACAATTAAATTAGCCTGTGGACCGGCGCGACGAATCAGTTGTGTAGCAATGTAGCGTTCAAAGAGCCGATTCATATCAACTAGAAAGGCAGGTACACACCGTAGACCATTACTCGCTGCGCTATTAAATGCTGGTGCAGTTAGTTCTAACACCAGACGTGCAAGCGCAAGCGGCTTACGATAATGTTCGTTAAGACGAGTAAATGATAGATTGTCGAAATTGAAATCACGTGGTTCGCCTGACTTTACCGCAGCCAGACCTGCTTGTGCTCGCATCAGTCGCCTGGAGAGATCAGGATTAACGAATGGCATAAACAAGACCTGATCTAGGGCTGTTTTAATAAGGCAATTCTCAATTGTGTCAGGAGAAAATTCTTGATAAGTACAACGATGACGATCTAACCGGCCCAGGTTCTCACCCAATTGACGAACTAGATCTAAACGACCTTTTACTCCGGTAATATTCTCGTTCACTTCGCTGTATCCTTGCCGCAGTCCACCACGTAAAAGCTCTTCAACCGTATCAAGTAATGCAGCAACAATCAATTCACACCATTGCTCTACCTGTGTGCAAATAGCATAAGCCTGCTGCCAATGTATTAGATCATAGACAGTCACAAGCAGATGGGTAAGATTGTTGATCGGTGTCTTTGGTTCAATTACACATGAACTGTTGGGCAATGCGATCACACCAACATAGTTATAGGATTGCAGATTATATAAATCCTGCTTGCCGAACACAGGTGTAACCTCAAGCCGCTTCGGGAAATTCTCGGTTAGCACAGTGGCATCAACAAGATCCAGCGGAACATTAGCAAGTCTGTTGTATTCACTAAGCCGGTAACATTTCTCGGTCAATTAACCCTCTACATAGTTCGCGCAGATCGTATTTAGCAACCAGTTCTGCACGGTTATGAAAATACTCCTCAATAGTTGGCATAATAGTAAATTCCCAAATCAATCGTAACTGCTCATCATCAATATTACGTGACATAAAATGGCTGTGGCCGATATGGTATTCACGACTGATGCCGTGTGCTTCAAGCTGACGGTTAAGACGCGCCAGTAGTTCGGCGATCCATTCATAGCCAGGACGATGTTCAGCAAGGAAACAATGTAATGCCGAGACATCAGGAGCAAGGTGAATAAAGTGGAAGCGACGACGTAATGCATGATCGACCAGTGCGATCGAGCGATCCGCAGTATTCATTGTACCTATAATAAAAAGATTGGCGGGAATGTTAAAAGACTTCTTAGAATAGGGTAGCTCTACCGTAGCATCACGATACTCTAGCAGGTAGAGTAACTCACCAAAGATCTTGGAAAGATTACCTCGATTGATCTCATCTACAATTAGGATAAACTGCGCATCCTTGCCACTTGCACGTGCCTGCTCAGAGAACTTTTTGAAGATGCCATCAACTACGGTATAAGTGAGCATAGACTGGCCACTTTCGGTCTGTTGGGTCTCTGGACGTATACCTTCGATAAAATCCTCATAGGCATAGGAAGGATGAAACTGAATAATCTTGTATTCACCTTTGCCAGCCAAGAAATATTGTGCGAATCTTTTTGCAATATAGGTCTTGCCGGTGCCAGGCGGTCCATAAAAGATAATCTGCTTTTTATGTATCAGTAGGCTGCGTACACGAGTAATGAAATCTTCATCAAGATAGGTATCATGCTTAAGATCGTCTAGGTCGTAATTGCTATCAGCTTCCCAGTCCACACCAGGAAATTCGAGCACTTGATCAAGGCTGAGAGGCATACTCTGATCTGAACTGGTTAATTCATAAAGCGGTAGCAGCAATTCAAAAGTCTCTTCTAATACTCCCACCAATTTGTGTGAACGTAATTGTTCATCGCTAGGAGTGAAGCGGCGCACAAGAGCAAGACATTTACCGCTACGTATCTGTTCAAGATCAGCGACGGTTTCGATTTTGAGCGCTTGTGCACGTGCCTCATCAGTGTAGATAGTCAAAGGGAAAGGCATACCTTGTAACAGCATCAAGAAGCGTTCCCGGTTGGCAAGTATGCGATCTCGTAACATATCTAGCAACGCACTAGCACGATAACTACAATATAGACCGGCTTCAAAAGCGTTAGCACGTAGACCTAATAATAGTTGTATATCGGTCTGCTTAGTAAGGGAGCGACGATAGAAAGCTGCCCAATATTCGGTATTGTAGAGCCCAGTATCTACACGCCCATAAATATTCTTATTGATACGCGAGAGTGTTTTACCACATTTGGGAGTGATCTCTAGTTCTGGTAGACGCTTTTGCAAAAATGGACCTAGCTCTGCCACTAAGGCGCGTAATGGTCGATCGACATACTTAATGAAACGTCGCCGATTAGCGGCGAACCAGTTTTTTGTATTGTCTGCAGCCAGGTCTGCCAGAAACTGAAAAGTCTCTGGACTAAAGCCAACAAAGCGGCTAGGGCTGCCAGCAGCATTTAGTTTCATCGTAGTGAGATTTACTAATGATTTAAGTTCTACTGCGGCATCAGCCAGAGCGGCACTCCCTGCAGATCGGCGCGCAATTGTAAGGCATCCAGTGTCTGTCCCAGCGGGCCTAGCAGGCGCTGCCGCCAAGTTTTGGGCGGTGTAAAATTGACCAACTTAGGCTCACCATGAATGCCCGCCAACTCTTTGGCCAGTTCGATCGCCTTTTGAAAATCGCCCAACTCATCAACTAAATGTAGAGTCTGTGCCTGTCGTCCAGAAAAGATACGGCCATCGGCAAATGCTCTTACATCTTCAGCAGCAATACCACGTCCTTCTGCAATCGCCTCAACAAACTGCCAATAAGCATCATCTATCAAACCCTGTAAAAGATTACGCTCTTCTTCGGTAAGAGGACGATAGCTAGAGAGTATA
>JBFLVQ010000278.1:0-11302 GCA_040758525.1 Acidobacteriota bacterium
GTTGTACATCATAATTGATACTTTGTCAATATGTTGAGCATGAAATTTGTTAGACAACACATTATTAATATATTTGAATTAGATAGGGAAGGATAGTTTAAAAATGAAACAGCCAGCCCAAGAATTGGACTGGCTGGTCTCTGCTGCTACTTTAAAGAATTTAGAAAGGGATATCGTCTTCGGTAACAGTCTGATCGATAAAGTCTGCTTCACTATTTTTGGTTGCTGTTTTGGCTTGAGAAGCACCTCCTCCGATCGCAGTATCGTCGCCGCGACTGCCAAGCATTTGCAACTCTGTGCCAACCACCTCCAAGCTAGTACGGACACGACCATCTTTATCTGTCCATTCGCGTGCGCGTAAGCGCCCTTCAATATAGACCTGTCGGCCTTTGCTTAGATATTGACTAGCGACTTCTGCCTGGCGTCCCCAGAAAGTAACTCGAAACCAGGTTGTCTCGTCTTTGGATTCACCGCTGGGATCCTTACGCCGCTCATTGGTAGCGACAGAAAAATCACATACAGCAGTACCCTGGGGAGTATAACGTAGCTCAGGATCACGGCCTAGGTTACCAACAATAATTATCTTATTGAATGACATAATAACTCTCCTTAAGGTAAACGTGATGGTGAGTCAACACACTAGCGATGTGGCCGCGTCGGCTTTATTGGTTCGGGAGGAAGTTGATTGAGAGCTTCCTGAGCCATCTTGGCTTCTAGGGTGCCTGGATAATTCTGTACCACCAACTTTAGATCTATCTCTGCCTCTTTACGCTGACCGAGTTTAAGTAGAGAATCGGCTTTCTTATAATGTGCAGTAGCCACTTTGTTATTACTGTTATATTCGCGTACCAGCTTATCAAATTCACCAGCTGCGGATTTGTAGTCAAGCTGCTTGTAGTAGGCGTCCCCAATTAGGTATTGGGCATTACCAGCCTTCTCCGTTTGGCTAAAGCATCTCACATAATTTTGAAACTGTGCGATCGCTAGCGCATAATTGCCACGCAAGTAGTCACTGTAAGCTTGCGCAAATTGTTGCTCACCATTATCACAATTGGAAGTGATCTCTCGAGGGATAAAGAATCCCTCGATCTTTTTCAGTTGAACTTCAAGTTTTTCTAGTCGTTGATCGGTAGCATTAAGCCGTTCATTGAGCCGTGAAAGCTGTGAGGTGGTATTGTTAGCAGCTTCTGTCACAGAGCCCAAGCTACGGTCAACTATATCACGAGTTTGGGTAACGTCGCGCCGCGCGATAGATATACCATCAACAACTTGGCCGAAGAGAGCAGTGAGCTGACCACTGTTTTTATCGGATGATTCCTTAAGATTACGTATATCGGTTTGCAGAACTAAAATCTGTTCCTTCAGCTTGATAATCTCTTCTTTGTCACCCGCCTGCAGAGGGCGCTGCATAAGTAGGGCGAACATTACTGCCAGCGCACCAAAAACTAAAATCTTACGCATAAAAATTATTTCCTACCTCCAATAAGAGACAAAACAGATACACAGCTTAACAAACTGCCGATTTTCTTGAAAGAGTTTTGGGGAGAATCCCCAAAACTCTTTTATAAACTACTTCTCACTTGGTTCGGGTCTTAACTCGCCACCACGTACATAGACAAAGTCAGCTCTGCGATCATAAGCCCAGGAAGGCGGTCGCTCTGGTGTGCCTTCTGATGTACCGCTAGCATTGCGCTTACCATTGCTAATGACATCCATTCGCGATGGATCAACACCCTGTGAAATCAGATGAGTCTTGGCAGCATTGGCCCGTTTATCTCCCAATGCCAAATTATACTCTTCCGAACCGCGTGGATCACAATTTCCCTCAACTCGGAAGACAATACTTCTGTTCTCTGGGCTTAAGAGAAATTGAGCATTTCTATTGAGTGTTGAGATGGCATCAGGTCGCAAATCTGACTTATCAAAATCAAAGAATATTGGTTTAACTTCTCTACGAAATCTATCCCGTGCAGCCTCTGAACCATCTCTACCATCCCCATCCGTGGTTGGACCAGAAGGACCAGTAACAGTAACACGAGCACTGGCGGTAGCATCGCCGCCGGGGCCTTTTGCTGTCGCGGTATAGGTTGTAGAATCGATTGGTGCAACATTAGTCTCACCAGAAGCACCAAATGAACCTATACCAGGGAGCTCTACTTTATCAGCATTTTGTGAAGACCAGCGCAGACGGGATTGCTTGCCTTTCTCAATCACGGCCGGCTCTGCTGTCAATGTGATCGACGGTCTGGCTAAAACCTCTACCCTTACCGTCTCACGATCTCTGGCTTCTTTGCTGCCACGTTTACCGATCAATTCATAGGTGATCGTATTGGTAGGTTGAAAGCTCTTAGTTCCAGATTTGGAAACAGATTCCCCGTTTAAGGTAATCTCCTTGGCATCCTTGGAAGTCCAATTTACCGAAACTGATTCACCCTGTTTAATCTGATTTTTGGAAACCGAAAGCTCTACTTTTGGTTTGGCACATGCCGCGCTCATAGCCACAAGCAATAACACTGAGCTCAAGAGGACTATTCTTTTTCTTTCTTCCTTCATCGCTTCTCCTTTCGTGGCCTCTCTCCTTCAGAAACGGCCTATTCAACGGTATTAATAGTCACATCCTAGCCTGAGATTATTTCTTTCAAATCAAATATAATAGCCCTAGATGGAACCACTTACATTGTTTTATCTGATGTTTTACCTTGACCAAGAAGGTGATCGCCCTCCACCCTTAGACACCTGTTTTTCACCTGTCCCATCAATATTCATAATCCAAACTTCCCATCGCCCAGTACGATTTGATTGGAAAGCAATATGGCGACTATCGGGCGCCCAAGAGGGTGCTTCATTACCACCATTACTAGAAGTAAGCTGCAAAATTTGGCCGGAGGCAACATCAAGCACATAGATATCTGAGGAGCCTGCTCCTGCAGGTCGCCAAGTATAAGCAATAAATTGGCCATCTGGTGACCAGGCAGGGGCATCAGCTTGCCCGCCATGTGTAAGCACTCGCTGTACGTTAGAGCCATCCAAATCCATTATGTAAATTTGTGGTGTACCAGAGCGATCTGAGATAAATGAGATCTGTTGTCCTGTCTTAGGATTCCAACGTGGAGAAGTATCAATAATTCCACGGTTATTGGTTAAGCGGCGCGGGCGATTACCATCAGTAGTAGAGATATAGATCTCCATTGCATCGCTATCCTTACTACAAGCATAGGCCATTAAGGAACCATCAGGAGAAAATTGTGGAGAACTCACTGTACCACGCGGAGGTGTGGCAAAACTGTAAGGTAGACCATCATTGGCTGAATGCACCTCAATAGTTGGTCGAGTGGTCTTATAGGAGATATAGGCTACTTTGGACCCATCTGGCGATAGACTTGGCAATATTGCATAACTGCCATCACGTATCAGTACACGTTGGCCAAATCCATCATAATCCATTACCATTATCTCTTTACTAGTAGTATAGGCTATCTTTGATGTGGCAATACCATCAATGTTAAACAACTTCTTTAAGATTTCATCGGCAAATTGGTGTGCAAGCTGGCGTATAGAGGTACCACGGTAGGTCTTCTCAATCAATCCACTACGAGTTTTTACATCATATAGATAAGCTTCTACACCATCACCTTTAATTTGGCCAAAAGCTAAATAATCGAGTCGCGCTGGATCAGCATTCCATTCTTCAATCTTCAATTCTACTGGGGAAGCAAGCCCTACCTTAGGGTAGAGGCTTTTGCCAACGATATCGATTAAGCCAGCAAACTGTAGATCACCGGCCAGCACCTCATTGAAGGTGTTAACATCAGGTTGGCTAGCGCCAGTTCGCAGCAGGAAATCTGCTACTCCTAGTCGCTGTATGCCTCCTGGACGGACGATAATACCTAACTTCTGTTTTAGATCCTGCTGATCCTGTGCTTGAACGTTTAAGGAAGCGCCCACTATCGAAGTGAACACAAACAAGATCATCACTAGCAAAGCAAGTTTCGACTTCATACGCTTAAAATAGGCTTGATTCTAAAGATTTCAAAAGTTTTGAGAGATCGCTTAAGGATATTGGAACCAAACTTCCGCGATCGCCTCCTGCACCCCGCTGAGAAATCCAACCGGAAAAGGGGGAAGACCCTGTGTGGCGGTTGCGATTATCGCGCGCTCGGCAGCATAATTGAGCTGCTCATACGGGCTGCTTTGCTTAAAAAATATCTTTGGCACACGGCCGCCTACTACTGAGGTGATACGGCCATCCCTGGCAATCTTAACATATATTACCACATTGCTAACACCATTAACGGGGAGATTTGCCGGTGTAAAATTTCTGCTAAGGATGTTCTGAATACGCCGGCCATACTCTGAGCCGCCTGGTAAACCCTGTCCTAAACCGGAACCTCCTCCGCCTTCACCTATGCCTATACCACCTTGAATAGCCGGTTTTTGAGAGCCATAGGTGGTGCCTAGGCTTGCTGTATTATCTCCAGAAGACCCTCGCCGCTCTTTTGGCGTCCATAGCCGCTCTTTCTTCTCCGTCACTGGTAGATTGGTCTTGCGAGTCTGTAGATCCTCTTTCTGCTTTGCGTTTGGCAATGGTTCTACTACTTCTTCTGCCTCTGCTTTGTGCTGTAGCCGTACGTTATTAACCGTATCATTTGGATCATCACCCTCATAGGCAACTTTTTGACGTCGGGCAAACCCAAGTATCTCAGAGGCGTCGGCCATACCAACTTGTATCGCTCCACCGCCGCCATCACCACCTTCACCCGGCCCCGCAGCAAGAAAGATTGCCGTAGGCATACGGCCCATCCATAAAAATAGCGCTAGAAAGATCAGACCATGCACAATAGTAGAGATTAAACCATAGACAAGGAAGCGTTGAGGGGATAGTTTGCGTTCTCTGTGGAGATTACTAAGTTCCATGTATCTTATATATTACGCCAAATAGTTAATGTATTACATCAGCTTTTATTAAGTGTTGGCTCAGTAACCAGACTAACTTGTGCGCCAGCCTTTTTACATTCGCTTAAAACATAGGCAATAACACGGTAGGGAGTATCGCCATCGCCACGTATATAAACCTTTTTCTCCTTGGAGTTAGTTATTTTAGCTTGAAGTTGTTTAGAAAACTCTCCCGTCTTTATGTTAAGGGGCTTCTTGTCTGTTCCTAGATAGACACCACCATCCTTATCTATGCTTACAATTACCGAATCATTTTTGGGAGATTCAGGCTTGGTGGTATCGCCAGTTTTAGGAAGGTTCACCTGAACACCAGTTTGTAAGATTGGCGCAGTGACCATAAAAATGACTAGCAACACTAACATCACATCGACTAATGGGGTCACATTTATTTCTGATAGTGAAGTTTGTGTGCGGCCACGACTGTTCGTAAATGCCATAAGAGTCCTACCAGATCAGGTGAAATTACGCTCAATTAGGTTCAAAAACTCTAATGAAAAATCATCCATTTCAGCGGTAAGCACCTTGATCTTATTAAGAAAATGGTTATACCCAACTGCTGCCGGGACGGCGGCTGCGATACCAGCCGCCGTGGCGATAAGCGCCTCTGCAATACCAGGAGCAACTGCTTGCACAGAAGCTTGTGTGGTTGAGCTTAAACCCTGAAAGGCAATGATAATTCCCACTACAGTACCGAATAGTCCAATAAATGGGGAAGCATTAGCCGTGGAAGCTAACCATCCTACGCCACGTTCCAAGCGGGTGGTTTCGCTGATAGAGGCACGCTGCATAGCGCGGCCAACCGCTTGTAGGCTCTTCAGTGCAGCACTAATTTGGGCTGCATTCGCTTTCTGAATCTGTTTATCCATCTCTTGATAACCAGCAAGAAATACCCCTACTAGGGGGCTCTCTTTAAATGACTGGCAAGCAGTATAGATATCACCCAGCCGACCGCTTTGTCGGAAAATGTTCAAAAAACTGTCGGTTTGGCGTTGCGCCTTATTAAAGGCAAGTATCTTAGTAAGAATAATTGCCCAAGAGAGGATAGAAAACAGCAACAGCAACAATAGAACCAATTTGGCGATGGGGCTAGCACGCAGTAAAAGATCGATTAAGCTATGACTGGGTTGGGTTTCTGCCTGCAAAAGGAGTAACACCATTAAATACCGCAACCTGGCAACCCTCCTAGAAAACAGTTGTTACTAAATAGCACATTCTATCTTACGCCAACAAGCTATGTCAAACATTACCAAGACATTGAGCTTGTTTTTCGACCCTTAAGGAAGAGTTAAAAAGCACCTAGCTAGCTAGATGGGCAAAACTCATCTTGAGTTGCCAATAAAGGTGATTGTATCGTTAATATTCTGCCCTTTACCAGTCTTGCTAGCGATGACCATAATGCCTGACTTATACAGCAAATTATGCTAAACTCCCCGCCTATGCTTAAGGCACTCAGCATCTCAAATTTGGCAGTAGTAAACAGGTTACAGGTTGAGTTTGAGGCAGGACTCAATCTCTTGACAGGTGAAACTGGCTCAGGCAAATCGATCATAGTTGATGCACTAGGAGTGCTTCTGGGGGGACGTGGCTCACAGGACATTATCCGCTCTGGTGAGCAGAAAGCCTTTGTGGAAGGCTGTTTTCAAGTTTCCGGTCATAAGGATCTATTTGAAATTGTTGAGCGCGCTGGGATCGAGACAGATGGAGCAGAATTGATTATACGGCGTGAACTCTCTGCTACTGGCCGTAGCCGCGCCTTTATTAATGATCAGTTGACAACAATTGGCTTTCTGCGGGAACTACGACCGTTTTTGGTCGATATTCATGGTCAGGGAGAGCAACAGACTCTGCTCTATCCTGATTCTCATATAGACCTATTGGATCTTTTTGCTGGATTTGAAAAGGAATGTAGTCAGATCAGGGAGAGTTATCGCCGCTGGCAGGAACTGGAACTCGCCTTAGCAGAACTGCGTAGGGATGAGGCGGATCGGCTACGCTCGCTTGATATACTTGAGTTTCAATTGCGTGAGATCGAGCGGGCAAGATTGCAGGTAGGAGAAGATGCTAGGTTAGAAGAAGAGAAGCGCTTACTACTTAACGCTGAGCGCTTAACTTCTCTCTCTGCCCAGTGTTATGATCTATTATATGAGAGTGAGTCGGCAGCCTTGGCACAGCTTGCTACAGTAGGACGAAGACTAGAAGAGCTGGCCAGTTTGGATGGCCGCTTTATCTCTTATATAGAATCGGTACATAACGCCAAATATTCGCTTGAGGATCTCGCCTTCTTTCTGCGCGACTATGTTGATAACATCAACTTCTCTGCAGAACGTCTTAAAGAGATAGAAGAGCGGCTGGTTGAGATTGACCGATTGAAGCGTAAATATGGCCATACTATAGAGGAGATTAAAACTGTTGCTAGCCAGATGCATGAGCGGCTTGAACAACTAGAGAGTTTTGATACCCGTGAACAGGAGCTGATGACGACAAGCACTGCAGCCCGTTCTACTTATTGGCAACTGGCTGAAACCCTCAGTCGTAAGCGACGGCAAGCTGCACGTAAACTGGAGACAGCAGTGATTGCTGAACTACAACAGCTTGCTATGGAACGTATACAATTTATTATCAGCTTTATCAGTGCCGCCGAGGATGGGCCGCGTGCTGGTGAGCGTGGACTCGATACGGTAGAATTTCTTGTCTCTGCCAATGTTGGAGAGGAGTTACGTCCACTTGCTAAGATTGCTTCAGGAGGTGAGATTTCTCGTCTTATGTTGGCGTTAAAGACAATTACTGCGCCCAGTGAGTATCCACGTACCTTGGTTTTTGATGAGATTGATGTAGGGATAGGCGGGCGTGTAGCTGAATCGGTTGGTCAACGCTTGAAGCGGTTGGCCGCCACTAGTCAAGTGCTCTGTGTTACCCATCAAGCACAGATAGCTAGGTTCGCTGATGTTCACTATTCAGTAGAAAAACATATAGTAGGTGAGCGTACCGAAGTGCTGGTGGAGAAGCTCGATCGAGCGGGTCGGATCGAGGAGCTAGCCCGTATGATTGGTGGCGCTGAGATTACTGAATTGACGCGCCGACATGCCCACGAACTGCTTACAGAGCGCAAATAGACCCATGTCGGCATGCCGACATGGGTTGGAACTCATTATAAGGTAATGGTTTATTGAATTATGGAGATGAAATTATATCAGATTAATAAGCGCCCCTTAACCACTCCTGAAAGCGCCTCGGTGGGGGAGTTGCAGCTTGATATTGTTAAGCAAGACAAGAAAGATTCAACACGGCGATTCTATATTGAGACCTACGGTTGTCAGATGAATGTACATGACAGCGAGAAGGCAGCCGCCGTATTGGCCGGTATTGGTTATCAACAAGTAGTACGGCCAGAGGAGGCAGATCTGCTATTACTCAATACTTGTATGGTAAGAGAGAAACCACAACAGAAGGTCTATAGTAGAGTAGGGGCACTGAAACGAGGTGATAAGAGAAGATCGCCAGGCAGTGAAAAAAGCTCACCTATTATTGGTATAATGGGTTGTGTTGCACAGGCAGAGGCGGAGAAGATCTTTGCTAAGTCGCCCGCAGTGCGTTTAGTGGTTGGTACACATTCAATTCACAAGTTGCCACTGTTAATCGAGCAGCTTGATAATGGGTTTCCTAGGGCAATCGATATACGACTTACTAAGGAGCCAGATTTTCTTGAGCTTAGTCCATCTGAGCACCAAACGCCAAATGTTGCTTTTATTACGATAATTGAAGGTTGTGACAATTTTTGCAGTTTCTGTATTGTACCCTTTACTCGTGGACGGGAGCGATCAAGGCCAGCAGTTCGTATTCTTGCTGAGGCGCGTGGTTTGGTTGCACATGGCTATCAGGAAGTACAGTTACTTGGGCAAAACGTTAACTCTTATCGCGGCAGCTTTATCGATGTTGAGGAGCTATCTTCTGGTTGGTTGCCACAGGCAAATGCCAAGCGTACCCCGTTTGTGATGCTGCTAGAGCTGATGGCAAGGGAATCAGGACTAGCTCGTATCAAGTATACGACTTCACATCCTCGTGATTTTAATGAGCAGATTGTTGCTGTGATGGATGAGTATGAGAATCTCTGTCCTTGGGTGCATCTACCAGCACAATCAGGCTCGACACGTATCTTAGAGTTAATGAGCCGCGAATATACTCGAGAAGAGTATCTTAATAAAATTGCTGCCATTAAACATGCCCGGCGAGATATTTCAATTACTGGGGATATGATTGTTGGCTATCCAGGAGAGACAGAGGCAGATTTTGCTGAGACCTTATCGCTTGTACGTGAGGTTGAGTATGATGGTCTCTATATGTTTAAGTATTCGCCGCGCCCGCATACACCGGCGGCAAAACTGACTGATACTATACCTGATGAGGTTAAGACTGAGCGTCTATTACGCTTGCAGACGCTACAGGGAGAGATACAGCGTCGGCGCTTTCAGCGCTACCTAGGACGAGAGGTTGAGGTGCTAGTTGAGGGACCGGCGGCACGTGGACAGGGGCAGCTTAGCGGTCATACTGCTTGTAATAAGGTTGTCAATTTTGCTGCACCTTTGTCATTGGTAGGGCAGTTAGTGCGTGTACGTATTACAGCCGCTACGCCCAACAGTCTGCTTGGCGAATGTCTCAGTCGGGCAGCATCAAACAATTAGTGTTAGATTTAGGAGAAGGTTATGGAAATTGAAATGAAGATTCGCGGCTTAATGATCGATCCAACTGCCAATACGCCGATCGTGATCCTCAAGGATGTTAATAGTGACACTATGCTGCCAATCTGGGTGGGTACATATGAAGCAAATGCGATTGCGTTAGAGATCGAGAAGATTGCACCACAACGACCGATGACTCATGACCTACTTAAGAATGTGATTAATCAGATGGGCGCCAGTGTTAAGCGAATTGTTGTTACCGATCTAATTGATAATACCTTTTATGCGGTAATAGAATTAGTAATGAGTGATCGTACAATCTTTCTCGACTCACGCCCATCTGATGCAATTGCGTTGGCATTACGCACTGATTGTCCTATCTATGTTAATGAGGAAGTAATCAAGAATTCGCGTAATACTGTTGTAGAGAAGGTAGCTAGTGTTGAGGGTGAGGTTGGCGCAGAAGATGAAGAAGATTCAGTCGATTGGCCTGATGAGATCGATGATAGCGATATAAATAAGTATAAAATGTAATGCTAAGTAAACAGCCGGCTGCTCTTCTTTAGCACAACCATATTAACCATTGACGCCTGTGATATAATGGCTGCCATAATTAAAAGAGCAGGGCGCCATACACATTGCATATGGCGCCATTATTGATCCCACAATACTAAATTAGCCAAACTAATGACGTCGAGCACACAACAGACTGTAATTATAACAATTGCCAATCAAAAGGGCGGGGTAGGCAAGACTACTACTGCGATCAATCTTGCCGCAGGACTCGCTAATCGAGGTAAACAGGTGCTATTAATGGATCTTGATCCACAGGCAAATAGCACTCTCACTTATTTGAATCCAGGACAGATCGAACTCTCTATTTATGATTTTCTTATTGAGGACGATATTGTTGTGGAGATGGTTAGTCTAGCAACCCCTATCACACGACTTACTATTGTTCCTGCCCGTATCAGTTTGGCAAAGTTTGAAAGTAAGTTGATTGGCGAATTTGACGCTCCGTTTCGTCTTAAAGACCGATTGGAGCCGCTTAAAGGGCGGTATGATTTTATTATTATTGATACTCCTCCTACGCTGGGGCTAATAACTGTTAATGCATTGGTTGCTTCCACCCACTTGATCATTCCAATTCAATCTTCCTATTTTGCCTTAGAGGGCACCGATGACCTATTGGAGACAGTAGAGAAGGTAAAGGCTCGTCCTAATCCAAATCTGCAGGTTCTAGGTGTAGTGATTACTTTGCATGACCGGCGTACTACCTTGGCTAAGGATATCTATGATCAGATTTGCCGTGTTTTTGGTGATAAGGTTTTTGAGACAGTCATTACCAAATCGGTAAGATTGGAAGAGAGCCCTGCATATAAAGAGTCGATCTTTACTTTTGCCCCACAATCGAGTGGAGCAATTGAATATGGAAATTTCTGTGACGAGGTGATCCGGCGTGTGGATCTACCCGTCCCGGTAAAGAATTGATGGAGGGAGTGGGATAAATTTATGTCGAACAAGAGAGGGTTGCCCTCGACCTTGAAGATGCGCCATGATGTCCACTTTGTTGAAGAGTTAGCCTCGCGCGCGGGAGCACCCATCGGTCGAATGATCCCGATCGATCGGCTTGAGCCGAATCCTCAACAACCTCGTATAGAAGTTGGCGATCT
>JBFLVQ010000279.1:0-11277 GCA_040758525.1 Acidobacteriota bacterium
TACCGGATAAAAAGGTCTGGTCTGGTGCTCTCGGTCTAATTTTCGCACTTGGAATCATTTTCTTTGAAACAAGGATTCGTCGCGCATCTCTTAAAACGCTTATTGGAGGCGCTTTCGGTTCAGTCCTTGGCATCATAGGTGCTTCCCTAATTGGTTTCCTCATATCTGTGCAGACTGATATTCCGTCTAATGTCAAGTCGTACATGACACTGCTATTGGCACTCTTTATGGGTTACGTAGGGCTGATTGTAGGAGCAATTAAAGGGGATTACCTCGATCTTTCCGTATTGGGTGGGCTGTTACATACTGATAGTGGTAGTAAACATCAACATCTTATCCTCGATACCAGCGTGATTATTGATGGACGGGTTGCTGATATCGCGGAGACAGGCTTTTTAGGCGGCCAATTGGTAATTCCACAGTTTATGTTGCGGGAATTACAACAGGTGGCCGACAGTGCTGATTCCACCAAACGCAATCGTGGCCGTCGTGGACTCGATATCCTACAGCGCATTCAGAAGAACCATAATCTGGATGTACATGTTTCAGATATAGATTTTCCTGATATCCGCGAGGTGGATCACAAGCTGATCGAGTTAGCCAAACAACTCAATGGTAAGATCGTGACCAATGATTTCAATCTCAATAAAGTGGCGCAATTACGTGGTGTGCAAGTCCTTAATATCAATGAGCTAGCCAACGCACTTAAACCGGTAGTATTACCGGGTGAAATTATGCGTGTCTTCGTACTTAAAGAGGGTAAAGAATATAATCAAGGCGTGGCTTATTTAGATGATGGCACAATGGTAGTAATCGACAATGCACGCCGTATGATTGGCAAGACTGTCGATATTAGCGTCACTAGTGTACTACAAACAACAGCAGGCAAAATGATCTTTGGTCGCTATATAGAAGATTCCCGTTCGACCTCGTCGGAGCGTTCATCCTCTCCGGATGTACGCGCGACTTCGTCGCCTTCTGTACCGGTGACAACACAACAGACCAATACCACACCAAACCGACAAGTAAGTTAACGAGAATATTTGATTCGCTATCAGCCCCGTATAGGTGGCTGA
Organism: Acidobacteriota bacterium; assembly: GCA_040758525.1. Taxonomy (GTDB): domain Bacteria; phylum Acidobacteriota; class Blastocatellia; order Chloracidobacteriales; family JADJPF01; genus JBFLVQ01. Next base: position 1,077 of record JBFLVQ010000279.1, read on the forward strand.
TAGCAACTGCCCAATATGAATATTGCTATTATTCCCGCCGGTGGCCAGGGGCGGCGTATGGGAGGTGTTTACCCAACGACCAAACAGTTCCTTCCATTGCAGGGTATTCCACTGATTATTCATACGCTCCGCCAATTTGAAAACTGTCCTGAGATTGATGCGGTAATAGTTGTATTACCAACTGCACAGATACAGGAAGGAGACTTTTTACAGCTAATTCACCATTACAATCTCACTAAAGTGTTGCCACCTATTGCTGGCGCCATTGAGCGACAAGGCTCAGTCTTCGCTGGATTACAAGCCATTGAAGCCAATGCTAGCCTGCGGGATCGTGTCGAGATAGTTGCCATACACGATGCCGTAAGACCATTTATTACTCCCACACAGATTACTGCAACCATTGTTATGGCGCGCAAAACTGGCGCAGCGATCTGTGCCTTGCCAGCTACTGATACAATCAAAGAGGTCTTGGAAGAGAAGATCCAGCGTACACTGCCACGTGACCATATCTATCTAGCGCAGACCCCACAGACATTCCGTTATCAGCTAATCTTCGCTGCGCACTCTGCGGCTGCAAGAGAGAACTTTCTCGCTACCGATGATGCAATGCTGGTTGAACGCTTAGGCGGTTCTATTGCTGTAGTAACAGGCTCGCCAGACAATATTAAAATTACCAACCCAAGTGATCTGGCACTTGCCGAATCTATTCTCTCACGTCGCCAGAACAATATAGAAGATTCTCTCTAATGCCTGTGATAGCGAGCGTGAGTATAAAAACTTTTGCCAGTTGCGCTAAAATATTGATATATGAAAGACAGCTTTAGTTTTCGGATAGGCACTGGCTATGATATACATCGACTAAGTAGCGGTCGCCAACTGATACTTGCAGGCGTGGAATTACCGTTTGATCAAGGGTTGGTAGGCCATTCAGATGCTGATGTGGTTACACACGCGATTTGCGATGCGCTGCTAGGGGCAGCCGCGCTACGAGATATAGGACATCACTTCCCCAATAATGATCCCTCCTATGCTGGTATCTCCAGTCTAGAGTTGTTAGCGCGTGTACGCCAGTTGCTTAGACAAGAAGGTTACGAAATTAGTAATATCGATGTTACTGTACATGCTCAACGGCCTAGGCTAAGCAGTTTTATTGATGTAATGTGCGAGAAGTTGGCAGCCACCCTTAATATCAATCTACGTTCAATCAGCATCAAAGCCAAAACCAACGAAGGTCTAGATTCGGTGGGGCGTAGCGAAGCGATTGCAGCCAGCGCGATTGCACTTATCTATCGGCCAGCCGATTCATCTACACCTTGAGGGTTTATGCTGCATACGGTTGAAATTATCAGAAAGAAGCGGGATGGGAGGGAACTGAGCGCAGCAGAGATCTCCTACTTCATCAAAGGTTACCTTAACAGAGAGGTCGCCGATTATCAGATGTCTGCACTATTAATGGCAATCTATCTGCGTGGTCTAAATGAGGTAGAGACACAGGCTTTTACTGAAGAGATGCTCTACTCTGGCGAGGTGCTGGATTTCTCTTACCTGCCACAAGCAAAGATAGACAAACATAGCACTGGTGGTGTAGGCGACAAGACATCATTGGTACTTGCGCCATTGGCCGCCGCCGCCGGGTTATATGTACCTATGATCTCAGGACGAGGACTGGGCCATACCGGTGGCACACTAGACAAATTAGAGTCGATTCCTGGTTTTAATGCTCAGCTTTCACTGAGCGATTTCCGCAAAGTAATAGAGAAAGTTGGTGCTGCCATTATTGGTCAAACCGAGGAGATTGCTCCTGCTGACCGTCGTATCTATGCTCTACGTGACGTAACTGCGACAGTAGAATCGATCCCATTAATCACAGCCAGTATAATGAGCAAAAAGCTTGCTGAAGGTATCGATTGTCTAGTACTTGATGTTAAATGCGGCAATGGCGCATTTATGGAGACAGCAGAAAGAGCGCTAGCACTAGCACAGTCGCTAGTAAAGGTTGGCAAGCGTATGCACAAGCGTATCACTGTCTTGATCACAGATATGAATCAACCGCTAGGCTGGGCAGTTGGTAACTCTTTAGAAGTGATCGAGTCGATCGATACATTAAAAGGCAAGCCTGGTATCTTTACTGATCTATGTGTGGAACTGGCTGCTGCAATGCTCCACACAGGTGGGATAGTAACCGATATAGATGCAGGAAAGAGAGGGGCCGAGCGCCTTATTGAGAATGGCAGTGCGTTAGAGAAATTCTGTGAAATGGTTACCGCTCAAGGTGGTAACGCCAAGATTATCGATGACTATTCATTGCTACCACAAGCGAGCTACCAAAAAGAGGTATTGGTCGCTCAGGATGGTTATATAAGCAGTATAGATACTCATGGTATAGGGATGGCAGCAATGATATTGGGGGCAGGACGGCAGCGATTAGATTCCCAGATCGACTATGGTGTCGGTATCAAGATCAACGTCAAACTTGGCGATTATGTTAATAAAGGGGATCTACTCTGCACCATCTACTATAATAATGCGCAGTTACTAGCGGAAACTGAACAGCGGCTGCTACAAGCTTATCAGATCTCTGCACAGCAGCCGCCCTTATTACCACTTGTGAAAGGAAGTATCCATTGAAACGGCTAGTTTTAACTCTACTACTGGTGAGCCTAGGGTTTGGATTTGGGCCATGCGGTTACCAACGTGCTGGTAAAGGCCAAGGACTGCCTGACCATATACATACTATCTCTGTGCAAACTTTCCGTAACGATAGTTTGCGCTATCGTGTGGAACAGAAATTTACTGCCGCCGTAATCAATGAACTGTTGCATCGCACCAACCGCTTTAAGCTTGCTAGTGATCCTGCACAGGCTGATGCTACTATCACCGGCAACATACGCAATTTTGGCTTTCGTCACGTATTGCTAGATAACAATGGTCGTACACGTGTTTTTGAGATTACCATTACGACAAGTGTGTTGGTACGCGATCAAACTAGCAACAAAGTCCTTTTTGATAATCCCCGTATTGTCTTCCGTGGCGAATATGAGTTATCTGATGATCCGCGTTCATTCTTCAATGAAGAGGATCCTGCCGTAGAACGTCTGGCGCGCGATTTTGCTAAAAGTATGCTCTCCACTGTAATGGAAGGTTTTTAGGGTAAGAGTGCATTTCGAGGAGCTACAAAAACAGCTTAAAAGCGGTAAAGTAGCCGAGCTATACCTTTTCACAGGACCAGAAAAATATCTACATCGTGAAGTCTTGCGTGCGCTACGTGCAGCCACTCTTGATGAAGCGGCTTGGATGCTCAACTATGGTGAGTATTCGGTTGCTGCGGAAGGTTTGGCAACAACGCTTAATGCCGCTAGACAATATCCTATGTTTGGCTCACGCCGTCTGGTTGTTGCCCGCGATTTCGAAAAGCTTAGTGAAGAAGAGCTAGACCGGCTTAAGGAATATTTGAAGAATCCTCATCCTACTACTAGCTTGGTCTTTCAAACAGAGAATCTAGATAAACGGCGTAATGTCTCAGTAGCGCTACTCAAGAGCTGCACGGTAGTGGAATTGAATGCCCTCAAAGAGCGTGAAGCTACTGATTGGGCGGTTGCCTATCTACGTCGTCGCGGCTATCAGATAGCCGCCAATGTGGCAGGCTTATTAATAGGGTTGACGGGCACAAACCTCTTTGTAATTAGCAATGAATTAGAGAAGTTGATGGCTTCACTAGGGCAGCCTGGTCTTATCTCTGCTACCGATATTGAAACCCTAGTAGTACGTTCTCGCGAGCATAGTAATTTTGAACTAGCTGATGCAATTGTTGCCGCAGATCGCAAAAAAGCGTTGCGACTGTTAGCACGTCAATTGGCCGATCAACAAGAACCTATTATGCTGCTAGGCATGCTGGCACGTACTTTCCGGCAGATGTTGATAGCTAAACAGATGATGCAACTGCAGGCGGCTGCAGATGAGATTGCTCGTGAAATAGCAATACCACCCTTTCGTATTGCAGAATTTCTCACACATGTACGCCAATGGGAGAGTACGCATTTGCAGCGTGCGCTAAAACGTGTGGCTGAGACCGATAGCGCATTAAAGAGTTCTCTAGGGAGGCCAGAATTGCAACTTCAATTCCTGGTCTGCGAACTATTAAGAGGAAAAGGCTAATCTCACTACAGCAGAGATTACAGAATAAAGGTTTTCTGTAATCTACTAGGGCTGTTGTGACTCGATTTAGGCAGGCTGTGGTGCTTTATTAAGCGCGTTTACCTTTAGAGTAAGACGCGATTTGTAGCGTGCAGCGGCATTTTGATGCAATACCCCTTTTTGTACCGAGCGATCGATTATCGAAATAACCGATGGTAGCAGTTTAGTAGCATCTTCCCGTTTTCCACCCACTATTGCACTACGCAATTTCTTCAATTCAGTACGCATGCGTCGGCGATTACGTCCGTTGATAGCATTGCGGCGGGCAATCTGTCGATCCCGCTTCTCTGCTGATTTATGATTTGGCATTACTCAACCCAACTCCTTCATGTTAAACTGTCGTTGGCAGCAACTCTGTTAGCTGCCATTCGCGTGGCAAGGTTGAACTTGTCAAAACGCGTGCTTATCTTTAATACAGAGAAGCAGACAATATACAAAGCGTCCCCGTTCCTTGTCAAGGTCTTCAACCTGACAAATAGGCGGGTTGTAGATGGTTAGACATTGACCCATCTTTACTGGCATCCGGAATTTTCGGTTGCCTTTAATAACAGGCCAAATGATAGGCTTGTAGCAGCTTTTTGGTACAGATAATTTATGGACAAAGGAGTCAATAACAGAGTTTTGAAGAAGCTAGTCTTGCCCGAGAAGGGTGTTGATATACTCTTTGGGCCATACGATGAAAATATCAAGTATCTTGAGACATTGCTTGATGTAACAGTAAATGTACGTGGCAATGATCTTACCCTAGATGGTAGTGATGCTGATGTTGAGACGGTTGAGCGTATATTGGAAGACTTCGCCCATTTAATTGATGAAGGGCGTACTCCCTCTGGACAAGATCTCAAATCAGCATTCAAGCAGATTGCTGAAGATCGTGCCCTTTCATTGCGCGAATACTTCTCTAAGACACACTACTTCAATCCTAGTGGTAAGAAGGTAGTGACGGCTCGTTCCGCCACTCAACGTAAATATATTGAAGCGATTCAGGCGCGCGACATTGTCTTTGGTATAGGCCCAGCCGGCACCGGCAAAACCTATTTAGCGGTGGCGATGGCAATTCAGGCGCTTTGGATCAAGCGTGTTAATCGTATTATCCTGACCCGACCTGCCGTTGAAGCAGGCGAGAAGCTTGGCTTCTTGCCAGGTGACTTGCAAGATAAGGTTGATCCTTATCTGCGACCACTCTATGACGCTCTTTTCGATCTCGCTGATTATGAGAAAGTTACTAAATTACTGGAAAAGCGTGTCATTGAAGTAGCACCACTAGCTTTTATGCGTGGGCGTACACTGTCAGATTCGTTTATTATCCTTGATGAAGCGCAGAACACTACCCCTGAGCAGATGAAGATGTTCCTTACGCGTATGGGGTTTGGCTCGAAGATGGTTATCACTGGCGATGTTACTCAGATCGATCTGCCTGCCGGACGACGTTCTGGTCTGATCGAAGCACAACATATACTGGGTGCGATTGAGGACATCGGCATGATCTACTTTACTGAAAAAGATGTAGTGCGACACAACCTTGTACAGCTTATTATTAAGGCCTATGAGTCGCACTCCAAGATCAACCTTTGAGGAGCGATTTATGCAAATCGAGGTGATCAACCGTCAGCGCCGCTACCCGATTGCCAACCAAGCGCTGGCTCGCTTCGCCGAGGCGGTATTAACCAATCTAGCATTGCCTCGTGCACAGGTGAGCATTGTCTTTGTCAGTGATCGGCAGATGCGCAAGCTTAATAAGGATTTTCGCGCCATTAACAAAACCACTGATGTACTCTCGTTCAGTTATATGACGGGTGTGCTTTATGGTAATGAGACAATGGAAGAGGAGATGGCAGCCGATCGTAACGCATCGAACGCAGAACTATCGGCTGCTACCGACCCTGATTACCTAGGTGATGTAGTAATCTCCACAGAGACGGCGGCACGCGCTGCCGACAAACTTGGCTTGACTTTCGATCAAGAAGTTAAGACACTGATACTACACGGGTTGCTCCACCTATGCGGATATGATCACGAAACCGATAATGGCGAAATGGAAGCGCTTGAGCAGAAATTGCGTAAGCGGTTGTTGAGCAGCCGACTGCGGCGTTCTACTGCTGCCCAAGCAGGCAGCAACCATTAAGGGGCAGCTTGCCACCATATGATACAAACTATCAGCCGGCCACCGTGCTAGTTGATAGTAACAGTTCATTTGACTGCGAATGGAATATGAAATAGCCCTGACCGGCATCCTCGTTGTGATGCTGGTCTTTATTGCAACTTTTGAAAGCGCCTTCTGGCAGCTGAGCGAAGTGGCACTGCGATCGCTGGCCGCAGAAAACAAGAGTAAGACGCATGCAAGCTTTCTGCGTCATCTGGTAGAGCATCGTCAGCTCTACTGGTTGACAGTAATCTCTGGCTTACAATTTGCGACTGTGCTGCTGTCGATTCTTATTGCCTCGATCGTGATGCGTCTGGCCGCCAACTCTGGTCTTAGCCATATCGGTATTATTGCGCTCGCCTTTGCTACCACAATGGCGCTGGTAATCCTGTTTCGTCAATTTCTTCCCCGCCTCTTTACCCAGAATAAACCGGTACGGGTAATGCTATTACTACTGCCTGCATTCGAGATCTATTACCAGATCTTTTCGATACCGGCACAATTGGTCTATCGCACACTGCTTATCTTCCGCGAGGAGCGCACCATTCCACCTGAGAATATCGAGGATAAGTCTGGTGATGAGATCAAGGCGCTGCTTGATGTTGGCGCCGAGGAAGGCATCATTGAAGAGGAAGAGAGCGAGATGATCCATTCTGTCATTGAGTTTGGTGATCGCCGCGTTGATGAAGTGATGACACCACGTACAGAGATTGTCGCCCTTGATGCTAGCGCTACTATTGAACAGATGCGCGATCTAATGGTAGAGTCAAACCATTCACGTGTACCTATCTATCATGACAGCATAGACAATATGGAAGGTATTGTCTATATACACGATGTAATGGCAGCCTGGAGCAATAGTCAGACAAAGGCAGCAGTAAGTACGATCTCGCGCCCTGCCTATTTTGTACCGGAGACTAAGCCAGTAGCAGAATTGCTACGTGAAATGCAGCATGCTAAGACCCAGATCGCCCTGGTGGTTGATGAATATGGGGTGACCGCTGGGCTGATTACAATCGAAGACCTTATTGAAGAGATCGTTGGCGAGATCGAAGAAGAAGACGTTGAGAAGAGTATTCATCAAGAACGTGAGATTATAGAGACAGGTGATGGCAGTTATTTGGTAAAGGGGAGCACAGAGATCCGCAAAGTAGAACTGCTCTTTGGTAAAGAGCTTGAAGCAGACGACTTTTCTACTGTTGCGGGCTTTATTATCAAGAATGTTGGACGTGTACCTAATGTCGGCGAATCCTTTACCTATCATGGCTTGATGGCGGAGATTCTAGAAGCTGATAGTGGTCGTATCAACCGTGTGCGTCTACGCCCTACCTCTGCGACGGAATTGGAAAAGACCAATGGTAGTGCTCAATAGAGTTGTCAGCAGCGAGTGATAAATGCCAAGATCAAGTAAGCAGACTTTAACAGACGCTACCAAGGGCAAAAGTGCTTATACGAACTTGCCTACAGAGGATGTTGATATGACAGCAAAAGCAGAAGAATCTCAACATTTGCCAACCACACGTCGCTGTGGTTTTGTTGCCCTAATAGGGCGACCTAATGCTGGCAAATCAACCCTACTCAACCGGCTGGTAGGAGAAAAGATCGCGGCTGTATCGGATAAACCACAGACTACTCGTACTCAGATTCAAGGAATAATCACGCTCAACGAGGGACAGATTATTTTCGTTGATACTCCTGGTGTGCATAAGCCTGGCTATAAATTGAATAAGCGTATGATGCAAGCGGTACTAGATGCAATGCAGAATGTTGATATCCTCTTATTACTACGCGATGTCACAGTAAAGACAGGCCAAGGTGAGCACTATGTACTTGAATTGATCAAGCAGGCAGCCCGTCCTACTTTTCTAGTGCTAAACAAAATTGACGCTCTCAAGGATAAGTCACAGTTGCTACCGCTAATAGATTTCTATCGCCAGCAGTATAATTTTCAAGAAGTTATTCCCCTCTCGGCGCGTACTGGCGAGAAGCTTGATCTGTTAGTAGAGAAGTTACTCGAGTATCTGCCACAAGGTGCACCGCTATTTCCTGATGACGCGCTCACTGACCGTAATATGCGTGCACTAGCGGCTGAAATGATCCGCGAGAAGATCCTACAAATGACCGAACAAGAACTTCCTTTTGTTACCGCAGTAGTATGCGAGAAATGGGAAGAGGAAGAGTCGCTAGTTAAGCTCAACTGTATAATTTATGTTGAGCGAGATTCACAACGTGCCATAGTGATTGGCCGTGGTGGCCAGAAGCTTAAGGAGATCGGTATACTAGCGCGTCAGGATATCGAGCAACTGCTTGGCAAACGTGTCTACCTGGAACTTTTTGTCAAAGTGCATGAGCATTGGCGCAATGACGAGCGTATACTTGATCAACTAGGCATCGAAAGTTGAACAGCAATGACCAGTGTAGGATCATCGAAGCGTTGGTGGGCATTAGAAATAACTATTGACCGCGAAGTTGAGGAGGTTATCTCTTCTGCACTTTGGGAAGATGGTACGTTAGGCATTGTCACCGCCGCAGAAAATCCCCAATCCATTACCCTATTTGCCTATTTTGACAAGTCTCCCAATACTGTTACACAACGTGCGCGTCTGGAGCAAACCCTATTACAGTTTGGCCATGCTACTACACAATTGCATGCAGTGGTGCTCCAGGAAGTACCTGATGAAGACTGGCTGAAGAGATGGAAAGAGGGTTATCAACCTTTCTGTGTTGGTGAACGTTTTCTTATCACACCCTCTTGGGCACGTACACAACTTGATACTAACCTAGACCGTTTTATCATTCAGATCGATCCTGGTATGGCCTTTGGCACTGGCACACATGAAACGACACGACTATGCCTAGAGGCACTCGAACGTTATTGGCAAGGTGGTCGTCTGCTCGATGTTGGCACGGGTACTGGGATACTCACCATTGCTGCCACTCAACTACATCCCCAATCTGATATTGTCGCTTGTGATAATGATCCTGAGGCAATCGAGGTGGCCAAAGAGAATCTTGCCATCAATGGTGTTGCCGATACTGTGAAACTTGTAGTTGCTTCTGCCGCTAATTATCGCGGTGGTAAATTCTCTCTTGTGGTTGCCAACCTTACTGCTGATGTCATAATTATTCTGCTTGATGATCTGATTGCCTGTTTGGCGGAAGGTGGTCGCTTAATACTCTCAGGAATTCTTGATACACAACAGCAACAGGTTCTGGCAGCGCTTGATGAATATAACTGTCATGTCATTGAAATAACCTCGGCAGGTGAATGGATAGCAATTATCGTTGAGTAACTTGACAGCGGTGTGTATAAATGACGAGTCTCCCTGGCATCAATTAAGCGAGAAACAACAAAGGGTAGTAATAACTAAATTGGTTTCTGTTAACGATGCCACTCATCCTTGCCAGACAGAACTCAACTACGCGCAAGAGAGATTCAATACCATAATCAATGAGACCATATTGCAAGAGAAAGGTAGCCTTGATCCCCAAGCGATCCGTAGAGCTGTACTAAATTTAGAGAATCTCCTTGCTGGTGCTGGCGCATTTGACAATAGCAGAGTTTGGCAACAGATCGGTTCAATTGACAAAATCTGGGCTGGCCTTGTTGAGCTTACTATTCTGGATCGAAGCGCTTTTCTCAATGCGCTAAAGAGTGAAGGTTATGCTGTTAATCACCGACTAGAAAGACTAGTACGCCTACTTACCGGTTATGGCCATCCTAATGATAGCGCACGTAAAATTAGCGATTCACCTAGAGACTATTCATTACACTTTGCCAATGATGATATCCATCGACCCAACACCTATTTTGTCCATTGGGATGCTACTTCAGTATTCTTCCGACGTGGTGAATCTATTTTC
>JBFLVQ010000280.1:0-11255 GCA_040758525.1 Acidobacteriota bacterium
GGTTAAACAGACTAAAGGATGGCAAGTTTACCACCTATACAACTAAAGATGGTCTGTCTAATGATATGGTGACCTCATTATATCAAGATAGAGAAGGAAGTTTATGGGTCGGCACAGCTATTGGCTTGAATAGGTTTAAGGATGGCAAGTTTACCACCTATACAACTAAAGATGGTCTGTCTAATGATTATATTCGTGCACTATATCAGGATAGAGAAGGAGGCTTATGGATTGGTACGTTTGTTGGCTTGAATAGGTTTAAGGATGGTAAGTTTACCACCTATACAATTAAGGATGGTATACCTAATGATGATGTAATGATACTTTATGAAGATAAAGAAGGAGGTCTGTGGGTTGGCACAAATGGTGGATTATGTAGGATCAAAGAAGGCAAATTTTCTGTTTATACAGTAAAGGAAGGTTTATCTAATGGGATTGTTTCAGCAATCTATGAAGATAATGAAAGAAACTTATGGATTGGCACACAGGGTGATGGACTGAACCGGTTAAAAGATGGCAAATTCACAAAGTTTACAATGAAAGAAGGTCTGTTTGATGATGCAATTCATGTAATATTAGAGGATGATAGAGAGAATCTCTGGATGAGTACTAATAGAGGGGTATTTCAAGTAAGTAAGCAACAGTTGAATAGTTTCGCAGATGGAAAGATAAAATCGATTAATTGTATTGCTTATAATGTTGATGATGGAATGAAAAGCGCAGAGTGCAATGGTGGTCTGCAACCATCAGGTTGGAAGACCAAAGATAATCGGCTCTGGTTTCCTACAATAAAAGGTGTAATAGTAGTAGATCCTAATAATATAAATACTAATAGCCTGATTCCACCAATACATATAGAAGAGATCTTAATCGATAAGAAGAGAATAGATTTTACTAAGACTGCAGAAGTTAAACCTGGTAGTAAAGAGATAGAGTTTCACTATACCGCATTAAGCCTGCTGATTCCTGGTAGAGTAAAATTTAAATATAAATTAGAAGGGTTTGATAAGGAATGGGTAGAAGCAGGAACAAGACGCACAGCATATTACACCAACTTGCCACCTGGTAAATACAGATTTGTCGTAACAGCTTGTAATAGTGATGGTATATGGAATGAGACCAGTTCTGCATTTGATTTCTATCTACAACCATATTTTTACCAGACGAAATTGTTTTATGTCCTATGTATATTAAGTATTATTTTAGTTATAACGAGTATCTTCCATCTGCGAGTTAGATATCTAAAGAATCGTCATAAAGAACTCTCACTATTGGTAGAAGCTGCTCAAGCAGCTACACGCGCTAAAAGCCTGTTCCTTGCTACAATGAGTCATGAGATACGAACTCCTATGAATGCAGTAGTAGGTATGACAGGTCTACTGCTTGATACACATCTTACTGCCGAACAACAAGAGTATGTTGAAACAATTAAGATAGGTAGTGAGTCTCTACTTACGATCATCAATGATATACTCGATTTTTCTAAGATAGAGTGTGACAAAATAGATATTGAGCAACGCGCTTTTATCTTAAGAGACTGTGTAGAGGGAGCATTAGATTTAGTCTCTGCTGGAGCATACGAGAAAGGATTAGATTTAGCATACCTGCTTGAGCCAAAAGCTCCTCAGGTAATATTAGGAGATATAACTAGATTACGTCAGATATTGGTAAATCTATTAAATAATGCAATCAAGTTTACTCAACAAGGAGAAGTTTTAGCTTCTGTAAGCTACCGTAGTATAGATGAAAAGAGACACGAGTTTGAGTTTTCCATCAAAGATACCGGTATAGGTATTCCAAAAAATAGAATGGATAGGCTGTTTCAATCATTCAGTCAAGTAGATGCATCAACATCTCGTCATTTTGGTGGTACAGGGCTTGGCTTGGCAATCAGTAAGAAACTGGCTGAAATGATGGGTGGAAGAATCTGGGTAGAAAGTCAAGAAGAGGTTGGCTCTACATTCTACTTTACCATAGTTGCTGAATCTGTATCCGAACAACCTCCTTTAGATGAGGCAACAGAGGTAAGCTTGAAAGATAAAAGAGTACTGGTAGTAGATGATAATACAGCCAGTAGAATGGTACTAATAAAGCAGACAGAGTTTTGGGGAATGATAGTAGAAACAGCAAACTCTGGAGTTGAAGCAATAAATCTATTGCAGGATTCGCAGAAAGAAAAGCAGTTTGATTTAGTGATATTAGATCATGATATGACACAGATGGATGGATTAACACTTGCTACAGAGATAAAGAAGTTAGAATTAGGAAAAAGATTACCGATAGTATTACTGGCATCTGGAGCAACCAGCAAGTGTGAATTAATGGAGAGAGATCATGGTACAAGTTGTGCTGCATATCTAGCTAAGCCGATAAGAGTATCACAACTGTTTCAGGTCTTATCTAGACTATTGAAAAAAGCACCGGTTGAGATCAAACCACAAGCACCTGCACAATTATTTGATAAACGTATAGGAGAGCAGCGCCCACTGAAAATACTGCTAGCAGAAGATAACCTGGTAAACCAAAAGGTGGCATTGAGAATATTAGAGAAAATTGGATACAAAGCAGATATCGCAACAAATGGAATAGAAGTATTAGCAGCATTAGAGCGTCAAACATATGATGTAATATTTATGGATGTGCAGATGCCAGAGATGGATGGGTTGGAAGCAACCCGACTCATAAATGAGAGATGGCAGAAAGAAAAAAGACCCAGAATCATCGCATTGACTGCTAACGCAATACAAGGAGACAGGGAAGAATGTCTTGCTGCAGGAATGGATGACTATGTAAGCAAACCTGTTAAAGGGGAAACTCTACGGGCTGCTCTGGATAGATGTAATAACCATTATGAAAATTGTGCATAAAGTGAAGCCTCGATAATTGCCTAAGATTTAACATTGGTTCTACGACAAAGTGCTAACCATCGTGTAGCAAAATTGGGATTACTTAAAAAATGCAGATGTATATAGCTTGCCAAGCAGTTATTGATAACGTAGCCTTCCAGACAGGATTGTTCACCATCACGGCGTGGGCTGAGACGATAAGAACGAGTGATAGATTCCGGCATTGGATCTATCTGTGAATATCGAAACTGATGGCCGCGTGCAGTCTCTCTTACTGCCAATGGCATATGCTGATTTAGACCCTCTACGTTAAAATAACCAAGTGCAGCAAGCCGTGATTGCATTCTAGCTCGTGTTGGTAATACACCGACCATTTGATACTCTTCACCATTTGTGCAAATAATACTTTCTGTTAAATACATCAAGCCACCACATTCAGCATAGCCTGCACCACCGGCAGTAATAAATTCCTTTATAGCTTGTCGCGCTTTAATATTAGCGCTAAGTTGTTGGGCATAAATCTCTGGGTAACCTCCGCCGAAATATAGACCTGCTAGGCCACTGGGAAGAGCATCCTCCAATGGACTCCAAAATACCAGCTCAGCACCTAAACGAACTAGCAGTTCTAGATTCTCTTGGTAATAGAAACAGAATGCCTGATCTAGCGCCACGCCAATACGTACTGGGGCCGTCGAGGGTGTGGCGATCAATTTATCTTCGCCTTCTTTAACATCTATAGGTATGGAAACAGTTGAGAGAGTCAGTAATTGATCAAGATCAACACTAGCTTCTATCCAATCAGCGAGATCGTTTAGACGAGATGAATCAATAACTTCTCGGGCTGTAACTAAACCAAGATGACGTGAAGGTAGCGAGATCGTCTGATTGTTAGCTAACCAACCAATTGGTTTTGCCTGACAGGAAGTACGGATGGCATTTTCGATGTAATGGTAATGTCCTACCCCGGCAACACGATTGGCGATTACCGCAACTACACGCAGATCTGGATCAAATGATTCAAAGCCATGCACTAATGCTGCTGCACTACGCGCCTGTGCAGCAGCATCAATAACAAGCACAACCGGTAATCCAAGCCATTTTGCCATTTCTGCTGTCGAACCAGATTCATCTATTGCTGATGCGCCATCAAATAGACCCATAACACCTTCAACAATGGCTACATCGGCTGTTGCTACGGCCTCTGTAAAGATTGCCCGATTAATATCTGGTGTTAGCATCCAACCATCTATATTGCGACTAGGTCGAGCCGTTGCCGCGCTATGAAAACCAGGATCAATAAAATCAGGTCCGATCTTAAATCCTTGTACTATCAGACCACGTCGCCGCAGCGCCGACATTAACGCTGTACTGATGGTGGTTTTTCCTACATTACTATGTGTGCCGGCAACTACTATCGCATATTGCATCTCAATACAATCAACTTTTTACCTTCAGCGTAAATGAAAAGAGTTATTCTTCGATAGGAGCGCGCCGTATCAATGCAAGTGCTTGACTAGCGGTTGCTGCCAATTGTGGATGCGTCTGTTGCAGGCCAATCAACTGGCCAAGTAGATCCGCGGTACGTAACATAAGACGTACAAGATCACCCTCATCGGCATAAACCTGATCCAGCATATCCTTCCAATGTACAGAAGTGTCAGCCCATAACCAGAGTAGTCGTGCAGCATCACCATCGAGTATGATAGGAAAAAAGAGTCCCGCGCGATCCTGTTGTTGTGCGATCCTTTGTGCGATCTTAACAGCACGTTTGAATTGCAGGAAGATCGCCTCTTCACCTTCTTGATATTCAACCTCAATCTCACGATCGCCGGCTGCTAATGCACCTGCTAGCGCTGCCAGTGAACGTGGATCAGTAGTGGCGAAATAGTCAGCACGCACCAGTTCAGCAATGAAGAGGGCATTCTCTACACGCAGTTTAGCAGCCCATATACCATTAGAATTGGGTTGCCATTCTTCGTCCAAGTAGTCGAACCATTGTAGTAATCGTGCACAATCCTCAAACCGCTCCCATAGGCCATGCTCTAGATCGCGCAGTACACTCTCTAATCGAACAATCTCTTGTTGTTGTGATTGGCGCATTGCTACGACACTGCCACAATAACCAACCTGAGGACAACGGCGGCAAGGCAGTTCTGCTAGTTCTTTGCGCAGTCGATCATTCCTATTGGTAAGGGACTGTAATTTGGCCGGTAGTTCACTATCTGTGACACTCTGACCATAAGCCAGAGCATGTTTGATCTTACGCTTAATACTCTTGATCGCCTTGCTAGTACGTGCCAACTCTTCCTCAGTTTTGTGGAAGTTCGCCCAGGTCTGTATACGGTCCTGACAGGGGCGCCCAATCTTATCCTGCTCCTGTTCACGTAACAGCCGTTCGTAATGGGGTCGCACTTTAGCTAGCTGTTTTAGTCTTTGGTATTGGCTAAAGCTCTTTTCTAAGAGATGACGGGCTTCTTCAGGACGGTGCTGCTGAAGTAGATTGAGCACCATTGTATAGTTGGCAGCAAATTGACTTTCAATCGGCTCAGATTCTTTCGCAAGCAGATCAAGAATTAGATTAATATCCTGAAAAGGTCCAGGGACAAAGATCGCAAAGCCAACCTTATCCTTACCACGGCGACCGGCGCGTCCTGTCATTTGTGCTAACTCAAAGGCTTTTAGATCACGATGACCTTCATCATCACGTAGACTAGAGGCAGTAATTACCACTGAACGTGCTGGCATATCTATCCCTGCTGCTAATGTAGTAGTAGCAAAGACAGCACGTAACAGACCGCGTGACATTAGACGTTCAACAGTATGTTTCCAAGCAGGTAGGTGACCAGCATGATGAGCTGCCACACCTTTGCGAAGTAACAGTTGGTAATGGCGATGATTAAAGACGAAATCTCGATCTGCGCTAGGGAAAGCTTCGATCTCTCTGGTTAAACGCTCACGTTGTGCACTAGAGAGATCCGGCATTGCCGGATTGCGAAAAGATTCTGCTGCTTCGTCACAGCCCTTGCGGCTACTAATAAAGATGATCGCCGGCAGCAGATCATGATTTTCCAACGAGCGCACCACATCTGTATAACGTGGTGCTGCTACTGATAATTTAGCCAACTTTCATCCTCCCTGGCACGTCAATAACGCCTAAACTTAAAGGCTCGGCGTATTGCGCGGGTACGACGACGCTCCTCTGGTTCGGATGGCTTGGCTTCATAGATTGCTCGTATCTCTGGATGCAATCCCTGCCCTTCAATTGTAAGTGGCAGTAGTTTGCCCATGGTGTCGATAAAGCCAGTACGCAGAGGTACAGGTCGATCTGGATGTGAGACCAGCCGGCATTCGGTGCCACGCGCCCAGGCCACCCAATCGGCCAACTCTCGAGCATTTCCAACGGTTGCAGAAAGCATCAATGCTCGTATCACACTTGGTGAATAGATGATTGCTTCCTCCCAGACCACTCCACGCTCTCGATCGGCCAAATAATGTACTTCATCAAAGACGACCAACCGTACATTCATCACTTGCAACTCATTCATTGCATCATAAAGCATATTGCGATAGATCTCGGTAGTTGCCACAATCAGCGGGGCGGCGGAATTGATCTTACGATCACCAGTCAAAATACCTACATTGTCAGCACCATATAGAGCTGAGAACTCGCGGAATTTGTCATTTGAGAGTGCCTTAAGCGGCGAGGTGTACCAGGCACGGCTACCGGCGGCAAGTACCTGTTTGATCGCTTCAGTAGCAATCCAGGTTTTACCAGAGCCAGTAGGAGCTGCTACCAGTACATCACAATTCTGTCGTGTAACTAGATCGATTGCTTCTAGTTGGAACTGATCAGGGACAAAGGCAGTTTGTGGTGGTGCGCCTATGCCATGTAAAAAATTGGCTAACTCTTCGCGCCTACTCTTACGTGGCACGGCGGCTGGCACGCCACTATTATGCTCTTCTACAGGTGGTCGCTTGTGGCTCTGCTTTTTCTGTTCCCGGCGCTGTTTGGATCGCGACATATCAATAAGTGCCCCAGTCCGGTTCATGCTGCCACATGACGTTTAACATATGACAATATACCCCTACTTGCATCTTAACTTAGCGACGTCAGTGAGGCAATCTAGGCCGGCTGACCGGTTTGTCTATCTGTCGGCATAAATTTTGCACGGCAAGGAATCGTGAACAATTCGCTAGTTAGGAGCAAGGCATGGAACCGACCATGAAGATTGGTAGATTATTCGGCATAGAACTTAATTTAGGCTATTCCTGGTTTCTGGTATTCTTTTTTGCTACCCTTGTGATGGCGATGCAGTTTGGGGATCATTTTCCCTACTGGCCTTCTTGGCAGCAATTTGCTTGGGGGTTAGCAACTAGCCTGCTCTTTTTTACTTCAATACTTGGCCATGAGCTTGCACATAGCTTAGTAGCACACCACTTTGGAATTCGCGTACATTCAATAATGTTGTATGTGTTTGGTGGCTGGGCAAGGCTGGGTCGCCCAGCTCGTATACCTAGAGAAGAGTTTGCTATTGCCTTTGTTGGTCCCCTTACCAACCTTGCTTTTGCATCTCTTTTTGCTGTTGGCTGGCTTGTTAGCGAATCAATTCATCCTGCTCTGGTACTGCTCACTGGTCGGCTCGCTTGGATTAACCTTATCCTTGCAGGCTTTAATCTATTGCCTGCTTTTCCGCTCGATGGTGGGTTAGTAATACGCTCACTACTTTGGTACATTGATGGTGAATATACTCGTGCCACCCGTGTTACTGCTTATATAGGTCAGGTTTTGAGCGTAATATTTATCCTCACTGGCTTCTACTTCTTCATTAAAGCTGGTATTGCTGGTCTATGGTTTGTCTTTATCGGTTATAACTTCTTCTCAGCAGCAAATCTACATTTGCAAGAGGCAAATCTGAAAGATATCTTCAAATCTTTCAAAGTGGGCGATCTAGATCTACAACAGTTAATATCTGTGGGTGGCCAGACAAGTGTTCAGGAATTTCTTGAGTGCTACTGTTTTGGCAATTCTAACAATTGGTATCTGGTTGTTGATGAAGGTAATGTGATAGGTATAGTAACTGCTGAACAGGCGCGTGCCGAGGCAGATTATCAGTGTCGTTTCACACCTATCAGTTGGGTAATGACACCTTTAAGCAAATTGGAAACTGTTAATCTAGAAACTGGTATTGTACAAGCATTGGAATTAATGGATTGCAATGGCATTACCAAACTTCCTGTGATCAGTAACCGTGAACTGCAAGGCTTTATTGGTCGTGAGTCACTAGTCAACTTCATTCGCGAGCACTTTGATTGTCAATCTCGCACCTACGCACATAAATAAATTTTCCTTATAGTTTAGTTACTCTGATTGCTTGCGCCGCTTGCGGTTCGCCGCTTTTATGCTATAAATCATGCCGGCCTATGCTGATTACGAAAGTTCAAATCTCCAATATCAAGAACTACACCGAAAAGGAGTTTAACTTCGAATCCGGTGTTACTGCAATCTGTGGCCCCAATGGGGTGGGCAAGACCACCATCATCGAGGCAATTGCCTGGGTACTATTCGATCACCTAGATTACAAACGAGAGGACTTTCTACGACGAGGTGCACGTAAAGGCAGCGTTAATGTCGCCTTTGTCTCAAAGCTAGATGGCCGTAGTTATTCAGTTTTTCGTGATACTACTGGTAACTATTATGCTTATGATCCAGTACTAAAGACACGTATTGCCCAGCAAAAGCAGGAAGTTGTAAGGTGGCTCTGTCAACAATTGGGTGTTGAGCCAGGCACAGATCTATCAGCTCTCTTCCGTTCCACTATAGGTGTGCCGCAAGGCACCTTTACTTTTGATTTTGCACAAGTACCCTCTAAACGTAAGCCGATCTTCGATAAGATTCTTAAGGTTGAAGAGTATATCAAAGCCTCTGATGAGCTACGTGAATTGCTGCGTCATATTGAGCAACGTGTTGCAGAAATACGTGAACAGATCGCTAGTGATGAAGGGGAACTGAAACGCTATGACGAGATCACATCCGAGCATGTGGTTGTGTCTAATCGATTGGAAAAATTGTCTCGCCAACTCGCAGATGTAGAATTAGAAAAACGTGCCGCAGATGTAAAAGTGGAACGGCTAGACACCGCTAAAGCCAAACTTGATCAGATTGTTGCACAGTTACAAGCGATCGAGATTGAGCTAGTGCAAAAAACCGAGCGAGAGAAGAGTCTCGCCGCAGAATTGGAAAGATCGCGTGATGCTGCTGCGCAGGCACGTGATGCACGACCAGGTTATGACACCTATCAAGCCGCCAGCCGTCAACTACAGGAATTGGAGCGTGAACGCACTCGCCGTGATGAGCGACGCGCTGTCGTTGCCATTACGGAACAGGAACTGACTCGCTTGGAAGTTAATCTCAAACATCATCGTGAGGCGCTTGCACAGATCGAACATGCGCGTGTAGAGATGGAATCTCTTACTGCTGCGCTCTCTGAGCAGGAAGGGCTTGAGCTACAACTGCGAGAACTGGAACGTAAGTTTGGTGAGAAAGAGCAGGTCGAGCGTATGCTCTCCAAGCTTGGTCATGAACTAGACGAACTACGCAATCGTTATAGTGATCTTTCCAAAGATATTGATGAAGCTGAACAGCATAAAGACGCCGCGCAACAAGTGGCTCGCCTACAGACAGAACATCAAAGTTTGAGCCTACGTCTACGTGACAATATGACTAAGCTAGGCGAGTTAAAGAACAAACAGATACAGCTTGCTGCTATACAAGCCGATTGTCTGAAATGGCAGCAGGAGCGTGATTCACTAATGGCGCGTATCACGATATTGCGCCGTACTGCAGATATACCAGAGCCAATTGCTGAGCTAGAGGCTTCCTATCGCCAAGTCTCTGAAGAGGTCGCTCAATATCGTGCTTTTATAGAGCGTGATGAGCGTATGCTTAAGGAGATTAAAGGCGGGCTCTGTCCATTGCTTTCTCAGCGCTGTCTAAATTTGAGAGAAGGTCAATCGCTGGATGGCCATTTCAAGTTTCAACTCTCTGAATATCGTACTGCGCTAGCTCAGCGTGAGACCACTTATGTGGGACTAGATACTAGATTGCAACGTGCTCGTGCCGCCATTAGTGCGCAATCGACATTAGAGCCACTACAGGCGCAACTGGTTAAACTGGAAGCCGATCTATCTGAACATAGGCGATTACAAGAGCGGCTATCAGCCGAAACTGCTACTTTAGGCGAATTGGAAGAGATTCTACATACGGCTACTACACGATTGCAAACACTTGAAGCAGAACTGGCGGTTGCCCGTGAAGGGGTAATTAAATATGAGAAGCTTGAGCCTAAACGCGTACGCTTAAATGAATTGAAGACCGAAGGGATGCAGAAGCGACGGCTCTATGATGCCGAGAATGCTCGTCTTACCGCACTAATGAAAGAGATTGCTGATAAGCCAGCGCTCGAAACACGATTAGTGCGACTTGGTAATCCACGCGCTACAATTGAGAGCCTACGCCGACAGGTGGCTCGTGAACCACATTTGCGTACCGAGTTAATGGAATTGGAGCGTGAGCAGCAGAGCGTAGCAGAACGGCTCACTGCACTACAGTCTGAACTTGCACAATGGGCGGGTTTGGATGAGGAGTTGATGCGAGTCAATGGCCAGCTTGCTAATAGTCGTACAGATTATGATCGGTTTATTACTAATCAAGGATTAGCAGAACAGTTGCCTGCTTTGCAACAACAGGTAGACTCATTGCGAGCGGAAATAACTACAGTAAAACGACAACAGGAACGTGTCAGTACAGAGCATCGTACGGCTAACGTAAGCTATTCACTAGCAGAACATAATCAGGCGCGTAGCGCGCTAGAGGAGTTAATTAGACAAGCAGCCGAGCTAGGAGCGGAGCTTAAACACACTGAAGCGCAGCAGACGCAACTACAGATACAACTTGATGAACTTGCTGAAGTCAAACGTCGTCAAGCAGACAAGATTGCGCGCCGCGACCGCCTGCATGAACTACAAGGATTAGCTGAATTTATTCGTGAATGTCTAAAAAAGGCAGGACCCTACATTACTGAAGCCTATTTGCATACCATTTCACGTGAAGCTAATCAATTATACCGCGATATCTCTGGCAACTCGTTAGTAAGTCTACGTTGGGAGAATGACTACGAGATTGTCTTAGAAGAGGAAGGACGCGATCGACCCTTTAACAACCTCTCTGGTGGAGAACAGATGGCGGCTGCGCTCTCTGTACGACTAGCACTGCTTAAAGAGTTTTCTGACTTACGGTTTGCTTTCTTTGATGAACCGACAACAAATATGGACGAGGAGCGTAGGCGCAATCTTGCCCAACAGATCGGCCGTATTAAAGATTTTGAACAGCTCTTTGTAATTAGCCATGAC
>JBFLVQ010000281.1:0-11253 GCA_040758525.1 Acidobacteriota bacterium
CGAAAGCAAAACCGCTTCTATTTCTGGAGTTGTTACTGCTTTAGCTCGCAGCGTCAGTATTGGCATCCTCTTTTTACTCTCTATAGCCCCTATTATACCACCATTAGAATTACAATGGAGGGCTTAAGTTATGCAACCTTGCGAGGGGGAAATGTATCCTCTCAATAAATAAATTAAGAGGGATTATTTTCCCCCTCGCGCTCCCCGTTAGTGCTAAAAACTCGTTGATAGCTGCTGGCAAGAGCGAAGATCTGGCTTGCCATATCATGCCAGCTATGACGCCGCAATAGTGTTGCTAATGGTAGAAATTGCTCTTGCCAATAAGAGATATTAGCCCGCCAGCGAATTAATTTGGCACTAAGATCAGCGACATTCTCAGGATCGCAAAGGACCATCTCCTTTAGTTCAGCACCATAACGCTCAGCTATTCCTGCCTGTCCACTTACCAGCGCAGGAATACCTCTACAGATAGCTTCCTGAACGTTTAAGCCATAAGCTTCATAACGAACTGGACTGACGAGCAGATCCGCAGCGGCTAAAAGCTCTCCCACTCTATTTGTGAACCCAAGTAGATGAATACGTCCAGCCATACCGGCTTGTGCAATAGTTCTTTGCCAAGTTACCAATCCATTACCTCCACCAGCAACAATCAATTCCGCATCCCAATCTGTCTGTGTAGACAATTGCTGCCAGGCTGACCAGAGGATATCTAATCCTTTATTTTGATCGTGACTTAGCGCCCCAACAAAGATTACTAATGGCCGTTCATCTACAATACCTAGCTGCGCGCGTGCCTGCACACGCTCGGCAGGAGTAATGGCTCCCCAATTGGGATCGCTACCGAGATAGACAGTATGAACAAGGTTAGGATCTATCTTCAGATAATTGATGAGATCGCGTCGTGTCCTCTGGGAATTTGCCAGCACTATACGAGCCTTACCGATCGATCTACGCTCTTGGCGCCGCGCCAACTCTTTGATCAGTCGATTTTTTGCTTTGAACCAGAGTGGCGCACCTAGATCACTACAAGGCCAAGCATGATGTACGCTATGCACCCAGTTGATATCAGGCCAGGCACAATTGCCACCATTGACCAGTACTCGCGCGGCTGGCCACTGATTGGTAATCTGCTTAGCTACTTGTTGACCATGCCAAGCTAATTGCCAATCACCTAGAAAGAAGGAGCCGACTGGCCGCTTCACTTTATGCACCATTACACCCTCTTGATGATAAAAGAGCGTGTCTAGATGATGAGCAACTAAGTGAACCTGGACTCCTTGCTTGATCAGGTATTGAGCCAATGCGGCATTGGCCTTATCCATACCACCCTGCTGATGGAAGCCGCCCGCAATCAGCACCCAAGGGGCAATCATACTGCTGCGTTTAAGTGGAGCGGCCATATTGCCGTGCCAGGACTGGCTCTCTAACTAGACGAGGCGCTGTGCGGTTATCAGTAACGGTTGTCTGTCGTACCGTAATCCAACCAGCACAGAGCAGAATAAAACAGGTTTGTGGGACAGAAGTAAGCAGCCCCACTCCCAACCAAGCGCCACAGAAATATATGGCACTAGCAAACCAGGCCAATCGCCGGCTTAAATACCAAGTTTCACGTCGGCTAATTGTTCGACGAGTGAAGATCCAAACGATAAATACAATCCAAAGAAAGAGTCCTGGTATTCCCTGCTCTAGCATGATACGGGCAAACTCATTCTCCATACCTACCGGATCTCTAATCAGATCCTGTAAAAAGTAGGGTATGCTGGTGCCGCCTCCACCTAGACCATTACCCATTGGGTAATTGGCGGCTAATGTGAAAAAGTCCATATTTACACTACCTGCCACTCGTTCTGCAACATAACCAGTATCCTGTAGTGTCAAGAATCGCTGTAATCTCTCTTCACTGGAAACAACCCAGCCCACTCCTATCAGCATTATGATCCAACCAAAACGAGCCACTGGCTTCAATTGACCGGATAGTGTAGTGATCACCAGTAGTAAAGCCAGTATTAACATATGCACACGTGCTGCGGCCATAAAGACGCCCAAGAGGGCTGCCATTAGCGCAGCCGCAATCAGATACCCTTGCCATTTGGTAGCACGTCTTTGTACCCATGCTCCTACCAACAATGGCAGTGTCATAACCATAGTTCCGCTATAAGCATGTGCACTAGTAAAGATAGAGGGAATACGATAGGCAGTAAAATTGGCTACGTCCTTACTACGATAGATCAACTCTGTAACTGCACTGTAAGGGTAGAACTTCTCGACTCCTAGGAAAAATTCTGCGATTGCAAAAGCAAAAGCGATCAAATTTAACACCGCGACCCCTAAAGTGAGTTTATAAAGGTCCTCTCCTTCTAAGCGGGCGCCAAAGATAAGAAAGGGTAACAAGAAGATATTACCTCGCAAACCTACCAATTGTACTAGAGGGTCTTGTAGAGGCACCAAGAACATCAATAACGGCCAACCAATCAACAGAATTAACCAGTTCTTAAGAGGTTGTATCTGTGCACGTTGCTCCGGACGCAAAACACGGAAAAGTTGGGCGCCATAAAGTCCCACTGCGCCAGCATCAAAAATGAAGTGAGAGAAAGTCTCAACAAAATTGGCGCGTAGAATTCCGTAAAGATAGCCAATCGCTAGCACTGCAATCAGACCTGCGACCAGAGAACGGCGGCCAAGCTTATAGCAGATTGCAAATGCCAGGCAACATAAGAATATTGATGTCATTACGGCGGCTCCCTTCAACTAAAGCCCATGATTGCGGTGGTCTCAGTATACTATAACAACCCAACTGGTTTGAACGCTCAACCGTGGTATGTACCAATTATCTCTTGACTCTGCTACTTTATTGCGTACACTCCACTGTTGATATACCACTTTTATCTGACGGAGATCTAAACTCATGGAACGGGTGGCGGCGCCCTCGCTGGTAGGCCAGCGCGAGGCTGTCAAGACACTCAATATCGCTATTATTGGCGGTTGCGGCCATGTTGGCTTGCCATTAGGGCTATTCTTCGCCGACGGTGGCCATCATGTTACATTAATAGATACCGATCCAGCTCGTGTGGCAGCCGTTCAGGCGGGCGAGATGCCATTTTGCGAAAATGGCGGTGAGCCAGCATTAATACGTAATCTAGCTAATCAGCGGTTGCAAGTAACTACTCAACTAGATCTCTTACCAACACAAGATATCGTTGTTGTTACAATCGGCACACCGGTAGATGAATTTCTTGATCCTGAAGTGCGTAGCTTCGATCGTGCTATGCAACCAGTGCTTGACTATATGTGTAGTGGTCAGTTGCTGCTACTACGCAGCACTGTCTTTCCTGGTGTTACAGATCGCCTGAGCCGCTTTATTGCTGAGCGTGACCTAGGCATTGATCTCACCTATTGCCCTGAAAGAATCGCACAAGGATATGCTATAGAGGAGTTGGTAAAGCTTCCCCAGATTATCTCAGGCACCACTCCCAGGGCAGTGGCTCGCGCCGCTGCGCTCTTTACTTCATTAGGTGTACGTGTCATTGAATTGCGGCCAATTGAGGCAGAACTAGCTAAACTTTTTTCGAACTCTTATCGCTATATCAGCTTTGCCATCTCTAACCAATTTTACATGATTGCCGAGAAGTTCGGCGCTGATTTCGCTAGTATTCATAAAGCCGTTACCACCGACTACCCACGTATGGCTGGCTTTGCTGGCGCCGGCTTTGCTGGTGGGCCTTGTCTACTCAAGGATACTATGCAGTTGGCGGCATTCAATCATAATACTTTTGCGCTTGGCCAGGCTGCGATGATGGTTAATGAAGGGCTGCCAGGCTTTGTAATTGAGCGCCTGAAAGCCAATCGCGATCTATCATGTGACACAGTTGGTATTCTTGGTATGGCTTTTAAGGGCAACTGTGATGATCCTCGCAGTTCACTCTCTTACAAGTTGCGTAAGATCCTCTCGCTTGAATGTCGGCGTGTGCTCTGTACCGACCCTTATGTTAAAGATCCATCTTTTGTTACACTAGAAACAACTCTGGCTGAAGCCGATATACTGATCATAGGCGCTTGTCATGATCAGTATCGTGAACTTAATACCGATAAGCCTCTCGTCGATATCTTCAATTTCACCAAAAGGAACAATTTATGAAGGTGCTGGTAACAGGCGCCGCAGGATTTATAGGTGGTTATGTAGTAGAGGAGTTGCTGACCGCTGGTTATGAAGTAATAGGGCTAGATAATTTCTCCAAATACGGTCAACTACATCAATCTAGCGAGGCAAATTCACGCTATCGCTTGGTGCGTGGCGATGCCAAGGATCTAAATCTCTTGAAAGAATTGCTTGCTGATTGCGATCATCTGATCGCGGGCGCAGCAATGATTGGTGGGATATCCTACTTCCACACTTTTGCTTTTGATCTGCTAGCCGAGAATGAACGTATTACCTCAACCACCTTTGAAGCGGCAATTCATGCACATAGGCATGCCCATTTACAGAAGATCACAGTAATATCTTCCTCTATGGTATTTGAGAACGCGATAAACTTTCCTACCGAAGAAGGTGAACAGAGGCGCTGTCCACCACCATCTTCGACCTATGGATTTCAGAAACTGGCAGTCGAGTATTTTGCTCAAGGTGCGCATGAACAGCACCGGCTGCCTTACACAATCGCTCGCCCTTTCAACTGTGTTGGTATAGGTGAACGGCGGGCACGCTCAGATAAGGAGATCTTGTCTGGCAATATCAAGCTGGCGATGAGCCATGTTGTACCAGATTTGGTACAAAAAGTTTTGAAGGGACAAGATCCTTTACATATATTGGGAGATGGCGGGCAGGTACGCCATTACACTTATGGAGGCGATCTAGCACGCGGTATACGGCTCTGTATGGAGCATCCAGCAGCACTCAATCAAGATTTTAATCTTTCTACCCCAAGGTCTACTACTGTACTGGAACTAGCAGAATTGATCTGGAGAAAGATTCACGATGCAGAACGGCCTTTCTCTTATGTCTCAGATGAACCGTTCCGCTACGATGTGCGCTATAGGGTGCCTTCTGTAGAAAAGGCTCAGCGGTTACTGGGATTTACTGCAACCACCGAACTGGATCAGATCCTTGATGAGGTTATTCCCTGGATCAAGGAACAGATTCAACTAGGAACAATCTAAACGGTCTTGCTGTGGCAGATGCGCTTTCATTGATCGTGCCAGTTTATAATGAGGCAGAGAACTTCCCCGCTCTTGTGGCAGAAGTTGAGCGATATATCCCACCACCATTTGTTATGTATATGGTGTATGACTTTAACGAGGACTCTACCGTGCCCGTTGCTCATGCGCTTGCTCACAACCGCCCTTGGTTGCGATTGCTCAAAAATGATCTAGGCCGTGGTGTTGTATACGCAATCAAAGCCGGCTTCCATACCGTTGGACAAGGCCCTGCACTTGTTATTATGGCTGATCTATCAGATGATCTTAGCGTTGTGCCAAGTATGCTCTCACTCTATCAACAAGGTTACCGTATTGTCTGTCCTAGTCGCTATATGCGTGGTGGTAAGCAGCTTGGCGGGCCATTGCTAAAACAGTTACTGAGTCGTGCTGCTGGTCTGTCTCTACATCTATTGGCCGGCTTTCCTATCCATGATGCCACTAATAACTTCCGACTTTATGATGCTGCATTAGTGAATGAACTAGGAATTGAGAGTACAGGTGGTTTTGAACTGGCATTAGAGATTACTGCCAAAGCATTTCGTCGCGGTGTAAAAATTACTGAGGTGCCAGCCACTTGGCGAGATCGTACGGCTGGTGAATCGAAGTTCCAACTGCGTAAATGGCTGCCAAAATATCTACACTGGTATTTATATGCGCTAGGGGGCAGACATGATCGGAGAGAGCAATGAGTGAAGGTGTAGGTATCAAGTTAGAAGAGCAACTGGAAACCAGTGTTGATCAACTCTATCGTCGCCGCTTTCCTGCTGAGATCTTGGCGCATCGCGCCAAGATCTGGAAGATTCTTTGCAATAATTGGTTCTCTCGCTATATTCCATCCACAGCTCGCGTTATTGAGATAGCCGCTGGTTACTGCGAATTTATTAATAACATAGATGCTAGTGAACGGGTCGCGATTGATCTCAATCCAGAAACCAGGAAATATGCGGCACCTGCGGTAACGGTCTATCAAATTGCTGCCGAACGTCTTACCGAAGTTGTTCCCCTCGCCTACTTCGAAATCGCTTTTATGAGCAATTTTCTTGAACACTGCCGCTCACGCGATCATATCTTGGCTATATTTAAAGCCATTGCAAAGGTGCTTAAGCCGGGTGGACGACTACTTATCTTAGGTCCAAATTTCCGTTACTGCTATAAGGTCTATTTCGACTATTTCGATCACCAATTACCACTTACAGAAAAAGCCATTGAGGAAGTATTACAACTAACCGGTTTCGAAGTTGAGGTAAGCAAGGCCAGCACACTGCCCTACTCTTTCCGTAGTCATCTGCCAAGTTGGCCTTGGTTAGTACAGCTATATCTAAAATTGCCATTTCTCTGGCGATTCTTTGGCGCACAATATTTTCTGGTTGGAAAAAAATTGCTCTGAACCGATATTTAACAATTAAGCAACAACATTGTCTTGCTAACAACTCTTTTTACGTCTTATAGGGATAATCGCCATTGCCAGCAGTGCTAGCTGGTAGATGTCGAGTAACAGATAACGATACTAACGCGGGATAATTTGTGCTTATGTGCCGCCCTCGACTTGCTACAGTAGTTTTCTTGCCAACATTGTTGGTCGTTAGTAGCTTAGTAGGCTTAGCAATCTTGACCAATCGATCACCTGTTGATAAGCAATCCCCTGGCTGGTATAAACTGTTGTCAGTAATTGGCCGACCGCGACTGATAGAGGCTAGATTAGCCGGTATCGCCGATTATGGACCCTGCCTGACAGAATTTGAGACGGAAAGAGATCTGCTTGCTCGCAATCAGTTGACTAACTCTTCAAGCTCTTTATCCTTGGCTTTAATCGTTGAGCGCAACCATAATACCCGTGGGTTTAATGATGTCAATGGTAGCGATCTTCTTCGCCTATGGTATGAAGAGATATTTGCCTTGAACACTGCGAAACGTACTGGCGAGATGGCAGATACCCAATTTACTAGCGCACAGGCGCAGATATTTTCGGAAAATGCCGAACATCCTTCTCCACAAAATAGCCGAGCGCTGGCATTGCTCTATCTGGCTAAAGGACAAATTTCCAAAGCTGTTAATACTCTTGAGATTGCCACTAGACGATCTCCTCACAATGTGCTTTTGCTTAATGATCTTGCTGCCCTCTATTTCACACGTGCGCAGTATCAGAATCAGCCACTCGATCTGTTAAATGCATTCTCAACTGTCAATACGGCATTAGCAATAAATCCTAAACTCAAGGAAGCAGGCTTCAATCGCGCCCTTATTCTTGAACGGCTACAGCTAACCACAGATGCGCGCAAAGCCTGGCAAGAATATCTTGCGCTAGAGCAATCTGCTGAATGGACAAGAGAGGCACAAGCGCATAATGCCAAGTTAGCTATGGTAGAAGCATGGCAAGCCTGGCCAGCAGAGAAAGAACGTCTCACCAGAGCTGCACTCACTGATGAGGAAAAGCTTGTTGAAGATATTGTGCAGCGTTTTCCCCACCCAGCTCGTGTCTATGCGATTAATGAGTTACTACCAAGTTGGGCAGATGCACATTTTAATGGTCAATTAGCGGTAGCTATACGTGCGCGTAAGACCGCGGCAGCAATCGGTGTTGCGCTATCAAAATTGCAAGATGATCGATTTATCAGTGCTGCAATAGCTGCCATTGATACTGCCGAACAAGCAGGTTCAGATAGTAGACAGCTTATTGACTTGATTAATGCACACCATGCCTATCGAGAGGGCAGAGAGATTGTAGATCAAGCCGATGCCGAGAAAGCCATTCCCCTACTTGATAAAGCAATCAAGCTTTTCCATCAAGCAGGTGATCCTGCGGGCGAAACCATTGCCCTGCTACAGCGAGCCCGTTGTGATAATGTGCGCCGACGTTTCAAAGAAGCGCTTGCCAGCCTTGATCGTGTTCGTACAATGGCTGAGCAGAAGAGCTACCAGTATTTAATAGGCAGGGCTTTATGGACAACTGGTCATATAAGGCTAAGCCAATTGGAAATATCTTTTTCGCTTGACGCTAGCCGTAATGCACTACGTTATTTGAAAGCTTGTGGTGATATGGAAGGAACTGCCGTCGTTTATTCCAATATATCCGATACTTTAAATAAGATCGGTGAGGCTACTGAGATGTGGGAGCATAGCTATAGAGCAATCACTTACATCAATAAGACCAGTAACTCTGCTTATCAAGCTCCGGTACTGATGACAGCAGCCAACAATATTAGAAAGTTAGCTAAACTGACAGAAGCGATCTATTTTCATAATGAATCGATCCGAGTGGCACTGGCTAATGGAGATAAAAACATCATCTCAAATGCATTTCGCCAACGCAGTTTAACCTATCACCAACTAAACAATTTCGTCGCAGCAGAAAACGATCTCGCACAGGCAAAGCGGTATTGCACCAATCCTACGGTTCAGATGGCAATATCAATTGCAGAAGGGGATTATAAATTAGACACTGATCCAAAAGGCGCAGTGGAGCTATTTACTAAACTGCTAAAAGATGCCTTACAGGCCGAATATCACTACCCTCTTACACGTTTGTATTTATCGCGTGCCCACGCCTATCTTGCTTTGGGCGATAGAGCAAACGCTGATGCTGATTTGAATTCAAGCCTCAAAGAGTTTGAAAGAAAGCGTGAGAGCCTAGCCGAAGAGGGACACCGTATCGCCTTTTTGGGAGAGCACCAGCCTATCTATGATGAAATGATCAAGTTTCAACTTACTCAATACGAACAAGAGGAAGTAGCCTTCGATTATGCAGAAAGGGCACGCGGGCGCGCGCTCTTGGATATACTTGATGCGGGTGCGCGCACACAGGGCGTAGACTCAGCAGTAGAACTGATATTACAAGGCACTGCTAAACCATTTTCACTGGCTCAGATTCAGCAGGCAATGCCTGCTGGAACAACCCTGATCGAGTATGCCGCACTCGATGACCGCCTGTTCGCCTGGATAATAGAGCATGGCCGCGTCGAACCAGTAGAATCTCCATTGCCAGCAAGAGATATTGATCTTATTGCGAGCAGACTACAAACTGCGATTGTAAATAATGCGCCATTTGATGAATTGAAACGGTTATCGGCGCCTCTTTATGACTTGATAATAAGACCACTGATACGGTTAAAACCACAAAACAATCTTATTATTGTGCCAGACAAAGGTCTCTACAATGTACCGTTCGCAGCCATTATTAATCCAGATAGTGACCGTTATTTAATAGAAGACTTCACCATAGCGTTTGCGCCCAGTGCTACTGTCTTTATACGTTGTTTAGCACTCGACCAAAAGAAGACCATGAAATCGGGCGAAACCTCTGCAGTTGTGATTGGAACAACAAAGTTTAATCGCACACAGTTTCCCAATTTATCAGAACTACCCTGGGTAGAACGTGAAGCAAAAAAGATCGTGAACTACTACGCTGCTAATGTACTACCACTGATCGGAGAACAAGCTACGGAAGCAAGGGTTCTCGCTGCCGCTGGTAATTATACAATAGTCCATTTTGCCGGGCATGCCATGATGAACAATGGTCTGCCACTTCATTCCAAACTTATCCTCGCACCTAATAAGACTTCAAAAGATAGTTATGACGATGGCGTATTGCATGCCTATGAACTCTATGGGCAGACATTCCCCAATACACGTTTGGTTGTTTTGGCAGCCTGCCAAACGGCGGCTGGACAAGATCTGCGTGGCGAAGGGATTGCCAATTTGGCACGCCCATTTCTAGCTGCTAGTGTGCCGGCAGTGATAGGAAGTTTGTGGAATGTAGATGATCGCGCTACGGCAAAACTATTTATTCTCTTTCACCAACAGCATAGTGCAGGTACAGACGTGGTCAAGGCATTGCGTTCTGCACAACTCTCACTACTCAACAGCTCTGATAAGACACTAAACTCTCCAGCAATGTGGGCGCCTTTTATATTGCTTGGTGGAGTGACAACTATCAACAATTAACATGGGAGGAAAGTTGTTATGTCGTTCAAACTAAGAATACTTTTTGATGGCCTGTGCGTATTGATCCCACACGTCTATGAAGATGTAAATGCCGAAACTCCTTTTGTGCCAACTTCATCAACTAGTACTGCGGCAATGTGTGTGTTGTTGGTGGATGCACGCGCACCAGGAAAAGCGTCAGAAGGCGAAGATCACTTTTCCCATATACCTTGTATAAGGTTCAATACTAATGACCTCAAGTATGGTAGTACGTCACCTGCTGACTATACTTTCTTCAAAGCAAATTCACCAGAAGAACAACGACAAGATGGGATGTGGGTTCTTACTGGAGATGAACTAGAAATCAAGGGACTGTCTACATCATCTCTCAAAATAGTAAGAGGTGGAGGGAGTAGGGATTATGGCGAAATCGAAAAGGTACTACACGAACTCTATCCTGAAACTAATGGGTTGCAGGTAAAAGACAAGTGTATCACTGATAACATAGAGAAGCTCAAAAATCTTGTTGTTGCGCGGTTTACCCTCACAGGCGGTGAAATCGGTATGGTATCAGATAGTATGGAGGCAGGAAATGCGGAAATCTATTTTGAGGCAACCGTTGATGATGTGGAGATTTTCTCGCCTCAACAAGATAAGCGCTTGATTTTACAGCCAAGCAATGGTCAGGGAACCCTATTAAAACCCAAAGAGCCTAATGTAGTAGAGAAGGGTATAGAGATCCGAATCGAGAATCTGCCTATTCGCGAGCTTATCCCAAAGGAAGGTACGGCTGAATTCGATCATTTCCAACTCTTCGATTTTGAGCTAGGTTATCGTGTATTTAACCTCCCAAAGACAAATGCGGAAGTGGATGCTCCTCGACAAGCATTAAAAGATGTTATCCGCCGCCCAAAGAGACGGGCGGCTAATTCCAACCAACCTTTTGCTGTATCGGATGCAAACACCAGTATATGCGGATCGCAAGTCAGTAAACCAGCGAACGTTACTACATAGTGACAGAAAAGCAACCCGCCGCAAGCTGCCGTCCCTTTATGGCGTGCAGATAGGCGGGTTTATTCTTCGGCTTTAGCCGGTTTTTTTCATTGTGTTCCATAAAGACCAAATATATACTCAAGCGAA
>JBFLVQ010000282.1:0-11241 GCA_040758525.1 Acidobacteriota bacterium
AAGTGTAATTTTCTGCAGCTTTCTGCATTTATCCATGTAACAACCAAAATCAATACTAAGCATGATGACTTAATCTGTCTCTATAGGATTAGTGTCGATTGTTTAATGGCATTAAAAAGTTCCTAACAATACCTTAAGGAGGAGTAGTGATGAACAAGACCAGACATGGTTTAGTTATGCTGTTGTTAGTTTGTATCGGAATTATCACAACATCCAGAGAAGCCTTTGGACAAGTAGTGTCAGCAGATCGATTTCGATCTAATGATACAGGTGGTAATGGACAGTTCTGGGAAAGACTAG
The DNA here is from genome assembly GCA_040758525.1 of Acidobacteriota bacterium. Lineage (GTDB taxonomy): Bacteria > Acidobacteriota > Blastocatellia > Chloracidobacteriales > JADJPF01 > JBFLVQ01. The sequence continues at coordinate 301 of JBFLVQ010000282.1, forward strand.
AAGACAGTCAAAATACTATTAGATGGGTTTATGGACCATTAGGCAGTGCGGGAGTAGTAGACATCACTAATCCCTTATTTAATAGATATAGAATTACTGGTCGTGGTAGCGCTATCTGGGTGGGTAGAACAGATCTAGGTGCTGATGTTGCGCTTCCTACTGGAGCAGGCGGTAGGATGCTATGGAGTGTTGTTAAGAGAGCATTTAGAGTAGGAGAGGTTACTGATGGCCAGTGGGATGATGTCAATGTTGGACAAAACTCTTTTGCCAATGGTTTCAATACAACCGCAAGTGGCAGTATTGCTACTGCACTAGGAGATACCACAACTGCGAGTGGGGCGGGATCAATAGCAATGGGGAGTTTTGCTGCTGCTACAGCTACCAACTCCATTGTAGTAGGAAGGAACATCACCAATTCTCTGGCCAACTCATTGATGGTTGGATTTAATAGTACAGCTGCATCTCTTTTTGTTGGACCAGCCGATGGTACCAATAAGAATCTGGGGTTTGTTGTAATTGGCGGGACTACACCATTCACTGCAAATACTAGACTCACTGTTAATGGAACAGTAGCAGCCGCCTTCTTTACACAAACATCTGATATAAGATTAAAGACCAATATCAGAGGTATAGAAGGTGCGCTAGAAAAAGTCTTAAGCCTAAAAGGAATCAGATATGAATGGAAGGCAGTGGAAAATAGTCCTATCAATTCAGAAGGAACACAATTAGGCTTCTCTGCCCAGGATGTAGAAAAAGTATTACCGGAAGTTATTAGTGCCGATGCCGATGGTTATAAAGGCATCTCTTATCAGAATATTACACCGGTAATAGTAGAAGCGATGAAAGAGCAACAGCAAATAATTGAAAAGCAGAAATCAGAGATAGAACAGCTTAAAGCTCAACTCCAAGTTGTTATGGAAAAACTGGCGCTTCCTACTAGCAAGTAGCAACAGAGATGAGGTAAAACTTATTGTCGTAGAGAAAAAGATTATATTGCCTGACAATGAGTTTTGCCTCATATCATTCCAAATTTATATTTGGGTATGTGGTTCACTAACACTATTGAGTGATTGTTAAAGTCTTTCTTGCAAGGTATTAGATACTGCCTCTCGACGTTTGCGTAAGTTACTCAAAAAATCTACTAGATTGGCAAGCAGAGCCTTATCCTCGTTACTAGGATTTAAAAAACAGACGCCAAACCCATTAGACTGTATATGTATTACTTTGGCTTGTAGTGATAACCAGCGTCCCATTGGTAGGCAAATGTCAAGATTAACAATTTCGCCTACAACAGGATAAGTATTGGTTGTAATAAAACAACCTCCTACACTGATATTACCAATACGCACACACTGATTACTGGAGGCTCGCTGCCAGTATACTTGCAGATTTGCTAATTCCCGCTTATAGACTTGAATATTGTTTTCTGATCTCATTTGTAATCCCAGCAGTTAAGTGTTACAAAACAGATTTGGACGATATTGCAGCAGTCTTCTCTTCTCCTATATAGCGATGCGATATAGATGAGACTGCCAGAGTGTTTTCGTGATTTTGAACTAGTGTCTTGATCCGATTGTTAACATGAGCAATCAGCATACCACCAACGAGTATATCTTTTGGTTGTATAGAGTTGTTATTTCTCTTCCAAGCATTTAACAAAGTTTCTATATGATTGAAAGTAATTAAAACTTCTCAGACAGCTAGGGCAGAATGCCTCACCAGCATACCCAAATTGCCCCAACTGCCTGGTCAGCAATGGACACAACAGTCTTCTCGTCCATTAATTAGGAGATAGCGGTGTAAGAAATTAGGGTTAGAAGGTATCTAAAGAGAGATCGTCAATCAACACTCCGCTACTGGTTTCGACACATCAGCTAGATCAATAAGTTTATTGATAAGCGTCTCTGAGATACTAATAGCTTCTGTCAAGTTATTGCAATTAATAGGCTGCTCTCGCTCATGGCCGCCCCTATAATCACAGATCGTGATAATTGCATTGCAAGACTGACCATAATAGTTATCGACAGGATATTCGATAAATGCCCCATAGTTACGGTGATTAACTACATGGATCATATTTGATTATCCTCCATCAAATAAGTCCGTAATTTTGCCTTTATCCTTTTTAAAAAGCTAGGCATTCTTGCTATCTTATTGATTGAAGTTAATATGAGCATCCATGGCAGGACAATACAGTGATCACAGTAAAATGCGGGATATCAGGATCAACAGAGGTATTTGTAGTATGAAAGTCGTAATTACCGGTGCAAATGGTACAGTTGGGTCGGTACTAAGAGATTACCTGCAAAAGCAAGGAATAGAAGTTGTCGCTTGGGATAAAAAGCTTACCCCTATAGATGATTACCACCAGATGCAGAATTTTCTCAACAAGGTTAAGCCAGATATACTATTTCATCTAGCAATCGCTTCACAAAACACCGGCAAAGTCAACGAAAGCTGGTTGGTCAATTATCAATGGACCAGTGAATTGGCCTGGATTACCAGGATTATGAAGATAAAATTTATCTATACCAGCACGGTAATGGTCTTTTCTGATAATGCTAAAGGTCCATTTACGATAGCTCATCAAGCGGATGCTAAAGAAGGATATGGGTATGAAAAGCGTTTAGCAGAAGAGAGAGTCTTTTATCAGAATCCAGATGCTACCGTGGTTAGATTAGGATGGCAAATAGGTGAAAAACCTGGTTCTAACCATATGATTGACTATCTGGATAGGCAGATGAGACAGCCTGGACAGATTAATGCCAGTACAAAGTGGTATCCAGCCTGCTCCTTTATTACTGATAGTGTAGAGACCCTCTACACTATTTCAAGACTTCCAACTGGTCTTTATCATTTGGACTCAAATGAGCGATGGAATTTCTTTGAGATCGTCTGTGCCTTAAAGGAGTTGCATAATGCCAATTGGCAAATCGTTGCTAAGAGCGATTTTGTCTTTGATCAGCGGCTAATTGAGGACAAAATTAAGCCTCTATCACTAAAGAGTAGATTGCCAAGCTTACCTTAATTATTGTTATTGATTTGATACTTCTTAATGAAACCTATTGCTAACTTCTTACACTAAATTAGTAGACCAGCAAAATTAAAATTTTCTCCTTGAGGTGCGAGAGTGATGAGATTAACTTTACGGCTCTTTGGGAGTACTATGCTATTGATCTATATCTTTAGCAGTTCTATACAGGGGCAGACAGTCGAGATCTTGACCTCCAAGCTCAGTGATGCTGAAGTTGAAAAATGGCGTCAGGATCTACGCTATTTAGCGGTAGAGATGCCAAAATATCATAAAAATCTCTTTCATACTTTATCACGTGAACAATTCTATGAGGCAGTAAAAAAACTCGATGATCGTATTCCTCACCTTGCACGTCATCAGATCATTGTCGAGATGGCCAGTATTGTCGCAATGGTAGGAGATGGCCATACCAATATTTCACCAACCCGGGATCCTAAAATTGGATTTCATACCTATCCAATCAAGCTCTATTTCTTCAAGGATGGTTTATACATACGTGCGGCCAATCGTGAGCATAATGATATTATCGGCGGACGCCTCCTTAAAATAGGTAAGTCATCAGTGGAGCAGGCTTATACGGCAGTAGCAAAGATTGTTAGTCATGATAATGAAATGGGCATTAAATTCTTGGCGCCATTCTTACTGGTGATGCCAGAGGTGCTACATACGCTTGGCATTATAGACAATATGGAAAATGCTCAGTTTCTTATAGAGAAACAGGGTCGGCAATTAGTGATTACACTACAGCCTGCTGGCCCAACCGAGATGTTGCCAGCCGATACCGATTTGAGCTGGTTAAATAAAGAGAATTGGAGTGATGCACGTGACAATGCAACAAACAGATTACCACTGTGGCTAAAAGATCCACGAAATAAATTCTGGTTCGAATATTTGGCCGATTCAAAGACCATTTTTGTTCAAATCAATCAGGTTGGCAATAAAGAGAATGAAACCCTCGCGGAATTCTGCGAACGTGTTTTTAAGTTCGTAGAAACTAATTCAGTAGAACGATTTATTCTAGACCTGAGATTAAATAGAGGCGGAGATGGTACACTAATACTGCCGCTGATAGTGGGACTGATCAAAGCCAATAAGATAGATCAACCAGGCAGATTCTTCACCATAATAGGGCGTAGCACTTGGTCTGCGGCCCAGTTCATCCTAAACGAACTAGAGAAATACACCAAAGTCATATTTGTTGGTGAGCCATCTGGTTCAAGAGGAAATCATTTCGGCGATTCACGCAAAATCATTCTTCCTAACAGCGGGCTAACTGTGCGTGTCTCAATCTACTACTGGCAAGGATGGCATCCTTTAGATACACGCCCCTGGACTGCGCCCCAATTAGCGGCAGAAATGACTTCAGAAGATTACCGCAGCAATAATGATCCAGCAATGAGACTGATTCTTGCTCACAAATATCAAAAGCCTATTGCTGAGAGGATTGCAGAGGCACTTGCCAAGAATGATCCAATGCTTGCTGTTAAGATCTTTAAAGAATTTCAGGATGATCCTGTCAATGTATATGCCAATGTGGAGAATGAGCTACTCATTCTAGGCTATCAACAATTGAAGGCTAACCAGACCGATATGGCGATCTTGATCTTAAAACTGAATGCTGAAGCCTATCCACAATCGGCCAATGCTTTTGCTGCTCTCGGCGATGCATATCTTAAGAATGGTAACCGAGAACTTGCTATCACAAATTATGAAAAATCGTTAGCACTCAATCCGCAGAATTTAACTCTACAGGAAAGGATAAAGGAGTTGAAGAGGTAGGAGAGCCCTGCTGGCAAATGTTATTTATTTGGTGACTAATCCAGCACCTTACAGATCTATTCTTGCTGCGCTTCTATATAGATACAACAGTTTGATTAGACTGCTTTGTAACTGTCTACCATAGTGTGATAAGACATTGACTCTTTCATAGAGGCTAGTTTATGGGCAGGTTATAAATTTAACTCTGTTCTCCAGTGCGGTAGCGAAACTTGTCAATGTTAAGCCGTTTGATGCGAAACTCAAGTGTCGAGGCAGGCAGACCTAATGCTGCAGCGGCACCATTAGGCCCAGCCACACGACCGCGTGAGGCACGCAGAGCTGACTCGATCATCTCTCGCTCTTGTATCTGCAACTGTGCTTCTATATTCACTGCTGTGGTAGCGCCTTGTAACATCTCCCTTGGTACTCGAAGGGTATTGTTACGCGATAGTATTACTGCACGTTCAATAATATTTTCTAGTTCACGCACATTGCCAGGCCAATGGTAGGATTCCAGCAATCTCATGGTGCTTCGATCAATACGAGCAATCTTACGACCAAATCGCGCGCTATGTTTAGTAGCAAAATGCGCCACCAGCAATGAAATATCCTCCTGTCGCTCGCGTAAAGGCGGTAAATGCACAGGAAAGACATTCAGTCGATAGTACAAATCATCACGAAAGCGCCCACTACATATATCTTTGGCAAGATCGCGATTAGTCGCTGCCACTACTCGCACATCGACACTGATAGTTTGGCTTCCACCCAATCGTTCAAATTTACGCTCTTGTAATGCACGTAGAAGAATCACCTGCATTTCTGGTGGTAATTCTCCTACTTCATCAAGAAACAATGTACCGCGGTGAGCCTGCTCAAATCGTCCCTTACGACGCTCGACCGCTCCCGTAAAAGCACCACGCTCATGGCCAAACAACTCAGAGATCAAAAGTGTATCAGGAATGGCGGCACAATGAACTGTAATAAGCGGACCATGTGCGCGTGGAGAGCAACGATGTATGGCACGTGCGATCAACTCCTTACCTGTTCCTGTCTCGCCAGTAATTAGCACCGTAGCATCAGTAGGTCCTACCTGCTCAACCGTCTCAAGTACTCTATGTAATGGTAGTGAATCGCCAATAATCTCATCGAACCAGGGCGATTGTCCTAACTGAGCGCGCAGGGAAATATTTTCCGCCTCCAACTGTTCCCGCAAAAGCCGTATCTCTTCATTAGCCAAGGCATTTGCTACTGCTACGGCAATCGCTCTTGAGACATCAATAAGCAGCGCCATCTCCTCAGGAGTAAACCCATTTGGTTCTTTGCGGGAGAAGACAACACAACCGATCAGTTTACCTCGCACATGCAGCGGAATAGAGGTATAGGCACGAATGCCTGCTGCTGCTAGCTTGAAATCATGCTCATACCATTCCTGTTTCTCAAACAGATCCGGACATATATAGGGCAGGCCGGCTTCCATTTGGCGTTGTAGATCAACATCGTAGGGAACGCACTTACGAATGGGAAGGGCATTAACAACAGGCGAATGCATACGTTCCAATCGGACTATCTCGTCAACAGTCTCACCTTCTCTTGGCGGTAGACCAACAATGTGCAAGGCATAGGGAAGATCTTGGCGAGCTTCAAACACAACCACAGCAACGCCTCTAAATGGCACTATAGGGACAAGCACCTCTGCTACCGCAGCCAGTACACCTTGCAGATCTCGCTCGGTGTTGGTTGCTTCCCAAGCTCGCAGTACCAGCGCGTGCCGTTGCTCGTGATCAACAGGTGCTGAAACCAGACTAGCGCTACTTTGTAGTTGCTGAGACATCAGCAGTAGTATAACAAGGCGACAATTGTTTGTGAATTCACAATAACTTGTGAGTTTTGCTTGTTACCAATAGCTTGCCGATCTTTCCAAACAGACTATTTTCAACGATATAAAATAATCTCTAGGAATGGCACCGACCTTGCCTGATTTATTAGCAAGGATGGTCGTGATTATGAAATATTTTTCTTTGATCTTGAAGAATAGTTGGCGCAATCGTCGGCGCAGTCTGTTAACTATTGCAAGTATTTCAGCATCAATCTGTCTATTAGGATTGGTTGCAGGGCTCTACACAACACTCTATCTGAGTGAGTCTACCCCTGAGCAAGCATTACGTCTGGTGATAAATAATCGTGTTTCTATGACACAGCCTCTGCCACTCTATTATCGTGAAAAGATTCAGCAAATACCGGGAGTAAAGGCGATCACCATTTTTCAATGGTTTGGTGGCGTCTATAAAGACAATCGAGATTCTAAGAACTTCTTTGCTCGGTTTGGAGTTAATCCCAAAACATTCTTCAAAATCTATCCAGAGATCCAGATGCCAGATAATCAGAAACAGGCCTGGAGTGAAGAACGGCAGGCTTGCATTGTGGGCGAGAAGTTGGTGCAACGTTTTGGCTGGAAGTTAGGCGATAGGATCACACTCAAAGGGGATATCTTCCCAGTGGATCTGGAGTTGGTAATTCGTGGCATTTACCAGTGGCGAGAATTCGACGAATCATTGTACTTCAACATTGACTACCTATATGAGGGCCTGCCAGCGACACAGCGGGATCAAGTGTTTAGGTTTACCATTGAGGCTGATTCAAAAGAGTCAGTAAGCCGGGTCGCTAAGGAAGTAGATGAGATGTTTCGCAATGCCACCGCACAGACACGCACCGAAACAGAACAGACTTTCCTACTGAGGTTCGTGAACTTTATTGGAAATGTAAAGCTGTTTCTACTGGCAATCAGCAGTGCAGTAACTTTTACCATACTATTGGTATCAGCCAATACGATCTCTATGTCGGTTCGCGAGCGGATTAAGGAAGTCGGTGTATTGAAGACGCTAGGTTTTACCCGTGAAGCAATTCTAGCCGTGATACTTGGCGAGTCAGGATTTATCGCGCTAGTTGGCGGAGCACTAGGACTGATGCTAACAAGCGGGCTATTTTATCTTGTTCGCCAGGGGCCCGCCTTTATTCCACAAATGAAGACGCTAGCCTTATCGCCGATCACCGCTGTTATCTGTCTGATATTAGCGGCATTCATCGGTATCGCAAGCGCTATTGTTCCTGCCTGGCAAGCGTCTAGAACCTCTATCGTTGAAACATTAAGACATATAGGGTAATGCAATGGAGAAGATACAATGGCACTTCCACTCAGTTATAACATACGCAATCTAGTTGAACGTAAAACCACAACACTGATGACGGCAATGGGTATCGCATTGACAGTAGCAGTGCTAATGGCAGTGCTGGCATTAATGGCAGGCTTGAATGAAGCATTCAAAGCTTCGGGTAATCCCAATAATATTCTGGTATTACGCAAAGGAGCTAATTCCGAACTGAGTAGTATTGTTTCACGCCAACAGTATCAGGAGATCAAGTTCAAGCCTGGTATTGCTAAGCTCACAAATGGCGAACCGGCTGTCTCGTTAGAGTTGGTACAGGTGGTGAATCTGCCTAGTGTGGATGCCCCTGAGGGAATGAATGTGACGATTCGAGGATTGACACCAGCAGGATTTGAAATTCGCCAAGACATAAAGTTGATCACTGGTCGAATGTTTACTCAAGGCAGACGTGAAGTGGTTGTTGGCAAGGCAATCACCAACCGTTATCCTGGTCTGCGTATAGGTGGCAGAATTGCGTTTGCACGTGGTGAATGGGAAGTTGTGGGAGTGCTAGATGGCGGGCAGTCAGCAATCAATAGTGAAATTATTGGCGACCTAAACCAGATCGCGAATGATTATAATCGTGCCGATACACTAAGCAGTATACTTATACACACAGAAGGGGCTACGTCTAAAGCGCTGATCAATAATATTGAGAACGATGTAAAACTTAACCTAGCAGCCATGACGGAGCTAGCCTACTATGAACAACAGACCGTAGCATCATTGCCGATCCAATCCCTGGGCCTATTAGTCTCAACGATTATGGCGATAGGGAGTGCATTTGCGGCGATGAACACAATGTATGCAGCAGTAGCGCGACGTGTACGGGAGATAGGGACACTAAGAGTACTGGGATTTTCAAAATATAGTATTCTCCTAAGCTTCTTGCTTGAGAGCTTGGTGCTAGCTCTGTTAGGAGGCCTGCTTGGATGTCTGCTTGTCTTGCCACTCAATAACATCACTACAGGGATAGGCAGTTTTATTACTTTTAGTGAGATCTCCTTCAACTATCGGGTTACACCACAAGTAATGTTTATGGGCTTGCTCTTTGCACTGCTGTTAGGTGTGCTGGGTGGACTACTGCCTGCATTTGGAGCAGCGAGAAAAGGAATACTTTCGGCTTTGAGGGAGAGTTAAATGGATGCAGAATTGAAAAAACTCCGCATTGATCGTTCACTCAAGCGTACTAACGAACCATCATGGGTGAAGCGAATCATCATCGGCGGTGTTCTACTGTTTGTCTTACTGGGCGCAGCAATTATAGTTCTTAAGCGTACAAATAAGGCCGTGGAAGTCGAGATATACCATGTGAAGGCAGCCACAGCCGCTGGCAATGCTGTAGATACGGGTGGCGTAATACTAAATGCGACAGGATACATCATTGCCGCACATAAGATTCAGGTTGCCTCCAAGGTGAATGGAAAGGTGGCTGAGATTCTTGTAGAGAAGGGCGATCTTGTAAAACAGGGCCAGGTATTGGTAAGGCTTGAAGATGATGAATACCGTGCACAATGTCAACAAGCGAGAGGAGAGTTAGAGTCATTAAAGGCGCAGCTTGATCAAGCTTTGAATGGTTCACGCCCTGAAGAGATCACACAGGCAAAGGCCAATGTAGAAGAGATAAAAGCGGATCTAGAGAATGCGCGTCTACAATTGCAACGTACAAGAATGCTAGTGAATGATGGAATAGTTGCCAGGTCTACACTCGATGATGCACAGGCACGTTACAATAGTTTAGCGGCACGCGTAAATTCACTTGAAAAAGTATATGAGGTTGTTCATAGCGGCCCACGAAAAGAGCAGATTGAGAGTCTGCGTTGGCAAGTCGAGCAGGCAAAAGGACAGCTCGCATACTTTGAAACACAGCTTGAGAATACTGTGATACATGCTCCTGTAAGTGGGACAGTGCTGGAACGCAATGTCGAGAAGGGAGAATTTGTCACAACTGGATTTGCCAGCGAACAGGGGGCAAAGGGATATGTGATTTCACTTGCCGATCTAAATAATTTACAGGTGGAATTGGATATCAATCAGAATGATTTTGCCAAGCTTGAGTTAAAGCAACACGCTATTGTGGCGACAGATGCATATCAAGATCGTAAATATGAAGGCTATATCAAGGAGATCTCGCCAGAGGCTAATCGGCAGAAAGCAACCTTACAGATAAAGGTACAGATTCTCAATCCAGATCCGTACCTACGACCGGAGATGAATGCTAGTGTAGTATTTATCTCAAATGAAAAACCCTTGTCATCAGGCCAACTAGCGAATCCACCCATCTACATTCCCTCCAGCGCAGTACGCAATAACACGGTCTTTCTAGTTTCTGATGGACGTGCTCTACTAAGAGCAATCAAGATTGGTGCATCATCTGATGCGGGTATACGAGTAGATGAGGGTTTGAATGGCGGTGAGGAGTTGATCGTAAACCCACCCGAAAATTTACAGAATGGTGACCAGGTTCGTGAGAAAGGAGAGCAATGAGCAAAGAGGTAGTAATTAGTACTCAACATCTGAGCAAAGAGTATATACGTGATGAGTTCCAAGTGGTGGCATTGAGAGATGCAAATTTAGATATTCATCGTAGTGAATTCGTCGCCTTGATGGGGCCATCTGGATCCGGTAAATCGACGCTACTACACTTGATCGCAGCAATGGATAGGCCATCTGAAGGTGAAATTCAAGTGCTTGGCGAAGATCTAAACCGACTCAGCGACCGGCAGATTGCCCGCTGGAGGAATGAACACATAGGGTTTGTCTTTCAGAGTTTCAATCTAATTCCTGTGTTGACGGCAATCGAAAATGTCGAGTTACCACTTAAGCTAACGAAATTGAGTAAGAAGGAGCGACTAGAACACGCCGCAACAGCACTGAGACTGGTTGGGTTAGGCGAGCGATTAGACCATCTGCCAAAACAACTCTCTGGTGGGCAGGAGCAACGTG
>JBFLVQ010000283.1:0-11198 GCA_040758525.1 Acidobacteriota bacterium
AATTACTAGCCTTTATGGGTCTGGATGGCGAGCGTAAAAAGCTGATTGTTGACTATTCACATGGTATGAAGAAGAAGGTAGCACTGGCAGCGGCATTGATTCACTCGCCTAAGGTACTGTTTCTTGATGAGCCATTCGAAGGGGTTGATGCTATTGCTGCCAAGACAATGAAGGATATGTTACAAGCTATGATTGCACGCGGCGCAACAATCTTTCTCACCTCACATGTGCTTGATATTGTCGAACGCCTATGCTCACACGTAGGAATAATCAATCGTGGTGTGCTGGTAGCACAAGGATCATTAGATGAACTGCGTGCTGGAGTAGAGATGAAGTATGTTTTCAAGGATCGCACGGTAGAGAGTAAGCTTACCCTTGAAGAGATCTTTGTTGAGATAGTTGGCGATACATCAGCGCGTTTGGAGCAGGCACTGGCATGGTTGGCAGAATGATAGAACAGATAGGGCTTATTCTTAAACTGCAATGGACACTATTTAAGAATTCGCTACGTTGGCGAACCAATCTGGTAGAGTTGATTGCACGATTGGTCTTTATCCCTATTCTGCTGCTCGTCGATATTGGCATAGGTTTAGGGATAGCGGTGTTAACATATCGCTTTTATGGCTCTGAATATGAGTTACTGATCTTTTCTATTGTCTTCAGTGGTGTACTGGTTTATTGGCAATTAATACCCCTATTGACAACATCATTTAGCGAACGGCTCAACATAGCACGATTTCGTATCTTTCCTATCTCTACTGGTAGCCTTTTTATTCTAGATTTGATGATAGGGTTCTTTGATATAACAGCACTCTCAACATATTTACCGATGTTGGGAGTTTTGGTTGGTATTGCGTTAAAATCACCTATGTCGCTACCGATTGCGGCAGCTTTTGTCTTGCTTTTTCTTATCTTCAATTTAGCCTGTGCGCGCTACCTACAAAACTTGATGGAACAGTTCTTGGCTAGCCGCCGCCGTAAGGAGATCTTTGTCTTCTTGATCTTTATGCTGTTTTTTGTGCCACAAGCCGCCTATTTTCTTGCTAGCGGCAAAGGTGGATTACGACGTTCTTCACAGCTAAATTCTACCGATTTAAATATATACAAGCAGCGAGTGGAGATCTTCTTACGCTATATCGCCTGGACTCCGCCAGGTGTTATTGCGCGTGGGCTTGCTGGGGCTAGAAAAACACTAGCAACCCAGGCAGGTCTATGTGTAATTGCACTAGTGTATGCGGCGGCAGCTCTTGGGCTTGCTTATCGTGACCTGGATAACGATTTTTATGGACGACCATCCTGGTGGCAGCATTTATCAATCAGATTCAAGAGTGTCAAATCACCTCCTACAGTCTCGGCGCAACCTCTTGCTACACCTGCTCATTTGACGGCGAGTATATCTGGAACGAATGTGAGTAACTGGCGCTGGCCTCTGCTGACCTCGCCGCGTGCTGCAATTATAGAGAAGGAGTTGAAATATTTTTATCGTAGTCCACGTACATTGATGACGCTTATTGGACCTGTGCTTGCTTCTCTTGTCTTTATACTGCCTTTGCGTGCAGTTAATGCAAAGATTCTCTCCTCCGAGTTTATTCTTGCAGGGATGAGCTACTACTCATTACTAGCAGCTTCACAGATCTTTAGTAACTCTTTCTGCTTTGATTGGCATGGAGCAAAGATGTACTATCTTGCCCCTGTGTTAGGGCGTGATGTCTTGATCGCAAAGAACTTGGCCGCCAGTCTAATTGTCGCGATACAAACATTGGTGCTAGCGCTTGGTTTTCATTATGTAATTGCTCCACTGACACTGCCGATACTTCTCAATAGTCTGTTTGTTACCCTGATAGGGCTTCTCGCCATGCTAATAGTGGGAAACTATGTCTCAATCTTTTATCCACAGTCAGGAGATTTCATAAAACTATCTGGGCAGAAACACTCTGGATTAGCATCAATGGTGAACCTTGCCATCATGGGAGGAGTTTTTACCTTGGTTGCGCTTGGTCCTCTCTGTGGTTACCTGCTACAGTCGCAATGGGTTATTTATTTGATCTTTACCTTAGAGTTAATCATCACTGCCGTGCTCTATTATATTTTCATTGGGCGCGCTGCAGAAACTTTCCAAGCGCGCGCCGAACAACTTCTTGGTAGGCTCATTTCGAGTTAATTCTTATCTCAAACTGGCGTTAATCTAATCCTCAATCAGATAGGCTTCTGGAGCAGGTTTGACGGCACGTGGAAACCAACGTGGCCGTCGCAATCGCTCTGGTCCTGGCGCTGGTCGTGTATGCACTAACCATTGTTGGTAGATATCATGCGACTTAGTAGTATCAACCATAATATCGCCATAGCGATCATCAGCGCCTGGAAGCATGATTTTTACTTTTTGATGCCAGCAATGCATACCACTAACAGGATCTGGATGAACAGGGAAAGTTAAGTTTTGGTGTACCCCTGCATCACTCCACCAAATATGCTCTGATTCGGGATCCTCACTAACAAATGGCTCGATCGGTTTGATCTGACGCATACGCCATTTTCCTTCTCCTCGCCGTTCTAGATCGACAAGCGCAGAGGCCCAACGTTCGCCGCCTTGGTCATCCTGTAGACGCCAGCGACCCAAGTGGTGTGAGCAGGCAATTACGCCAGGTCTGATACCTTCGGTTACCCATACACGATTAATAAAATAACCAATTTCAGTTTCAACCTTTATCAATTCACCGGTCTTAACACCCAAACGGGTAGCGTCTTGAGAATGTATCCAGACCGGATTACTGTGAGAGATCTCATTAAGCCATTTTGAATTTCCTGAACGTGTATGTATCAATGTTGGTAGACGGAAAGTAGGTACAAGCACCATCTCACCTTTCGCGGCATCGATATTCTCCCAGTGTACATGGCTGCGTATGTAACTGGGCATCACATATTCAGGCCAGTGCCAATCTTGCATTGTCTGCGAGTAGAGTTCTAGCTTGCGTGAAGGAGTGGGAAAGCCGACCAGTGGATGACCATCAATCATTACACCAATGGCAGCACCTGTGGGTTTAGTAATGATGCCGGTCTGCTCGTCTATTTTTGTGCCAGCAAGTTCAGGCTCATTCAATTCATGCTCATGTTTTTCATAGACATTCTTTTCAACCTCGAAGGCAGCATACTTACGCATATAGGCTAATGGAGTCATTCCTTGCTCAGCGGCCTTCTCTTTTAGTCCAGGTACACTATTTTCAAAGATCCAACGATAATAGTCTTCTACAGTCATCTTCTCGCCAGCTCGATAGGGCGATTCGAAATGGCGCCTAATACCTAACGCGCCATCTGGATCTATACGCCAAGAGAGTTCAGTCCAGAATTCATCCTCTTCCCAGACTTCACCAGGGTTGGCTTGATAGGTAGCTTGAAACTTTTCTCCTAACTTCTCACGTGCGATGCGTAATACTGGTTGGCGGAATCCTATCCAACTACCTGAGTGTGTCTCTTGACTCTGTAGATCGTGGCGTTCTGCGCCCAATCCCATTGGCAGCACATAATCAGCAAACCAGGCAGTCTCGTTCCATACTGGGGTAAGCGCAACATGCAGATCCACGAGCGATTCATCTAATAACGCTTCTAGCCAGCTAAGACCATCTGGGTTAGTCCATACAGGGTTATAGACACGGGTAAAGTAGACACTGAGACGACCACGTCCGGTCTTAAGAAAATGTGGTAGTAGAAAACTCATTTCGTGATGCGCTAGTGGATATTCACGAGGATAGAGTAGTTCGTTCCAAAGAGATTGTGGCATAGGTTTATTGGGTGGTGTGGGGACAAATTTATCCCAGGTATTGGGCGATACCCCACCCTTACTGCCAATGCTGCCAGTAAGCACATTAAGGAATTCTAAACAGCGTGCTACTTGCCAACCTCCTAGATTACCAGCCGCAGCATTACGCCAGACATGTGTGGCAAAGGCTGTACCTGCTGCAGCGATCTCACGCGCAATGGTACGAATCGTATTAGCGGCAATACGTGTTTCACGCTCTGCTGACTCTGGTGTGAAATCACGATACTCCGCTTTTAATGCACTGACGAAATTATCAAAAGTAGACTCCTGCTGAGGATGGCGCACACGCATATATTCCTGCCAATTAACCCAGCGCCGTACAAAATCACGATTGAAAAGATCTTCAGCAATGATCACTTGAGCCATTGCTAGTAACAATGCTGCCTCTGTGCCAGGCCAGGGCGAGAGCCAATAATCGGCTAACGAAGCAGTATTAGAGAGTCGCACATCAATCACAGCAAGCTTTGCACCTGCCATCTTTGCCTCAATAATACGTTGTGCATGCGGATTAAAATAATGGCCAGTCTCCAGATGTGAACTGAGTAATAGGATAAATTTAGCATTAGCATGATCTGGAGAGGGTCGGTCTGAACCTTGCCAGAGTGTATAACCAAGTCGTGCTGCGGCTGAGCAGACGTTGGTATGACTGTTATGGCCATCTATTCCCCAGGCTTGTAGTACACGATCCATATAACCATCATGACCGGGGCGACCAACGTGATACATAACTTCATGATGACGTTTTTCTTGAAAGGCTTTACGTATACGGCTAGCAATATCATTAAGCGCGCTATCCCAACTTACTTGTTCCCATTCACCATCACCACGCTTACCCTTACGTCGTAGGGGATGTAGTATACGCTCAGGATCGTTGATCTGATTGATTGTCGCCGGCCCCTTAGCGCAATTACGTCCACGACTACCTGGGTGTAGAGGATTACCCTCGAATTTACGTATTTGCATCGTGGCTTTATCGATATAAGCTAGCAAGCCACAGGCTGCCTCACAATTAAAGCAGATAGTTGGGACAAGCATATAGCGGCGCTCTATACGCGCTGGCCACTGCGTCGCTTCATATTCAACCCAATCATCCCAGCGATCTGAGGGTGGATAGCTGGTCAATTGTGTAGTTGGGCATGCCTGCTCCCTAGCTGGTTCGTGGGATTGAAATAGTCTTTTAATAAAAGTGAACATAGATTCTTTTCCTACATTAAAATGTGTCTAGCTAACAGGCTAGCTAAGTGGTATCGCCTGTCCTACCTTGATCCAGAGCGCTTCATACAGAAGCAAACCGGCCAATGCTACCAGGCTGGCAATAGTGATACTCGCTGGTGCTGCCAATAGCGCTAATGCAGCAGGTAGTAATGCGCCCGCAGTGACTGCGCCACCCCAGAACCAGCTACGGTAAGGCCCACGTGTAAGTAGCGCACAGGCACGTGCAGCATCGCCAAGTTGACGTTTACTAGGTGTAGGCGAATGGCTCAATACTTCTGCTAGCATTATCGTGATATGTACGATTAATCCTAATGGAAGCAGTATGCTGAGATAACCTATAGGCAGAGTTGGTAGCAATGGCGCTGCCAATCCAAACGTAGCAGCGCCAGCCACTAATGCCTGAGCGGCAAGATGTGGTGTGGTTAGCCTGCTTTGCCAAAAATCCCGTCCTTCTGCTTGTGCAAAAAGAAAGCCGCTGTAGATTGCTGCCATTATGGCTAACAATATGCCCGGCAGTGCCAACCAGTAAGCAACTTGTATATAACCAGTAAACAGTGCTAGCCAGCAGAGACCAGAGACACCAGTAAAAAAGACCAGAATATAAGCGCCGATCGCTAGCCACGAACGCCATTGTGGCTTTAGCAGAATATTTAAGAAGCGATCTGGTCGCTTGAGATCAACCACTAGTAAGATCGCTGTGAGCATTTGAAAGATCAGTGAAATAGTAGTGCCGATCTGCAAGGCTGCTTGCATCTCTTTAGTCTCTGACCAAGCAAACATAGCTGCAGGAAGCAGAAATGTGCCTGCTGCGATCGACTTGGTCCATAGGTAGCTATAGACACGCCAACCCCAAGGCCGCTCGTGTGGTACATCATAAGCGGTGCGTATACTCTTCTCTTGGGCTTCGGCAATAAATTGCTGTAGGTCTATTGCTGCACCGTGTGCTGCACCGGGCTGTGACCACATATAGATAGGAGGACGCTGTTGCAGCTCTGGCCGTAGTGCATTCTTATGCGAGCCCAGGTAATAGAGCTTAGGTTGTGTACCTTGCTCTGGCTTGCGTACCATTGCACGCTCGCGCTGTAGTAGTTGTGTGATCGGTGTATTGGGATTGTCTAGATCCCCAGCAACAATTGCCTGTTCTGGACAGACAATCACACAGGCGGGTTCAAGCCCAACCTCAACACGGTGTGCACAGTAATTACACTTCTCTGCTGTATTAGTGTAGGGGTTGATATAGAGCGCGTCATAAGGGCAAGCCTGCATACAAGCCTTACAGCCTATACAGCGCCCGGCATCAAAATCGACAATACCATCTGTGCGTGTATAGAGTGCAGTAACCGGGCAGATGCGTACACAGGGGGCATTATCACAGTGGTTGCAGCGCAATACAGCAAAATGGCGTTGTGTATTAGGGAAATGTCCACTCTCGATATATTTTACCCAGGTGCGGAAGTTGCCAAGTGGTACTGAGTTCTCAGATTTACAAGCTACTGTGCAGGCATGGCAGCCGATACACTTACGTTGATCTATGATAAAACCATAGCGCATATAGATGGACCTCATTACGAAGTTAGCCGATTATAATCAGGCTTGCCATGATAGGACAATCAACCTCTGCCAAAGCCTTACTTGTACTAGCAGCGCATACTTGTATTGGACATTTGTTGAGACAGGGTATATAACAAGGATGTCGCAGATGTACGAGTGGTTTTGGCAGAGTGTATATTGGGAGTGCACAAGATCAATGAGCGCTTATTTGTGGCTGATCCCGATCGGGTTTGTTGTGGGGGCATTCGGCACGATTATAGGTGTAGGTGGGGGGTTTCTCTTAGTGCCGGTGTTATTGCTCTTCTATCCCGAACAGAGTACTGAGACAATTACCAGCATCTCGCTCGCGGTAGTCTTCTTTAATGCTCTATCTGGGTCACTTGCCTATGCACGTATGGGGCGTATCAATTATCGTTTTGGAGTATGGTTTTCGCTTGCTACTGTGCCAGGCGCGATCTTAGGAGTGCTTACTACACCTTTCTTTCCTAGGCGTGCCTTTGAGGCGATCTTCGGTTTCTTTATGGTATTATTAGCAGCCTTCTTGTTGCTGCGTTTTAATAATGAGCAGAACACGCAAGAGTATAAGGCGGCCAATAGGGCAAGCAATTCCAATAAAGAACCCAGGAATCTTGGTAGAGGGATAGTCTTCAGTCTATTTATCGGCTATATTTCCAGTGTATTGGGAATTGGTGGTGGTATTCTGCATGTGCCTACGATGGTGACATTGCTCAATTTCCCTGTACATATTGCAACTGCGACTTCGCAATTTACCTTAGCAATCATGGCCTTTACCGGCACGGTCGGTCATATTGCGCTAGGAACTTTTCAGCAAAGTATACGAGAAACGGTTGCGCTTGCGGTTGGCGCCTTGCTTGGCGCTCCTATTGGTGCACGCTTCTCCAACCGATTGGAAGCAGGCTGGATTATGCGCAGCCTGGCTATTACATTAGGATTTGTCGGTATTAGGATTTTTCTTAAAGCTCTATGAAGATTGTTACTTGGAACGTTAACTCGATTCGTGTGCGACTGCCACGGCTACTCTCTTGGCTGACCCGTCACCAACCAGATGTTGTCTGCTTACAGGAGATCAAGGTGGTAAACGAGCAGTTTCCCGCTGCTGAATTAGGCGAACTTGGCTATCACTGTCTGGTCAATGGCCAGAAGACTTATAATGGTGTAGCTATTCTCTCACGTGTCTCGCCAACCGAGATATTCCGTAGCTTACCTGGTGATCCACCTGATACTGAGCGGCGTGTTCTTGCCGCTCAGATTGATGGTATAAGCATCATCAATGTCTATGTACCCAATGGTGGAGATGTGACTTCACCCAAATATAGCTATAAACTCGAATGGTATCGTCGTCTGCGCACTTTAATGGACACTTCATTCAGTCCTCAAAATGAGGTGCTAATCTGTGGCGATTTTAATGTTGCGCCAGAGGATAAGGATGTTTGGGATGTAGAAAAGTGGCGAGGTCAGATTCTCTTTAGCGAGCCCGAAAAGGAAGCGCTTAAGAACCTGATGGGTTGGGGCTTTACTGATGCGCTACGCTTACACAGCACACAGGGCGGGCTATATACCTGGTGGGATTACCGTGCCGCTGCTTTCTATCGTAATTGGGGCTTGCGTATCGATCATATTCTTGTTAGTCCATCACTGGCAACACGTTGCCTGGCTGTAGAGATCGATCGAGATGAGCGCAAAGGCGAGAAACCTTCCGATCATGCGCCGGTCATTGCTACTTTCAAATAAGACTAGAGGAATCTCCACAACGAATCTGGTCCACGCCGTTGCTTGAAATCTCCATACCAACGGCATAATGGATAGAGAAGCAATAGACCAGCAATCCAGTAAGGGTACATTGCTAGTAGGCTGGTTCCTTTTGCTGGTGTAACAAAACGTCCAGCAAGAGCATATATGTAGAGATGGGCAAGATAGAAAAAGAGTGGTGTACGCCCAAAAACGAGTAGTGGCTTTGTCCAAACTCCCGATCCTTTACCAATCTTTGCCAGTAACGCTAATAAGAACAGATCTATTCCTATCGTAATACAGATATAAACAAGACTGGGAGGATATTTGGTAACATTCAAGAAGGCGATCCAGCCTTCACCAATAGGTGGATTAATATTTCCAAACCCACCCAGCGTACGCACCAGCGCAAACAGTACCAGTAACCCTACCCCTAGGCCAGCCACGCGGCGGTAAGTAATGGCTTCATTGTTGAGTAACCAGCGGCCTGCTACTACCCCAAATAGCGCTAGACCACACCAGGGGATAATAGGATAGTCAACCAGCAAGATGCCTGTTTGGCCAGGAATAAGTAGTAGTCGCAAGATGGGCGAGTATAAATAGCCAAACCTACTTACATCAGGTGTAAATGCTTGTGTAAGCAGAATGGCAGTAGCTCCAATGGCAAGCAATAGACCAGAGGGCAAGCGTAGTAGTAGCGAGCTTAAAATCATTGAGCCACCCAATCCATAGAGTACCCCAAATGCTAAGAAGATCTCGCCTCCGCCACCTGGCATACTAGGTCCAAGCTCATCAAGAGGACCCAGCAGCCAGGCAGGGTTTTCAATAAAAAGATTGATTACCATTAATAGCAGGCCGCGTGTAATGAAATAGCGCAATATACGTGTTGTTGGCTCAAGCCGACGCGATTGCGCAAACAGCATCATGCCTACACCCATAAGAAAGAAGAAACCAGGAGCGCAAAGATGGGTAACAAAACGTGTGACAAAAGGCAGTACACTCTGATAGGTAGATACCGCTCCGCCCCAGAACTCTCCTTGATGTGTATGGGCGATAAAGAAACTGGCATGATCAAGCGCCATCAAGATCATAATTAAGCCTCGCAACTGATCGGGTGTGCTTAATCTATCCTTGCTGACGACGGCTTTGGCTAGGGCGCTAGCAGCTAGCGCAGACTCTTCTCTAGTTGAGGAAATTGTCTCAGATTTCATAAATCATTTTGTTGGTTGTCTACAATTGATATAGCAGGAAGATCGTTGATCGTCTCGGTATTGGATGATGTAGATGATGGAATGGCTGCCGGCATAGACAATGGCAGGCAGCTAGATAGATCGCGTAATGCAAAATCAACAGCATTAACAAAATCGAGCGCATTTTGGTAACGTGCCTGAGGCTCTTTCTCTAGTGCCTGTAGCACTGCTTGGGAAAGTACTAGTGGCACGTCAGGCCGCTTTCTTTGAGGCGGCAGAGGGCTTTCGCTAACATGCTTGAGCAACAGCGTCATTGGTGTTGTTGCTGTGAATGGTACACTTCCTGTGATCATTTCATAAAGTACTATACCTAGGCTATAGATATCGGCACTAGCCGTAACTGACAAACCTTGGCACTGTTCTGGTGACATATAATCGAGTGTGCCAATCAGGATACCAGTCTGTGTTAGTGCCTGAACCGATTCGTCGCTATCGCCACGCGTCAGTTTGGCGATGCCAAAGTCGAGCAGGCGTATGATCTCTTCACGACCTGGCAACTGTTGCACAATAACATTTTCCGGTTTGAGATCACGATGTAGTATACCCAATTCGTGTAGGGCAAAGACAGCCAGGCCAAGCTGGCGGAAGAGGCGCTGTATCTGTCGGAAGTTGAGTGGATGATTATTCTTGATATAGCGCTTGAGGGTTTCGCCTTCAATCAGATCCATTACCATAAAGGGATCGTTCTGCGCGGTAGTTCCCTGGTCAATAATATTAGCAATATACGGATGGTTGATACGTGTAAGCAGATCAATCTCACGCTGAAAACGCGCCATCATCTGTAGTGCGGTATGAAATGGCTGATCCTTACCCAGTTGTAGAATCTTGACAGCAACATAACGATTGAGGCGTAGATGACGCGCACAATAGACGACCCCAGCCGCGCCACGCCCGATCATTTCGGTGAGTTGATAGCAGTCAGCCAATATCATGCCAGGACCATATTTTTCTACATTTGTTGTGGGATTAATAACCTGAAAGCTTTGGATTGGCGAAGTAATAATTTTGCTACCGTTTTCACGCATTAACACCAGTGAGTATCCTACTACTACCTGATTCTGTATAAGAAAACTGCGTTCTTGTCGTTGGTGCCAGCTTCCCAACACAGCGACAATCTCGCCTTCATACTTACCAGCATTCACTTTCCATTGAAACTCTTCTTCAGTAGGGCTTAAACAATAGGTAGTATCAACAGTTTTAATCTCAATAGGGTGGCGCAATTTGTGTATATTTACCTGTAATTGTGCGGCGGCTGGATCGGTAGACCGTTGTACATCTTCCACACGCAGGAGTTCTATCTCACGCGTTTTTTTATCTCTATTCATACCTTTTCCCCAGTTATTTGATATTTGCGTGGGAGATCTACCCGCGCGTGATGAAGAGTTACCTAGGTAATTATATGCTCCGTCAACTCTTCTTGTAAAAACTTATTTGTTGCAAGAGTTCGAATAGCGAACATAATGATTTTGATCATTGACTGTAAAGGAAGGATTTCTTAATCTTAGACAACGGTTTGACGCAGATAATACCAACTAGATAAGCCCAGCCCGCTTAAGCCTAGGACGCTTGATGTATGACACAAAAGGGCTGGCAAACACAGGTGAGCCATGACAAATGGC
>JBFLVQ010000284.1:0-11165 GCA_040758525.1 Acidobacteriota bacterium
AAGCCCGCGTTAAATGCTATCTCAGTTACGGAAAGGGTAGTGTCGGCTAAGAGGCGCTTTGCTAGCAGCAGCCGCTGAGTCTGGGCATAAGCAATCGGAGAAACACCGAACTCTTCTTGAAATACTCTACGTAAATGGCGAGCAGTAACTCCTAGTTGTTGTGCGATCCCATCAATACCAACCTCATTAAGAACGCCCTCTTCAATAAGGCTTGCCGCAGATTGCGCGATCTTACGACCGGAATAAAAACTATTATTACCTGGCGCCAGTTCAGGGCGACATCTTAAGCAGGGTCGATAGCCAGATGCTTCCGCCATAGCTGCATTCGAAAAGAAAACGCAGTTTTCGCGTTTAGGCATCTTTACTCGGCATACTGGTCGACAATAGATTCTTGTCGAAGATACCCCAACAAAGAAACACCCATCAAAGCGGGCGTCATGAGCTTGAATTGCACGATAACAGGTCTCTGGTTCTAATAACATAACAACATAATAAACATTTGCTTATTTGAATGCTCGCTATTTTCGGACATGATCATGGTTTGTGTCGGTACGCACTGACAAGAAAGATATTACCAAGCAAAACGATATGATCGGTAGTATTATCATGCGTAATAATGCTAAATCTATCTAACCAGGGTATTTCTTCTATCTTGTAGTTGACTTTCCAGTTCGCTAACCTTCTCTCTCAGTTAGGCAGTCTCTTATTAAGCAGACAGAGTACAGCAGTCGTAGTTTAGTAAGTTATTCAGGATGGCTTGGGTAACTAATGGATTCGATATTTTCTGTCTAGGCAATAGGTTGTTAATGCGAGGATTTGTCAAATTTAACCTCCCAGATAAACAAGGAGCAGATATGAATACGAGCACAGTATCAACTACATTACGTACCACAAAGAGGCGGCTGGGTGGATGGTTACCAAACAATGAAGATGCTTTAGTAGCCTTCCGTACCAGATTGGCTGCGCACGTAAAAACACAGCAACAGGCCAATGTGCAGCTTTTTCCCGTCGTACAGGATCTAGCTACATTGATTAATGACGATCCAGTGCTGCGTATGGGCTTTACGCAAGCAATTAATCAGGCATTAAAGGCTGGGGTTAACCTAGGATACACATCAATTGATGAGTTGATAGGTCTAATTAATGGCATCATGACCTATGCTCCTCCCTTTAGTACATCAGAGTTGGTAGGCTGTCCACTCAATGCTCTACTTGACTGGCCTATGTGTATGCCCGCTGGGTTTGCACTTTTTCGATCAGCAGCTCTGAATGCACAGCTAAAACAGGTTCTGAATTTCTGGTGTAGTTTTCTCAGTGGCCCTGACTCTCGTAATTATCTTAACGAGACATCTCCGACCGGCTGGTTTTGTTCTGAAGCTATCCAATATACAAACATGTCGCAATTCCAATGCGATCCTTCCCAGCCTTACTGGGGTTTTTCCTCTTGGAATGATTTCTTCACTAGAGAATTCAAGCCTGGTGAACGGCCCGTTGCCGACCCAACTAACAATAAGGTTATCGTCAGCGCTTGCGAAGCAACTCCTTATAATATTCAGCAGAATGTCAAGCTGCAGGATACCTTCTGGATCAAATCTCAGCCCTATTCTCTGCAAGACATTTTTACCGCATCGCAGTTAGAGTTGGCTCAGTTGTTTGTTGGAGGCTCAGTCTACCAAGCATTTCTCAGTGCCTATAACTATCATAGATGGCATGCTCCAATTAGTGGGACGATCACAGATGCTTACCTCGTCAATGGTACTTACTATTCCGATGCTGAATCTGAAGGTCTCGATCCTGCTGGTCCCAATGACTCACAGGGCTACATTACCGCAGTTGCTGCAAGGGCGGTAGTGGTCATTGAGTGTGACGATGCTAGCGTAGGGAAAGTGGCTTGTGTGTTTGTTGGTATGGCAGAGATCTCCTCTTGTGTACTAGAGGTAAAGCTTGGCCAGCATGTAGCAAAAGGCGATGAAGTGGGATATTTCCAATATGGTGGCTCGACCCACTGTCTAATCTTTCAACCAGGGGTCATACAAAGTTTCATTCCCAAGCCACCTTTCAACTTTGATGCACCACCAATTAAAATTAATTCACAGATCGCCACAGCAAACTAGAATCTTTTGGGAAAGAGCGAGAAATGCTCAACCCAAGATATTAATATTGTAAGCCTAAAAATTTGGGCACCAGGTTGAACCAAATAGGCTTGGTGCCCAATCAACGCAACAAGCCCCTCTATCTATAAAACCACTGTTTAACGGACTGAAGAGCAAAATTAGACACCAAATTGGCATAAGAAGTGCCTTATTTGAGTTGTAACTTAGTATTCGAGATCAGGTTAAATAATCGGAGATAATTATGTTTCTAAGAGTTTGGCGATTTATTACACTAATCTTTGCTACGCTAATGCTGACACTCACATCTGCGCATATATTGGAATTACCACAGAAGCTGCAATATGACGCACAGATGTACTCAGCCGTAAACACCACTCTATATCGCTACTTTGCTATCATAGGCAGTTTTTATACAGTAGGCTCAATTGTTACCGCGGCTGTGCTGGCATTTTTAGTTCGCAAGCGAGGACAGACTTTCAAATTGACAGTAACTGGTGCTATCTGTTTATTGCTCGCATTTATAACCTGGCTGATCTTTGTTGCACCAGTAAATAGTGATGTTGCCAGGGCGTTAATCTCATCACCAAAGTCGCTGCCAGCTTTATGGATGCAACTGCGCAACCGATGGGAATATGGACATGCTATCGGTTTTGTCATAACGTTTATCGGAGTATCTTTACTGTTAATTTCCATACTAGTTGAGACACCCACTAACACAGTGCAAACAGTAGCAGAAAGATCTGATTGGCAAAGAAGGGCAGCCTAACTAATATAATAAATTATCAACCATTATCCGCTTTTCTCCAACCATTGGGCACTTCTACCACTACCATTTCAATATTGTGCAGTCGCTCAACATCGATTGTGAGTGGGTCATTTTTAGCTGGTAGGTTGAAGATATTATCGAACTTTGCGTTCCATATCACTTCTGTGGCTTTATATGAGGATCGTGTATGTACTGTCTGTGAGAAGGTCTCGTCGATACCAGTAAGCAGGATGAGGAATTCTGCGTTTGTTGAGTGAAGATCTTTTTCTGTGAGTTGGTAAAGAGGACTCTCTTCGGTGATCGGATGGACAATTGTCCAACTGAGTGGAAAGAAGGCTACTTTGCTGCGTTCCAAGACAAGTGGATAGAACCGCCTTACTTGATTACCATTAACATTTTCGAAACGAGTAAAGAGTACTTTAGCCTCCAATTCGATCAGTTGGTTGTGTCGGCCATTGGTAATACGAAACTCGAAGGCGGTTATGCCATGATAAGGAGCAATGACGGCTTGCCGGCTGAAAATTATCTTTGCTGTCGGTCGAGAAAACCTTGCGAAGAGTAATCCAGTAGCAAGCGCAAAACTGAGCAATCCTACTAAGGATTCGACCATTACAATAATATTGGCCAATAACCCTACCGGAGTGATATTGCCATAGCCAATTGTGGCAAAGGTATGGACGCTGAAAAAGAAGGCGCGCAGAAACTGATTGTTGATCGGATCATTGGTAGGGCCTTGTAAGGCATCAGGTCCGCATAGAAGGAAGGCTAGCGCGAAAATTGCATTTAGCCCCAAGTAAAAGAGTGTCACAACAGTAAAAAAACTCCACCATGGCATGGTTAATAACAGATGGTAAAAATTGACTGAAGAGAGGAATTTGATTCCCTTTCGTCTCACGTTAAAACTGCCGTCCCGATTGAGCAGGCGCTGGCGGCTCTCACGCGCCACTACCGCACCGAAGCCTAGATCTTGATTCTCGTCCACTCTATTTGCATAACTCTCTTTTGATCTCATAGCAGACATATTAACCGCAAAACGGTTGCCTATGCTAGCTTGACTAGCTTCCTAACCCTTCTTTTTAACAGGTTTTTTATAGAAAAACGAATCTCTAAATAGAAAAACTTTACTAAATTAGTCTCTGTAAGCAATGCAATAGTATAGGAACAGCTATTCCCAATTGAGGGATCACTAACAGATTCTCCGTAGATCAAAACCCTAATACAAAAGGCCAATCTCGCCATCGATAGCCCAATTTCAGTAGATCGCAATTAATGGTAAATGGGAATTGACAAAAGAGATAGATTGGATCTCCAATCTCTGCAATGAACACCTTATGATCTCTAATAAATTAATCGTTGGCTATCCATTAGAGATTTGATTTCTTTATGTTTAGCTATTTGCGATCTGCTGATAGTGGCAGAGTAGAGCAATTTGAAGCTTGAGATATATCGCTATCTGTATTCACCATTGATAACAAAAGCAGCCCAATAATATGGATTCTGCCAGCGCGGTTGCTTGAGCATCTGAATCTGTGCGGCACGTAGCGCTGCTACTGCAGAGAGTTTCTTTGTGCCTAACATCTGTTTGTAAAAACGGACCATCAGTTCTGTCGTAGCTGTTACTGGAATATTCCATAGTGTAACCATTACACGCGCTGCTCCAGCATAGACAAATCCACGTGTCAGCCCTGTCAACCCTAGATCTTTACTCTTATCTAACACTTGTTTAACAGTACGAGGATTATCACTCTCTTCTGGAGCTAATGCCAATCCACTACGACAAGCACTGAGCACTACCAGGTCTGCAGGTAGATTGAGATTGAATATTGCTGCTGCGCTGAGAAAACCTTGCTGTTGTTTACCCTCTGCATTAAATAGTGAGAGCACTATTCCAGATAGTTCAGGATTGGGATTGAGAAAACCATGTGTAGCATAATGGACAATCTTGTATTGGCCAATCTCCTGTTGAGTTGCCATTGTCAGATTAGCATCAAATCCTAGTAGTAACCTGCTTGCTGATTTAGGCAGTAGTGAGATGATCTCTTTAGCCATCTGTTCTGTTTCTGGTATTGGCTCAAGACCTGAGAGAATCTTCTCTAGTGAGTTAGTGGCAACATTATCAGGCTTTTTCTCTATAGTATTGATTGGTACTTTGACACGACGGTCTTGGATTGAGAAGACAGGGTTGGCAAATATGGCAATCTCTTTAGGAGCAATGGGACGTACAGCCAGCTCCTCTCTCTGTAGCGCTAGACTGGATGCTGATGGCAGGTTTATTACTTCGTGATTAATTATCAATGGAGTAGAGAACCTGTATCTACGAGTAGGTTTGTCTAGAGAGTTTGGTATGGGTAGAGCAGCAAAAGGCACATACTGAAGCAGTCCTTCGCTGACAATCAGCAATCGCTTTTTATTGAGATGTTCTGCTACTGGTGCTAATACCATACGGCTTAGTTGAGCGGTAGCTTCGGTTATATCTACTTCTAATCTCTTTAATCGTTGTAGTAATCTCTTATTGGTTTCAAAGCTCTTTCTTGGTCTGGCAATAAAGAGTTGATAGACCCGTAGTGCCGCTGCTTCTACATCTGCACGCTTAGGTAGTTTGTAACTAGTAATGGAGTTAGTAGTAACTGCCCATAGATAACTCTGCTCACTGCCTAACGCATATTCCAACAAAAGAGTGTTATCATCCAATACTTGCTGTTGGATCTCAGAAGAAGTTAGTGGTTGTGGATACTTGAGTGCTGCATAATGAGGACTGTTTTTATAAATTAGCGCTTCGACTTTCTGTAATTCATCAGTTATTCTTTCTGTATCCCTTCTTACTGTATCTTCCTGTTCTGTAGTGTGTTTGCTATTAAGTAAGCGAAATAGATATTCTGCTTTAACATTAAGTTCTTGTCTGAGGTTGCGTTCACGTTCAAGCAGGTCTGGATTAATACCTTGACGAATATCAACACGGGCTTCTGCTAATGCTTCTAGCAATGTACGAGCACGTGCCCGTTCGCTGGCTTGTAATGCTAGTGCATCATAGCCAGCCGCTGGCTGTTCTTGATGTAAACGCATTAACAGGTCTATATAGAATTCATAACGATCATGTACAGAAGCAGAGTAAGATGCGCGCAATTCCTTTATATCAAACTTACTGCGTAATGATTCAATAATAGTAAGCGCCTGTTCGGTTAAGGTAAGCGCTGCTTTAAGCTCACCGCTATCACGCTTAAATCTAGCAATACCAAATAGTGCTACTGCTGTTACTGTTCTATTGCCGATATCTTTTCCCAATAGTAGGGCTTGATTAAAGTAATCAACGGCTTTTTGGTTTTCTCCTAATATAGAATAGGTTCTACCAATATTATTGAGTGTATTTGCTTCCAACTCTCGATCACCGACAGCATGAAAGAGCAATAAAGCTTGATTATAATAGTCAAGCGCCTTTTCATATTCTCCTAATGAACTGTAAACTACGCCAATGTTACCTAACGTATTTGCTTCCAATCTACGATTACTTGCCGCCTTCTCCAGTACCATTGCCTGATTAAAATAGTCTAATGCCTTTTGATACTCTCCCAAAGATTTATAAATTCTACCAATATTAGTAAGTGTGTTTGCTTCTCCAGAACGATCACCGGTCGCCCTTCTAAGCGCTAATGCTTGATTATAATAGTCAAGTGCCCTCTGATATTCTCCTAATGAGTCATAGATGCTACCAATATTATTAAGGGCATATGATTCCAATCTGCGAGCTCCTAAGGTTCGCAAGAACACCAGCGCCTGATTAAAATAATCGAGTGCTTTTTGATTCTCTCCCAAGGTGTAGTAAACTGTGCCTATACCAGTGAGGATATCTGCTTCCAATCCTTGATCAGCTACTGTGCGTGCCAATGGCAATGCTTGATTAAGATGATCAAGTGCTTTAAGATCCTCTCCTAGTGATCTGTAAACCACACTCATACTATTGAGCACAAGGGCTTCGTTATATCGGTCACCAATACTTCTGGCAAGTATCAGTGCTTGATTAAAGTAATCAAGCGCTTTTAGATTTTCTCCTAATGATCTATAAATCACACCAACGCCGCTTAATATACTGGCTTCTAGATTTTGGTTACCTATTAATCGTACCAGCGATAGTGCTTGGGTTGCACAATCAAGCGCTTTTTGACTCTCTCCTAATAAGTTGTAAATTCCACCTATATAACGAAGCGTTATTACTTCTAACTCTTTATTATCTACACTTCGTAGTATCAGTAATACTTGGTTAAAGTAGTCAAGGGCGGTCTGATTCTCACCCAAGAAATTGTAAATAATACCAATACGAGCCAGTGTCTCAGCCTCCATTTTCTGGTTACCAACTATTCGCCATTCTAGTAATGCAGCTTGGTACTTTGCTATTGCCTGGCGTGAGGACTCTGCCATTCCTTGCGCACTAAGTAGGCTACCTTCTGCAAATAACTTTTGTGCAGCAACTAGATTGGTATCTTTAGCGATAGCTGGGCGTAATTCTGCAATATTGATCTCGTATTTACCTGGGGAAACTTTCTCTTCAGGAGATCGCACTTCGAGTCTGTAGTCACCAGCTCTCTCTGTTACTAGAAAAAGTGGTTCTGGTCCTGCTACTCCATTAGGGCTATCAACTTCAGCAAGCTTGTTCTCATCTGGGTCAAAGATCGAGACAACTACATCTATGCCTTTCTGTTGAACAACTATATGCAGGTATTGTCCTGTGGTAAGACTAATCTGATAGGAATGATGTTCCCCACCCTGCAACTCTCGTTCAACAGGCTTGCCTTGTTCTAGCCTACGTATATCATCTTTGTGATTGTCAGTTGTGATAATAACTGGCTGCTCTATTGGAAGCACTATCATCTCTGATATTGCTGCTTGGCAGGGTAAGATTAGCAGGAGTAGCAATAACATATTTATCTCTTTGATTTTTTAAATTTGGTATTGGTCAATATTAAAATTTTGCTCCAAATCTCCGATTTTGCCAAGCCCTGATATTAGGAAACTTCTCCTTAAAGTATCCTTAACAACAGATCAGCAATCAGAAAAGAGTTTTATCTATGATGTATATAAATTGAGTACTGCTGAAGAGTATCTACCTATGTTGGCGCGTCGAGAAACCCATTGCGAATAAAGTAGGAGAAATATCTCATCAATAAGTCATTATTTAGTTGTGGACAAGCAATACTGGCCCCTACTAATCCTTGCTGTGTGTTTCGGCAGTTATATCGTGGCTCGAAGGGAGTCTTCCATCCTAACAATTGTAATGCACGTAAAGCTAAGCTAGAGATAACTCGACCAGGTAAAGAGCCCTGCTTCCCTTTTCCTGGAGTCTGTTCAGTAAAGATTGAGATAAGTGGCAATAGTGCATTCTCTTTAAGACCCTGGTTAGCAGCAATTAATTTAGTTATCCACTCATCATAGGAGATTAGTTTAATCGTATAACCATATTGCTCGATCCATTTGACCAGATCGTTCCATTTAATACGTTGTGGATTAACTAGGTGAAAGTTTTTTCCTTGCTCACTAGGCTGTTTTGATAAATGCACAATGGCTCTACAGATGTAGTCAACTGGTGTGATATCTTCTGAGTAATTTAGCATAGGCGCGCTACCTAGTTGTATACACCCTTTTATCATTCTGAATAAGATATCATTAGTATTTGAAACTCCTGTACGACTATCTCCTGTCACTCGACCTAATCGATAGATAGAACATGGTATTCCCCTAGATCTAGCCAATCCGATCAACCGTTCTGCTACCCACTTGCTCTGTAGGTAACCACCTGTCAGATTAACACCTGAATCGAGATTATCATCTTCTAATAAATCTTTACCGGCTCTGCTAATATCAAAGACACCTAAAGTGGAAATGTAATGAACTGGTTTAATCCTAGATTGGCTTGCTAAGCGTAAGATTTCTTGTGTGCCAAGCACATTAGTAGGCTTAAGGATTTGATAAGGATAAATAAAGTTGACAAAAGCGCCATTATGATAAATAGCATCAATCTCCTCAGCCAGTCTAGCAAATTGCTCTGGTGAAAGACCTAAAAGCGGTTGTGAAAGATCTCCAACAACAACAATGATTCGCGATTTTAAAGAATCATGCCAAAGTAGCAATGATTTAAGTTTTTCTTGAATTTTCCTCGTCCCATCTTCAACATCGCAAGCCCGTACTAGGCAATATATCTTTGCATCAGTATGTTCCAGTAGAGCCGATAATAAAAATGTGCCAACAAAACCTGTTGCCCCTGTCAACAAGATATGAGAAAGCTTGGCTACACCGCCCATTGCTGTTGTTGAAACTCTAATGGTCGGGTCAAGAACAGCCTCTTGAATTAAATCAGGATTTTCTAAAGGAACGGCATCTTCTGATACCTGTACAACAAGTGCCTCGTCAATTGTGTGAGCCAGTTCAGCCAAGGTTGGAGATTGAAAGAGCGAGTGTATCGCAAGCTTTACCCTAAAGGTTTCACGTATACGGAAAATAAGACGGGCAACCAATAACGAATGGCCACCTAGCTTAAAAAAGTCATCATTAATACCGACCCGTTTGCCACCCAGTAGCTCAGACCATATATTAGCTAATAACTGTTCTGTATTAGTGCGTGCAGCCACAAATGGTACTATGGCAACACTAATATCAGCACGCATTAATAATGCTTGTCGATCCACTTTACCATTACTTGTAAGAGGCATTTTTTCTAATAA
This sequence comes from Acidobacteriota bacterium, assembly GCA_040758525.1. GTDB lineage: Bacteria > Acidobacteriota > Blastocatellia > Chloracidobacteriales > JADJPF01 > JBFLVQ01. The sequence goes on from JBFLVQ010000284.1 coordinate 9,591, forward strand.
CAGAAATGCTGAAGGGATCATATAATCAGGCAATCTCTCGGTTAAGAAAATTTGCACATCGCTTACCAAGCGTGCTGGACCATCTTGGCAAAAATTCACATCACTCTGATCTGGTACAAGATAGGCGATAAGTTGTTTATCTCCCATAGTATCTTGCCTAACTATAACAGCAGCCTGCTGGATAGCTCTATGCTCGGTCAATACAAGTTCAATCTCAGACAATTCAACCCGAAACCCACGAATCTTAACCTGCTGATCGATACGGCCCAAATACTCTAGATTGCCATTAGATAAATAGCGTGCTAGATCGCCGCTTCTATATAGACGAGCGCCTGGTTTATAACTGAATGGATGTGGAATAAACCTTTCTGCTGTTAACTCCGGGCGATTCAAATAACCACGTGCTAGTCCAACTCCACCTATATACAGTTCACCTGCAACACCTGTTGGTACAAGGTTGAGGTGCCTATCCAATATATAAATCTGTGTATTGCTAATTGGCCGACCAATCGGCACAGCGCCTATTGTGCTGTCTTCAACTTCATATACACAACATCCCACAGTTGTTTCTGTAGGACCATACTCATTTATAATCTTTGTTTGTGGAGCATAATCACGCCATAAGGAAAGGCTATTGCTCCAGAGTGCTTCACCTCCAACAATAACTCTTTCTGTTATTCCCTGTAGATCTTCTTTTGGCAAAAGTTGATTTAGCCATTCCAAGTGTGCAGGAGTGATCTTAATTAGACTGAATCCCTTCTCTTTAAGCAGACAAGAGCTGAGACCCTCCAATCCAAATTCTTCTGGAATGAGTAGTACTTGCCGACCTACTAATAATGGAGCAAGCAGACTAGTAATGGTGAGATCAAAGCTGATCGTGGAATGTATAGGAGTACCTTTTCCTTGTGCTACTTTGTAATTCTCTATACACCAGCTAAGATAATTAACCAGCGCATTATGAGATATCATCACTCCCTTTGGTTTACCAGTTGAACCTGATGTGTAGATAACATATGCCAAGTTGGCTGGTGTCATAACATAGGCTGGATTGCTTTCGCTCTCCTGTCCAAGCAGACTCTCTATTGAGTCTAAGCAGATATATCTCGCTGCATACTTCGGTAATAATGGTAACCATCTCTCTTTTGTTAACACTAAATCTGCTTGTGCATCTGACAAAATAAAATTTAATCGTTGCGTTGGACATTCTAGATCAAGAGGCAAATAGGCAGCGCCAGCCTTAAGAATGCCTAGCAAAGCAACCAGCATCTCGCAAGAACGTTCTAGATAGATTCCTACTCTAGCCTCTGGTCTTACTCCTAACCGATTTAAGTAATGCGCTAATCTATTGGCACGCTGGTTTAGTTCAGAAAAACTCAGTAAATATCCATTTGAAGTTACTGCAATATTTGCTGGAACTAGCTCTGCCTGAATCTCAAATAATTGATGGAAACATTGATCGTGAGGATAATCTGCTTGCGTATTGTTAAATTCAATTAACAGTCTTGTTCTTTCCTCGACATTAACAATGTTCAATTTACTAATAGGGATTTGTGGCTCAGTCAACATACTAATCAG